>JAHFDK010000115.1 GCA_023249095.1 Candidatus Rokuibacteriota bacterium | reverse complement strand
GCACGAACGTCTTCGCGCCCATGCGCTTCACCAGCGATTCGTCCTGAGGCCGCGCGACGGCGATCACGCGCAGCCCTTCGGTGACGCCGAGCTCGACCGCGTAGCCGCCGACCGCGCCGGCCGCGCCGGTGACTCCCAGGGTCTGCCCGGGCTTGAGCGCGAGCCGGTCCAGGGCCAGGCGCACCGTCAGCCCGTTCATCGGCAGGGTGGCGGCGGCCTCGAGGCTGGTTCCTTCAGGGACGCGCGCGACCGACGCGGCCGGAACCACCACGAGCTCGGCCTGCGCGCCACCGCCCCGACGGCGCGGATTGACGATCGCCATCACGCGGTCCCCGGCGCGCCAGCTCGTGCCCGAGCCGACGGCATCGACCACGCCGGCCAGCTCCATGCCGGGGATGTAGGGCGGCAGCACGCCCATCTCGGCCAGCTGCGCCGTGGTCAGCTGCCGTCCGATGCGGAAGCTGATGTCGGTCGGGTTCACCGTGGCGGCCGCGACCCGAATTCGAACCTCGTCCGGGCCCGGCTGCGGCTCGGGCAGGTCCGACACCTGCAGGACCTCGGGGTCGCCCAACTGGGAAAAGGTCACCGCTCGCATGCCTCGCCTCCGCTGTTGTGCAGTCGTGCGAACGTTCGTCGCGCGACGGCGACTGATCCACCTCGACAGAGCCGTTCCAGGCGACCCCAAGGCTAACCGTGGCGAGGTCGAATCTCAAGGGGCGCCGCGACGTCCGTCGATGGCGTACGATCGGCCACGGGAGGTCAGCCCGATGATCGACGTGACGCCCAACCTGCCGGAGGCGGTCGCCGAGGTGCTCGCGCTGTTCGAGCGCTACGAGCAGCCTTGATCGACAAGAACGTCGAGGAGCTCGACGCCACCTTCTGGAACAGTCCGCAGACGATTCGGTAGGCGCTCAACGCCCTAACCGGGCGCTTTGGCCAATGCGCTGCGCCAGCGTGTCTTTGGGCTGGTGTGCAGCTACACCGACTTCAACGATGCGGGTCAAGGCCCGGGCGCTGAGCTCCATCCATCAGCGGGAGTGGAACCTATCTGACCCGCAGCGCTGGCGCGCGGCTGATCACCGGCCCGTGCCGAGGGCGAGACTGATGATGAGCCGTCTGGTCCTTGCGCCGCCCGCCGCGGTACACTTCCCCATGCCTCGGGCAATCTGGAAGGGCAGCGTCAGCTTCGGGCTCGTCACCATTCCCGTGAGCCTTTACCCCTCGGGCGACTCCGCAGAGGAGATCGGCTTTCGCCAGCTTCACCGCACGGATCTGGCGCCTATCCAGTATCGCCGGGTGTGCAGCGCTGAAGGCGCCGAGGTGCCATGGGGCGAGATCGCGAAGGGCTACGAGTACGCCAAAGGGCAATTCGTCGTCATCACCGACGAGGACCTAGCCACGGCCCGGGTGGAGGCGACCCAGGCAAGCGATGTCCGAGACTTCGTGCCCGACTCTTGGTTTACAGCTGCGCAGACTGATGACCCGGAGGGCGGGACCAGGACGGTCGGCTGCTGGTGGAAGCAGGTGGCTTCCTCTATGATCTGACACCTGGTAATCGACGGCCATACGAGGGCCATGACAAGCGCTTTGACGGCCATATTCGGCTCGCGCACTGTGAACGCCTTCCTCTCGTGCATCAACGACGCTTTCCGGATCTCGATCTGTCGCAACGTCGACATCGCGCACTGCTTGCGCCGACACCATCCCTTGTCCGCGTCGGCGGTGCGCACACGTTGGCGACGGTCGTGAAGCGGGCCGTCGATCTCGTGGTGCGCGGGGGCAAGGTTGTTTCGCCCCATGGCATCGTCGCTGCGGGACTGGCCGTGCAGGACGGGGTGATCGTCGCGGTGGCCGAGAACGAAGCGCTGCCCGACGCCCGCGAGACCATTGACGCCGCTGGACGGTACGTCATCCCGGGGGTCGTCGATCCGCACGTTCACTTTCGATCCCCGGGTTTCGAGTACAAGGAAGATTGGGCGAGCGGGACCGCGGCTGCCGCCCTCGGCGGGGTCACCACCGTGCTGGAGATGCCGAACAGCGACCCGCCCACCTCGACGTTGGAAGGCCTGCGGGTCAAGCAGGCCGTTGCCGCCCGCGATGCTCATGTCGACTATGGGCTCTACGGGATGCTCGGGCAGGGGAATCTCGGGGACCTTCCGGATCTCGCCCGGCACGGCGTGATCGGACTGAAGTGCTTCATGGGCAACAATCCCATCGGCCACTGTGACGACGGCGCCCTGCTCGAGGGATTCGAGATCGCGGCCGAGCTGGGGCTGCGGGTCGCAGTCCACGCCGAGAACGCCACCATCATCGAGCGGCGAAGCGCGCGCCTGCGCGACGCGGGTCGTCGCGACCCGCTCGCCCACCTGGAGTCCCGGCCTTCGGTCTGCGCCGTCGACGCGGTGGGGCGCGTCATCGCCTTCGCGGAAGCAGCCGGCTCCCGCGTGCACATCACGCACGAGAGTTGCCAGGACACCTTACCCCTCATTCGGTCTGGGAAGGCGCGTGGCGTCGAGGTGACGGCCGAGACGTGCCCGCATTACCTGATTCTGACCGCGGAGGACATGAAAGCACGCGGACCCATTCTGCGGGTCAATCCGCCCATTCGTGAGGCGGGTCATGCCGACGGGCTGTGGGCCGGCCTCGTCGATGGAACCATCGACATGCTCGCCACCGATCACGCGCCCCACACCGCTGCCGAGAAGATGGCCGACAACATCTGGGAGTCCTGGTCGGGCTTCGGCGGATTGGAGACGGCACTGCCGGTGATGTTGACCGAGGTCCATCGCGGGCGGATCACGCTCCCGCAGTACGTCACGTGGGCCTGCCTCGCGCCGGCGAGGGCGTGGGGGCTGTACCCGCGCAAAGGGGTGCTGCAGGTCGGCGCGGATGCCGACATCGTGATCCTGGACCTTGATCATGAGGACACCATCCGTGGCGAGCGCTTCCGCTCGAAGAGCAAGCTCACGCCCTTCGAAGGGATGAGTATCCGAGGCCGGCCCCTCTGGACCATCGTACGCGGCCGCGTCGTGGTGCGGGACGGCGCCCTCGAAGGCCGGCCGGGGTGGGGACGGATGGTGACGCGGGACGCCCGGTGACCGCGTACGTGCGCAAGCTCGAGGACCTGATCGGCCTCGGGCTGTTCACCGCCATGCTGGTGGTGGTGCTAGTCCAGGTTGTCGTCCGCTTCCTCCTTTACCTCTGGGTGCAGATCGCCTGGGCGGACGAGATCGGGCGTGCGCTCCTGGTGTGGTCGTGCTTCTGGGGGGCGATACTGATTACACGAGAAAGTCACCACATCACGGTGGACCTGCTCTACGACCGCCTCCAGCCGTCCGCGCAGCGGCTGCTCCGCGTTTTCGGCGATCTCGTGATGGGCGGATTCTTGCTGCTCGTGGTCTGGAAGGGTCTGCCCCTGTTCCTCGAGAGCCTGGTGCTCAAGAGTCCGGCCACCAGCCTCCCGTTCTTCATCTTCGACGGCGCCCTCTGGGTCAGCAGCGCTCTTATGGTCCTTCACATCGCGACGAACGCGCGGGCGCGCTGGCGGCTGGTTGCCCAGGACATCGGCGCCGTCTCCGATCCCTTGTGAGTCAGGCCGTCCTGATCGGGATCCTCTTCGGTTGCACCTTTGGTCTCGCCGCCCTCCGCGTGCCCATCGCCTTCGCCATGGGCATCGCGTCGGCGCTCGTGCTGTTCGTCATGCAACTTCCCCTCTCCGTCGTGTACGTGAAGATGACCTCCACTGTCGATTCCTGGCCGTTCCTCGCCATCCCGTTCTTTCTGCTTGCCGGGAACTTGATGACGGCCGGGGGAATCACCACTCGCCTCGTCAGGCTGGCCGACGTGCTCGTGGGGTGGATCGCGGGAGGTCTCAGCCAGGTGGTGGTGGTCGTGGAGATGATCCTCTCCGGCATGACGGGCTCGGAGATCGGCGATGCCGCCGCCCTCGGCTCGGTCCTCGTTCCCGCCATGAAACGGAGTGGCTATGCCCCCAACTATGCGGCGACCATCGTGGCCGCCTCCGCGACCATGGGGCCGATCATCCCGCCCAGCATCGCCTTCGTCATTTACGCGGCCATCAACGATCTCAGCATCGGGCGGCTCTTCCTGGCAGGGATCGTGCCGGGCGTGGTAATGGGCCTCCTCCTCATGGTCATGCAATACGTGATGGCGCGCCGGCATGGCTGGCCGCGCGGGCCGTTCCCCACGCGCCACCAGGCGGTGCAGAGCTTCCTGGTCGCCCTTCCCGCGCTCTTCATGCCGGTCTTCATCATCGGCGGCATCCTGGGCGGTGTCTTCACGGCCACCGAGGCGGGAGCGCTGGCCGTGCCCTACGCGCTGGTCCTCGCCCTCGGTGTCTATCGCGAACTCCGGTGGCGTGACCTTTCGGCCTTGCTGGTGGCAACCCTGAAGGATACGGCGGCCATCTTCGTCATCATCGCCGTGGCCGGGGTCTTCGGCTACGTGATCACCGTGCTCGGGGTGGGAGCTGCCCTCATCGAGTTCGTGACCGGGCTGACCCAGAGCCCATGGGTGCTACTCCTTCTACTCAACGTCCTGTTCCTGATCATCGGGCTCTTCGTGGACGTCACCGCCACCATGCTGGTCTTTGCGCCCCTGTTCGCCAAGGTGGTGGCCGCCTACCACATCGATCCCGTGCACTTCGCGGTCGTCTTTGTCCTCAACGTGTCGATCGGTATGATGACCCCGCCCTATGGCCTCACGATGTACCTGATGCTGCGCATCGCCGACATCTCGATGCAGGAGTTCGTCTCCGCCATGTGGCCGTTCCTGACCGCGCTTCTGGTGGCGCTGGGTCTGATCACGTACATCCCCGCCATCACGCTCTGGCTGCCCAACCTCGTTCTCGGAGCTCGCTAGACTAGGAGGACGCCATGACCCTGAAGATCGCGACCCTCGCCTTCATCCTGACCGCGGCTGTGCTCGCGACCTCGACCGGGCCGGCCCCGGAGGCGCAGACGGCCAAGTACAAGATCAGGTTCGGGAACTCCCAGGGTGCCGGCGAGACGACGGCCGACACCATGAGTGAGTTCAAGAAGGAGGTCGAGGCCAAGAGCGGCGGGCAGATCCAGGTCGAGCTCTACCCGAGCGGCCAGCTCGGCAAGATCGAAGAAGTCATGGAGATGCTGCGCTCGGGCGCGGTCCAGATGCACGTCAACTCGCCGCAGTACCTCGCGAAGTGGTATCCGGAGATCCAGGTGACGAGTCTGCCGTACCTCTTCGGTAGCCCGGAGGCGGCGGACAAGACCCTGGACGGACCCTTCGGCGTCGAGCTGAAGGCGAAGATCCAGGAGAAGACCGATTTCGTGATCATGGCCTACGAGGAGTACGGGCTCAAGCACGTGTTCAACCGTAAACGGCCGGTCAAGACCATGGACGATCTCAGAGGGCTCAAGCTGCGCGTCATCGCCTCCCCCGTCACCTTGAAGACCTTCCAGTCCCTGGGCGCGAGCCCAGTCGGCATGGCCTTCTCGGAGATCTACAGCGCCATGCAGACGGGGGTCATCGACGGCGGCGAGTTGCCCTTCACGAGCATCCTGGGCGCCAAGCTCTTCGAGGTCACCCGCTACATCTCCACGACCGGACACTTCTTCGAGCTGGCCCTCGTGGTCGGCAGCAAGTCCTGGCTCAACTCGCTGCCTCCGGACATGCGCAAGATCGTCATGGACGCGTCGCAGAACATGGCGGCCGTCGCGCGCCGGACGAGCCGCAACTCCCAGGCGAGTGCGCGCGCCTTCATGGTGGGCAAGGGCATCGAGGTCAACGATGTGGCGCCGGCCGAGCTGGCCAAGATGCGGACGGCCGTGGCGCCCGTGTACGACTGGGCACGCCAGCAGTGGGGCGAGGCCTATGTCTCGCAGGTGATGAAGGCGGCCGGGCACTGACATGGCGCGCTTCCGGGTCGGCGTGGACATCGGCGGGACGTTCACCGACATCGTCTTCCTCGACCCGGAGGGGCGCGTCCACACCAAGAAGGTGTCGTCGAGCGTGGACGACTACGCGCGGGCGATCGTCGAGGGCCTCCGCGAGGTGTTTCGTGAGACAGGACTCGCTGGCGCCGACGTGGTCGAGGTCCTCCATGGCACCACGGTGGCCTCCAACGCGATCCTGGAGTTGCGGGGCGCGCGCACCGGGCTCATCACCACCGCCGGATTCCGTGACGCGCTCGAGATCCGCCGCCTGCGGATGCCCCGTCTCTACGAGATCGCGTGGGAGAAGCCGGTTCCACTCGTCGAGCGCTACCTGCGTTTGGAGGTAAGGGAGCGGATCAACGCCCGCGGCGAGATTCAGAGCGCGCTCGACCCGGCCGAGGTCGACGCGGTGCTCGACCGGCTCCTCGGTGAGGGCGTGGAGGCCATCGCCGTCTGTCTCCTCAACTCCTACGCGAACCCCGTGCACGAGCAGCGGATCAAGGAAATCGTGGAGCGGCGGGTGCCGGGGCTCCCCCTCTGCATCAGCGCCGAGGTGCTGCCGGAGATCCGGGAGTACGAGCGCACCTCGACGACGGTGATCAACGCCTACGTGATGCCGGTCGTGCGTCGATACCTGCGCAGCCTGCGTCATGGCCTGGCCGAGATCGGCGTCGAGGCGCCATTGCTCATCATCCAGTCGAACGGCGGCCTCATGACGGCCGACAGCGCCGAGCGGATGCCGATGCACATCATCGAGTCCGGCCCCGCCGCCGGGGTCATCGGCGCCCAGGCCCTGGCCCGCCGCACTGGCATGCCGAAGGTCATCACCTTCGATATGGGCGGGACCACGGCCAAGGCCTCCATCGTCGAGGACGGTGAGGTGAATCGCGCCACCGAGTACTCGGTGGGGGGCGGGATCATGCACGGCTCGCGCCTCCTGAGTGGCAGCGGCTACCTCCTCCGGGTCCCGGCCATCGACCTTGCCGAGGTGGGGGCGGGCGGCGGCTCCATCGTGTGGATCGACGCCGGGGGCTCGCTCCAGGTCGGACCGCGCAGCGCCGGCGCCTCGCCCGGTCCCCTCTGTTACGACCTCGGCGGCACCGAGCCGACCATCACCGACGCCAACGTGATCCTCGGGTACCTGAACCCGGGCTACCTCGTCGGCGGCGCCCTCAAGCTCAACGCCGCCCGCGCTCGTGAGGTCTTCGAAGAGCGGATCGCCCGGCCGCTGGGCCTCGCCCTGGTCGACGCCGCCGACGGCGCCCACAGGATCGCCGCCTCGAACATGATTCGCGCTATCAAGGCCGTCTCGAGCGAGCGCGGCCGCGACCCGCGCGACTACGCCCTCTTCGCCTTCGGGGGCAACGGACCGCTGTTCGCGGCAGGCATGGCGCGGCAGCTCGAGATGACACGGATCGTGGTGCCACCCGCGCCGGGTCTCTTCTCCTCCTTCGGGCTCCTCTATGGCGACGTCGAGCACCACTATGTGCGGACGTATCGCCGACACACGCGCCACCTCGATCTTTCCGAGGTGAACGGAATCGTCGGGAAGATGGAGGCCGACGCCCTCGCGCAACTCGCCGCCGAGGGGTTCACGGGCGCCGCGACGCGGATCACGCGCTCGGCCGACCTCTGCTATCACGGCCAGTCCTTCGAGCTGACCGTGCCGCTCACCGCGGGCGCGCTCGACCCCCGCGCCATCGCCGAGCTCGAAGAAGCCTTCGGGCGCGAGCACGAGCGCGTGTACGGCCACCGCGCCGGTCCCGAGGAACCGGTCCAGCTCGTGAGCCTCCGCCTCATCGCCCATGGGATCCCCGAGCGGCCACGCGTCCCCGACCGGATTATGGTCGACCTCGCTCCGAGCCCGGGCTCGGGTACGCGTTCCGCCCGGCGTCGCGTGTACTTCGGCGCCACCGACGGATGGCAGGAGACGCCCATCCTTCGACGCCCGGACCTCTCGAATCCCGTGGACGGCCCGGCCATCGTGGAGGAGTACGATGCCACCTGCGTGGTGCCGCCGCGCGCCCAGGCACGGCTCGACGTCTATGGCAACATCGTCATCGATCTGAGGTGAGGTGATGAGCACGATAGGCCGAGACCCGATCGGATTCGAGCTGTTCAAGAACACGCTCTTCTCGATCGCCGATGAGATGGCCCTGACCATCTATCGCACCGCCTATTCCGGCGTGCTCAAGGACGGCATGGACTACTCGACGGCGTTCTGCGACGGCGAGGGCCGCACGGTGGCCCAGGGACTCACGATGCCCGGGCACCTCGGCTCCTTCCCCGACGCGCTGGGGGCGACGCTCAAGCGCTTCGGCGATCGGATGAAGCCCGGCGACATCTACTGTCTGAACGATCCCTTCGAAGGCGGAATGCACCTGCCCGATGTCTTCATCCTCAAGCCGATCTTCTACCGGAACGAGCGGATCGCCTTCGCGGGCACCGTGTGCCACCAGACCGACATGGGTGGGCGCGTCGCTGGCTCCAACGCCTCCGACTCGACGGAGACCTACCAGGAGGGCCTGCGCATCCCGCCCGTGAAGATGTACGACGCAGGCGAGCCCAACGAGACCCTCTTCCGCCTCATCGAGAAGAACGTGCGGGTGCCCGTGCGCGTGTTCGGCGACATGCGCGCGCAGCTCTCGGCCTGTCACGTCGCGGAGATGGCCTTCCTCCGTCTCGTCGACACGCGCGGCCTCGACACCGTGAAGGCCTACATGCAGGAGCTCATCGCGTACACCGAGCGCATGACGCGGGCGTCCCTCAAGCAGCTTCCCGATGGGGAGTGGAGCTTCGAGGACTGGATCGACGACGACGGCATCGACTACGGTAAGCCCATCCGGCTCTTCGTGACCTTGCGGAAGTCCGGCGACACGCTGGTGGCGGACTGGACCGGCTCGTCACCCCAGGTGAAGGGCGCCATCAACAACACGCTCTCCTACACGAAAGCGGCGACCTACACGGGCATCAAGTCCGTGCTCCCGCCCGAGATCCCGAACAACGATGGCTTCCACCGGGCTGTACAGGTGATCGCGCCGCCGGGCACCATTGCCAACTGCGTCCTGCCCGCGGCCACCGCCGCTCGCGGCCTCACCGGCTTCCGGATGGTCGACTGCATCTTCGGCGCCCTCGCCCTGATGCTGCCCGAGCGCGTGTTCGCCGCCTCGGACGGTGGCAACACCGGCATTTCGATCGGCGGCTACTACGCCGATCGCAAACCCTTCATCTATGTCGACTTCATCTGCTCGGCCTGGGGTGGCCGTCCCTGGGCCGACGGACTCGACGGCAACGCGAGCATGTTCGCGAACCTCTCCTCGCACCCGGCCGAGGTCATCGAGACCGAGCACCCCCTCGAGATCCTCGGGATGGAGTTCGTCGCCGATTCCGGTGGGGCCGGGATGTTCCGTGGCGGCATGGGCTTCCGGCGCGACTATCGCTTCGTGGAGGAAGAGGCCGTGCTCCAGGTCCGCTCCGACCGCCGCGCCTTCCGTCCCTTCGGCCTGTACGGGGGCAAGCCGGGCCGGCCCTCCGTGAACATCATCAACCCCCACACGGAGCACCGCGTGGTGCCGGCGAAGATCACGATGACGATCCGGCAGGGCGATGTGTACCGTCACGAGCTGCCCGGGGGCGGTGGCTGGGGCGATCCGCTCCAGCGCGAGCCAGCCCGCGTGCTCCGGGACGTACGCAACGAGCTCGTCAGCGTGGAGGCGGCGCGACGGGACTACGGCGTCGTGATCGATCCCCAGCACTGGAAGATCGACGAGACCGCCACGGCCAGCCTTCGCGCCGAGCTCCGCGCCCGCCGGGCTGGCGCCACGCTGCCGGTCGTCGATCGCTCGGGCGCGAACGGAGACTGACCATGGCGAACGGCAGAACTGGCCTCGTCGTCGGCACCGGCGATTTCGTCTATGACGTCATCAGCCCCTGGGGTGTCCTGCCGGCGCCCATGACCCTGGGCATCGTGAGCCACGTCGCGGTCGACGCCCGCGACCGCGTCTACTTCTACCAGCGTAAGGATCCGCCCATCCTCGTCTTCGACAGCGACGGGCATTTCCTCTCGAGCTGGGGCGATGGCCGCCTGCGCGACGCCCACGGTATCTACATCTCGCCCGACCACCACGTCTTCGTGTGTAATCGTGACGAGCACGAGGTCCTGAAGCTCACGCCGGAGGGCAAGATCGTGCTCACCCTTGGCCAGCGGGGACGGCCCGCACTCCGCGCACCCTTCAACCACCCCGCCGACGTGGCAGTGGCCCGGAACGGTGACATCTACGTCGCCGACGGCTACGGGAACTCGTCCGTGCATCGGTTCTCCGTCGACGGCAAGCACCTGGGGACGTGGGGCGGCCCTGGATTGGGTGGCGGTCAGTTCACCACGCCTCACGGCATCTGGGTGGATGCGCGCGATCGGATCTTCGTGGCCGACCGCGAGAACAACCGCGTGCAGCTCTTCAGCCCCGAGGGCGACTTCTACGGCGAGTGGGGCGATCTCTACAAGCCGATGGACATCTACATCGATCCGGCGGGAACGGTGTACGTGACCGACCAGATCCCGCGCATCACCATGTTCTCGCCCGACGGCCAGATGCTGGCGCGCGGGCGCCCGGTCGACGCCGGGGCGCATGGGGTGTGGGGTGACTCGAAGGGCAACCTGTATCTCGCCGAGATGCGGCTCACGCAGGTGACGAAGCTCGTGAGGCGCGCGCCTGCACGCCAAGCTCCCTCGTTGCGGTAGGCTCGCGAGCCAAGGAGGAACACACGATGAGCAAGGCGCTCGACGGTATCCGGGTCATCGACTTCACGCACGATCAGGCCGGTCCCGCCTGCACGCAGATGCTGGCCTGGCTCGGCGCGGACGTCATCAAGATCGAGCGTCCGCCGCACGGCGACCGCGCCCGCCGTCTCTGGTACAGCGATCGCCCGGACATCGACAGCTACTTCTTCCTCCTGCTCAACAGCAACAAGCGCAGCACGGTCATCAACCTCAAGACGGACGAGGGCAAGGAGATCGCGCGACGCCTCGTGCGCGAGGCTGACGTGGTCGCGGAGAACCTCGGCCCGGGCGTCATGGATCGCCTGGGTCTCGGCTACGAGGCGGTCAAGGCTGTCCTTCGCCAAAACCTCCCCCCGACTCGTTCGCAGGCCTTTCCGTCTCGTCTGACGGGCCCATGGGCTGAGGTCAAGAGCTAGGATCGGATAAGGGTGAGGCGGTGAGCTGTCGATGTCCGAGGTTATCGACGCTTCCGCACAGTAGGGCAGCATTTCCAGTGAGGTGGAAGACCATAGGGGAAGGAAGATGCGGGAGGGGGCGCGTTTATGATTGGGAGGCCCCTCCCGGGCGGTGCTGGAGACTACGCGGCCCGGCGGAGATAGCGATGGTGCAAACCGCCGACTTCGGGAAGCTGCAGGATCTTGCCCTCCGCGGGGCGTTCGATGGGCCTGAGGTCGGGTGCGTCCTTGTCGAGCGCGAGGTGTGTGCGCGCCTGATGGTAATAGGCGAAGTAGCAGGTCAGAATGCGGCGGAGGTGTCGCTCGCTGAGGACGAGAACGTGATTCAGGCACTCACGCCGGATTGAACCGATCACGCGCTCCGCGAAGGGATTCTGCCAAGGACTGTGCGGGGCGGTGAGGACTTCCTCGATACGCATGCCCTTCACTCGATGCCGGAACTGCTCGCCGTAGACTTGGTCACGATCGCGTAGGAGATAGGCCGGCGCGGAGTCGTCCGGGAAGGCGTCGACGATCTGCTGGGCAGTCCAGTGGGCGGTGGGATGCTCGGTCACATTGAAGTGGACGACGCGGCGGCGGTGGTGAGCGAGCACGACGAGGACGAAGAGGATCCGGAGTCGAGCGGTAGGCACGGTGAAGAAATCGAGCGAGACCAAGTCGCGGACATGGTTGGCGAGGAACGTCCGCCAGGTCTGAGAGGGGGTTGGGGGCACCGCGTCGGCAGCAGCCGGGAGACGGGGCGCTCAGCCACTGCGATGCCGAGCTTCAGAAGCTCGCCATGGATGCGCGGAGCACCCCAGAGTGGGTTGGCGGTGGCCATGCGGGTGACCAGGGCCTTGAGCTCGGCGTTGACTGGCGGACGACCTCCGGTCGGGCGACCTGAAAGCCTGGTCCAGTGCGCGCGGAAGCGTCGCCGTTGCCATCGCAGAACGGTGTCCGGTGTCACGATTACAAGAGCCTGCCTCCACCCGGCCAGATCCTGGCCAACCCGACCCACGACAGGCGATCCGTCGGCCGGAGCTTCGGCCGGGGCAGCGTTCGCTTGTAGACGCCGAGTTGCTGGCGCAAGGCTAGTATCCTGACCCAGAGATATTGAAACTAAATCGCGCACTGCGGCGTTCTCCGATACAAGGAGAACGGCGATGCGAACGGGGCGACCGAAGACGGCTTTGGTGTTGAGCACGGAGCAGCGAGATGAATTGGAGCGCTGGGTTCGGCGGCGAAGCACTGCGCAAGCGTTGGCCTCGCGGGCACGCATCCTCCTGTCGTGCGCGGCTGGTGGTAGCAACACCGATGTCGCCCGCCGTCTCGGAATGTCCCGTCTGACGGTCGGCCGTTGGCGTTCGCGCTTCATCCAGCGCGGGGTCGACGGGCTGCTGGACGAGCCGCGGCCCGGCGCGCCGCGCACGATCAGCGACGCCGCCGTGGAGAAGGCGGTGACGCTGACGCTCGAGAGCAGGCCGAGCGACGCCACGCACTGGAGCGCGCGATCGCTGGCGAAGCGGGTCGGCCTCAGCCGCAGCAGTGTCGCGCGGATTTGGCGTGCCTTTGGCTTGCGCCCTCACCGCAGTGAGAGCTTCAAGCTCTCGACGGACCCGCTTCTGATTGAGAAGGTGCGGGACATCGTCGGACTCTACTTGAATCCGCCTGATCGGGCGGTCGTGCTCTGCGTGGACGAGAAGCCGCAGATTCAAGCGCTGGATCGCTCGCAGCCGATCCTGCCGATGCAGCCCGGGCAGATCGAACGGCGAACGCATGACTACGTTCGGAGCGGTACCACGTCGCTGTTTGCCGCGCTCGACGTCAAGAGCGGCACGATCATTGCCGAGCATCACCGACGTCACCGCGGCATCGAGTTTCGGAAGTTTCTCGACACCATCGACGTCAACGTCCCCCAGGAGCTGGAAGTTCATCTCGTCCTCGACAACTACGGAACTCACAAGACGCCGCTGATCCAACGCTGGCTGCTGCGACGCCCGCGCTTTCATGTCCACTTCACGCCCAAGGGGGCGTCTTGGATCAACCAGGTCGAGCGCTTCTTTGCCGAGCTCACGAATCGACAGCTTCGTCGGGGGGCGCATCGTAGTACGCTCGAACTGGAGCGCGCGATCCGCGAGTACATCGACGTCACGAACCGCAACCCGAAGCCTTTCGTTTGGACCAAGACCGCTGACGACATCCTCACTTCCATCGAACGCTTTTGTCAGCGGATCTCTGGGACAGGACACTAGGTTCTCGAGAGCAAGCTGACGGTGACCACCGAAGAGAAAGGGGAGAAGCCGAAGCAGCTGGAGTAGGAGCGTGATCACGAGCCGAGATTGTGGGCCAACCAGGACCGACAGATCAACGACTTGACGGCCGGAGAAGGTTTTGGCGAGGGACAGGCTGAGAACGGAGGTTCCGTCAACCCGTCAACCGGGCCTTTATCCTGTCTACGCTCCCGTCGATCACGGCGTCAGCGCCGGCCCATGAGTCGAGCTCTCGGTAAAGAAGTATGACGACCTCGGGCGGCTGGTCCTTGAGCTGGAGGAAACCAAGCGCGCGGCAACATACAGTTTGATGGGCGCGAGATCACGACGAAAAGCTTGCTGGAAGGCAAAAACTGGGTGGATGGGTGTCCTTTCTGAAAACTCATCCGTCGCGGCGTGCTGGGACACAACAATGCGGGGTGCCGAAAGCTCCCGCGTCAGACTAACTGCGGACTCGCCGGTACCAAGGCGGATCGACGTCGCCCGCGCCGAGGCCGTCGCATGGTTCGGGGCGTCGGCGTTGCCCACGGTCGTTTTCAACGAGAAGGTGTCGCTGGTCGGCGCCGTCCCCGTGGAGCAGTACCGCCTGCTCATCGACTGGATGCTGGCGGGCGAGCCCCGCGGTCTGATCCCCTCGACTTCTGCGACCGAGGAGCAGCATCGTGCGGCCATACGCTCCTTGACATCCCGCCAGGGGCTGATGACACTACCTGCGGGGAGTGATCGGAGATGCCAACCGTCAGAAATCTCGCCCTCGTTCGGGACACGACCCGTGTCGATCTCGGCGATCTCACGCGGGTCGCCGCCGCGCTCCAGAAGCAGGTCCTGACCGATTTCGTGCCGGCGTGGCGACGGCCGGCGACGGTGGACGCCTTCGTGCGGCTCGAGGACGTTCCCGTGGGCCACTGGCCCATGATCGTGCGTGACGACATCCCCTACAACGCCGAGGGCATCCATCTGGACAACCAGTGGGGCCCCTTCGCTCTGGTGCGCTGGGCGCCGGGGTGGTCGCTCACGGCGAGCCACGAGTGCCTGGAGATGCTGGCCGACCCCTACGGCCGCCGGTTGCGGCAGGGTCCGTCGATCAAGGCCGGGCAGGGCACCGTGCAGTATCTCGTCGAAGTCTGTGATCCCAGCGAGGCCGAGGCCTTCGCCTACGAGGTCGACGGCATCGTCGTGTCCGATTTCTACCTGGGCGCGTTCTTCGACAAATCGGCCAAGGCGGGAACCCGGTACAGCTTCACCAACGCGGTCAAGCGTCCACGGCAGGTCCTTCGGGGCGGCTACATCAGCTGGCGCGTGCCATCGACGGGCGAGTGGTGGCAGCAGACCTACTTCGGGGCGTCACCCCAGTTCGAGTTCCTGGGTGCAATGTCGCGCGGGATGAATCCACGCGAGTTCACCGACGGCCAGACGCGCATCCCGAAGAAGTTCTTCACCCCCAAGGATCGGGCGGGGCGGGCGCGACGCACGCTGGCCGTGCGGGCGGCCATGGGGCCGGCGGTCAGGTCGATGCCCGTCCCGCTCGGCGCACGGACGTCCAGCGCGGCGAAGGCGACGGCGCTCCGCGCCCAGGTGCGCCGGATTGCCGGGGTGCGTTGAGGCATGCCCCGAGGGGACTCGTCCGACGCTCGGCGGCGGAAGGCGCAGGCCCTGCGCTCGCGCATCGCCGACATCCTCGCGGGCGAGTCTTCCCCGGCGAAGGGCCCGTCCACGCCGTCTCGAGGCGAGTCCCCCCGCGAGTTCGTGCACCGACGAATGCGGGAACTCGCCGAGCAGAAGAAGGCCGGTGCTCGCGCGAAGTCGCGCGCCCGCCCCAGGGGCGCGCGGCGCCGCCGAACCGATGCCTAGAATCCTGCCAATAGCGGCGGCCCGCAGGCGCACGATCTTCCCGACCCCGCCGCCTGGAAGTGGCCGGCCTCCCCACGATCTGAGTTCGACTGCGCGTGTGAGAATTGGCGGTTTTCGCGTTGACTAAACACGTTCCAAATCGCTGACAACGCTGGCGAAAGCGCGGCACGCCCGGATACGGGTTCGAGCCGTTGCGATTATGAATGCCGAGGAGCGGGCGCGTCAGCGTGCGAGGCATGACTACGAAGACGGGGCCTCGCCTTCTGCGTGGGACGCCGGGGGACGTGGTGTGCCCTCTGCCGCAGGATCGTGCGGGGTGCGATCCGCTAAATCATTGTGATTCCTAGGTGACTGCTGATCGAATCCCTTACCCTCCATCACTACATTTCGCACCTCTAAATTGGTTCGGCGCTTGCTGCGCTGAGTAAGCGTCGCCGGCCGCGTCACTCCCTGAAACCGATATGGCGGATATTCTGGTTGCCAGATGCAGATCTGGGTCCCGGCACGGTAGAGGATGCCATGGTTCGCCTGTTCGCCGTAGAATCCCCATGCCATGACCCACGTTCAGGTCTCGCTGCGGATTCCTGGCACGGCACCGATGCCGGAGCTGATCCGGCTGATCCAGGACGTCGAGGCCGCTGGCTTCGACGGCGCTGGGATCCTCGACAGCCAGTTGCTGTGTCGTGACACGTTCGTCACGATGGCCCTGGCGTCGGCCCAAACGTCTGACTTGACGTTGTTTCCGGCGGTGACCAATCCGCTCACGCGCCACGCCTCCGTGCTCGCCAGCGCGATCCAGACCGTAGAGGAGATCGCCCCTGGACGCATCAAGGTGGTCGTCGGCACGGGGTACACGTCCGCCCACACGATCGGCCGGAAGCCGGCGACGCTCGCCGAGATGCGGGCGTGCATCGCGACGCTACGTGCCCTCCTGGCGGGGGAGACCGTGACGTTCGGCGAGACGTCGGGGAGCCTCGCGTACGCGTCGGGGCGGCGCATCCCGGTCTTGATGGCGGCGTCCGGGCCGAAGGCGACCGAGCTCGCCGGCGAGATCGCCGACGGCGTCTTGTTGTCGGTCGGCTTTCACCCGCGGATCGCCGCCGCAGTGCTGAGCCATCTCGCAGCGGGCGCGCGGCGCGGCGGGCGGCGGCTCGAGGATCTCGAAGTCATCTGGGCGGTTCGCGTCGGGATCGCGAAGAGCACCGCGGAGGCGCGTCGGCAGGCGCGACCGACCGTCGTGCATCAGGGCTTGCTCAGCCCAAGGTCGCACTGGCTCCCGTACACCGGCCTCACGCTTCCGCGGTTCGACATCCCTCCCGCGGTCCGCGCCATCTACCCCGATCTGTCCCACGCGCGCGACTGGGAGCAGGCGATCGCCGCGACGTCGTTCGTCCCGGATGACGTGATCGGTGAGCTCTGCGACACGTTTGGCCTCGTCGGGACCGCGGAGCACTGTGCGCAGCGGATCGTCGAGATGACCTCCGCCGGAGTGACGAATCTCTACGTCCAGGCGTTTCAGACGTTCGTGGGGCCGGAGCAGGAGATGCGGACGTTCCGCGACGAGGTGTTTCCACGGTTGAAGGCAGCCGGATACCGGTGAGGTGAATCATGGGCACGA
>JAHFDK010000017.1 GCA_023249095.1 Candidatus Rokuibacteriota bacterium | reverse complement strand
CGGATCGGCGTCAACCGCATCGTCGTCACGCCCGAGGGCACCGGGTGGAGGTTCGAGGGGACGGCGGACTTCAGCGGCCTCGTGTACAAGCGGTCATCACGCCCTCCCCCCGATTGCCCCCCACCGCCAGAGCGGCTCCGCATCCCCACCGTAGACCCCACCGCTGATGCAGGTCGCCAGCGATCCTCAAAGCGGTCGCAACGGGTCACCGGCAAGAGTGTCGGCGCGAGCGGCGGCTCCTCCCGGGGACTAATGAATGACGAAGGGCGGGATCATCAACACGAGGAGGACCAGGCAGACGACTCCGACAACCCGGCGGCCGCGCGAGATCGGCGAGAGGTCGTCGAGGGGCGGGGTGTGGTGAAAGCCCACGAGGAAGAAGATCAGGCCCGCCCATACGAACCAGTTCACCGACGACGCCATCGCCGATGCCACATCGCCACCCGCCGCCCGCAGGCTCCAGAGGAACGACGCGGCACCCAGGACGAGCAGCGTCGTGACGGTCGCCTTGCCGATGGCGCGGTGGTGCCGGCCGAAGAGCGCGTAGGCGATCCGACCGCCGTCGAGCTGGCCCACCGGGAAGAGGTTCAACGCCGTCACGAGGAACCCGGCCCACGCGGCATCGGCCATCGGGTGCGTGAAGAGCATGTGCCCCGCGGGGATCGGTCCGAAGCGCAGATACGCGAGTGCCCACGTGAGCAGGGAGTCGCCAAACGCCGCGTAGCCCTGGGGCGGCGCCGGCACGACGCTCGACCACGCGAGACCCAGGAGGATCGCCGGGAACGCCACGGCCAGTCCCGCCAGTGGACCCGCCGCCGCGATGTCGAACAGCGAGTTCCGGTCCCGTGCCGGTGAGCGCATCAGGATGATCGCCCCGAGCGTGCCGAATCCGAGGGGCGCGGGGATGAAATACGGAAGGCTCACCGCCGCGCGGTAGTACCGGGCCGTGAAGTAGTGGCCGAACTCGTGGACGACGAGAATCGCCATCAGCGTGACCGCGAACGGCGCCCCGGCCAGGAATCGGGCTGCCGACGGGGACGACCGCAACGCGTCGAACGTCGGGGATCCGGCGAACGAGAGCCCCGCGACGAGCGTCGACAGGCACGTCACCACGAACAGCAGCACGTTCACGCCGATCCGCCTGGACACCGCCGTCTCGGCGAGCGGCCACGCCTGGACGGCGACGGCGTCCGCCTCTTGGCGCAGGAACGGGGTGTAGCCGAGCGGCCGGAAGCGCTCGATCAGCACGTCGAGCGCCCGACGGGGCTCGGTCGTCAGAACGCCGCGGAACACGATGACACCGCCGCGGATCTGCCGGTCGCGCACGACCAGCACGTCCTCGACGTTCCGGCGCAGCCGGTCCTCGGCGACGAGCAAGTCCTCCGACGGCGGCGGTGCCGGTAGACGGCGTGCGCGCATGGGCCACCAGCGCATGGTGTCAGGCTACCACGCGGCCAAACGGCCGATCACGGCTCGCACCGCGTCGAGCCCGCCCTCGCGATAGATCGCACCCAGCACGGCTTCGAGCGCGGTGGCCAGAATCGACTCGCGCGTGCGGCCTCCCGACTGATCCTCGCCGCGGCCCAGGCGCAGGAGCGCTGGAAGCTCGAGCTCGATCGCCCAGCGCGCGAGCCGAGCGCCGGCCACCAGCTCGGCGCGCCGCGGCGTGAGGACACCGACCGAGGCCTCCGGGTCGGCTGTCGTGACGTGCTCGGCGACGACGAGCGCGAGCGCCGCGTCACCGAGGAACGCCAGGCGCTCGTGATCGGTAACCGCCGGGTGCTCATGGGCATACGACGCGTGAGTGAGCGCGCGCTCGAGGAGCCTCGGATCGCGGAACCGGTAACCGAGCCGCCGCTCGAGGTCGGCGACACGGAGCGGGTCCACCTATCTGAGGAACGTCCGAAACGCCAGGGTAGCGTTCGTGCCGCCGAAGCCGAACGCGTTCGACAGGGCCACCTCGACGTCGTGCTTGCGCGCCTGGTTCGGAACGTAGTCGAGGTCGCAGTCGGGATCGGGCGTCTCGTAGTTGATGGTCGGCGGCAGGACGCCGTGGTGGAGCGCCAGCGCTGTCGCGATCGCCTCGACGCCGCCGGCGGCGCCCAGCATGTGACCCGTCATCGACTTGGTCGACGAGATGGCCAGGCGCCGCGCGTGGTCGCCGAAGACCCGCTTGATCGCGAGCGTTTCGAACCTGTCGTTGTACGGAGTCGACGTGCCGTGCGCGTTGATGTACCCGACCGCGGAGACGTCCAACCCGCCGTCACGCAGCGCCGCCGTCATCGCCCGGGCCGCCCCGTCGCCCTCGGGGTCCGGCGCCGTCATGTGGTGGGCGTCGCCGGTCATCCCGTAGCCGACGATCTCAGCATAGATCCGGCCGTCGCGTCGAAGCGCGTGGTCGAGCGACTCCAGGACGACGAGGCCGGCGCCCTCGCCGCACACGAAACCGTCACGGTCTGCATCGAAGGGGCGCATGGCCTTCGCCGGTTCGTCGTTGCGAGTGGACATGGCCTTCATCGAACAGAAGCCGGCGATCGTCAGGGGGACGACGATGGCCTCCGAGCCCCCGGCGATCATCACGTCCGCCTCGCCGCGCTGGATGATCTTGAAGGAGTCGCCGATGGCGTGGTTCCCGGTGGCGCAGGCCGTCACCACCGAGGAGTTCGGGCCCTTGGCGCCGAAGCGCATCGATACGAGTCCGGACGCCATGTTGACGATCATCATCGGGATGAAGAAGGGTGACACACGGTCGGGGCCCTTCTCGAGAAGAACCCGGTGCGTCTCGAGGAGCGTCGTGATCCCGCCGATCCCCGAGCCAATGAGGACCCCGAACCGGGAGCCGTCGATTTTGTCAGTGTCGAGCGCGGCGTCCTGGACGGCCATGGCCGCGGACGCGATCGCGTACTGGAGGAAGGGATCGAGCCGGCGCGCTTCCTTCTTGTCGACGAAGTCCAGCGGGTCGAAGTTCTTCACCTCGCCGGCGATGCGGGTCGGGTAATCGGTGGCGTCGAACTTCGTGATCGGCCCCACGCCCGAGCGCCCTTGCAGCAGCGCGGACCAGAACTCGTCCGCCGTATTGCCCACCGGCGTGACGGCGCCGAGCCCGGTCACCACGACCCGTGGCATGCTCACCGTCTACGAGTTGTCCTTGATGTACTGGATCGCGTCGCCCACCGTCACGATTTTTTCGGCGTCCTCGTCCGGAATCTGGAGGTCGAAGTGTTCCTCGAGGGCCATGACGAGCTCCACCGTGTCGAGCGAGTCGGCTCCCAGGTCTTCGATGAACTTCGCCGTGGGGGTGACGTCGTCCTCCTCCACCCCGAGCTGCTCCACGATGATCTCCTTCACCTTCTCATCCACTGACTTCGCCATGAACCCGTCACCTCCACGGATAGGATGAGTTACATGTAAAGTCCGCCGTTGACGTGGAAGACCTGGCCCGTGATATACGTCGCCCCGTCTCCGGCGAGGAATCGTACCATCTCGGCCACCTCGCGGGCGGTCCCGCTGCGCTTGAGCGCTATCTGGGCGAGCAGGGCCTCGCGCGCCGCCGCGGGAAGTGTCGCGGTCATGTCCGTGTCGATCAGCCCCGGCGCCACCGCGTTCACGAGGATCGACCAGTGGGCCAACTCCCGGGCCGACGCTTTCGTGAACCCGATCAGCCCGGCCTTCGCCGCCGAGTAGTTCGTCTGGCCGGCGTTGCCCATGGCGCCGGCGGTCGACGTGATGTTGATGATGCGTCCGCCGTGCTTCTGTCTGACCAGCGCCTTGCTGACCGCGCGCGTCATCATGAACGCGCCGCGGAGGTTCACCTCGATCACCCGATCCCAATCTTCGTCCTTCATGCGGATGAGCAACTCGTCGTGCGTGACACCGGCATTGTTGACGAGGATATCGATGCGCCCAAAGTGCTGTCGGGCCGCGCTCACGAGCCGCTCGCAATCCTCGCGGCTCGCGGCATCGGCGGCGACCCCGAGCGCCGCGCCGCCCCGCGCTTCCAGGTCTCGCACCGCGCGCTGCAGACGGTCGGCGTCGCGCCCCGAGACTACCACGGCCGCGCCGTCCTCGGCCAGCCGCGCCCCGATCTCCGCGCCGATCCCCCGGCTGCCACCGGTGACGATCGCGACTTTCCCGTCGAGCGGGCCCTTCATCGGCTCGCCTCGGACGGCGAGGCCCCGGCACCTGCGACGGCCGCGAGCGCCCGCTCGAGACCTTCCGGATCCTCGATCGACAGGCCGCGAGCGCCCGCGATGATGCGCCTCAGCAGACCCGTCAGCACACGCCCGGGCCCCACCTCGACGAACGCGGTCGCGCCCTCCTCGGCGAGCCGGCGCACGCAGTCGGTCCACCGCACGCGGCTGGCGACCTGGCGCAGCAGGAAGGGTCGTACCTCCCCCGCCGTACGGGTCACCCCAGCGTCGACGTTCCGGACGACGGGCACCGCGGGGTCGACGACCACGGCTCCGTCGAGCTCGCGGGCAAGCCTGGCGCCCGCCGGCGCCATGAGCGAGCAATGGAAGGGCGCGCTCACGGGCAACGTCACGCTCATCTTCCCGCCTCGCCCGGTGGCCAGCGCGACGGCGCGCTCGACGGCCGCGCGATGACCGGCGATCACGATCTGCAAGGCCGAGTTCACGTTCGCGATCTCGACGACGTCGCCCCGGGCGGCCTCGGCGCACACCTGCTCGACGACGCCGAGCTCGAGACCCATGATCGCCGCCATCGCGCCGATCCCGACGGGCACCGCGTCCTGCATGAACTCGCCCCGCTTGCGCACGAGCCCGACTGCATCGGAGAAGCGGAGCGCGCCGGCGACGACCAGCGCCGCGTACTCACCCAAGCTGTGGCCCGCGGTGAGGGCAGGTCGAAGGCCGCGCTCGGCGCACACGGTCGCCGCCGCCACGCACGCGGTCAGCACCGCGGGCTGGGTATTCGCGGTCAGCGCCAGCTCGGCCTCGGGACCGTCGAACACGAGTCGGGCGAGGTCGAAGCCGAGCGCCGCGTTCGCTTCCTCGAAGACCGCCTTGGCGCCGGCCGACGTCTCGTAAAACCCTTTGCCCATCCCGACCGCCTGGGAGCCCTGGCCGGGGAACAAGAACGCGATGGTCATGGTAGCGGGTCGATCCGCCTCTCCGGCGTGGTCACCACCGCATGAGGGCGGCGCCCCACGCGAAGCCTCCACCGAACGCGACGAGCAGCACGAGGTCGCCGCGCTTCAAGCGGCCGGCGGCGATGGCTTCCTCGAGCGCGACGTACACCGACGCGGCGCCGGTGTTGCCGTAACGGTCGACGTTGACGAAAACCCGCTCCATCGGCAGGTTCACGCGCTTGGCCGCGGCCTCGATGATGCGGAGGTTCGCCTGGTGCGGGATGAACAGGCTCACGTCGGCGGCGGTGAATCCGTTGCGCGCGAGAATCCGCTCGGCGCAATCCACGAACAGGCGGACGGCGACCTTGAAGACCTCATTGCCCTTCATCTTCGCGTAGTGCATCCGCGCCTCGACCGTTTCCTTCGTGGTGGGATGCCGCGATCCGCCGCCCGGCATGTAGAGCAGGTCCCAGTACTGGCCGTCCGAGTAGAGATCGAAGTCGATGATCCCGCGCTCGTCGTCGGAAGGCTCGAGCACCGCCGCCCCCGCCGCGTCGGCGAGGAGCACGCACGTTCCCCGGTCGGTGAAGTCCGTGATCCGCGAGAGCGTCTCGGCGCCGATGCACAGGACGCGCCGGTACTTGCCGGTCTGGATGAACTGGGAGCCGATCGACAGGCTGTAGATCGAGCCCGCGCAGGCGGCCAGCATGTCGACGGAACCCGCGCGCCGGCAGCCGAGCCGGTGCTGGACGATGTTCCCGACGCTGGGGAAGAACATGTCCGGCGTGGTCGTCCCGACCGCGATGAATTCGATGTCCTCCGGCACGAGGTTGGCGCGCTCGAGCGCCTGCTGCGCCGCCTTCACGGCGAGGTCGGACGTCGCTTCGTTCTCGTCCGCGATGCGGCGCTCGCGGATGCCGCTCCGCTGCACGATCCACTCGTCGTTCGTGTCGATCATCTTCTCCAGATCGGCGTTCGTCAGGATCCGCTTGGGCGCGTAGGCGCCGACTCCCGTGATTCTCGCTCGCGTCATTCGCGCCCCCCTTCGCGGCCGCCGCGCGCCTCTTCGGCGCCCAACGCAGCCTTGATGTGCTCGTTCAACCCGGCGCTCGCCCACTCCTGCGCCACCCGCACCGCGTTCTTGATGGCCTTCACCGGTGAAGCACCGTGACAGATGATAGCGGCGCCGTCAATGCCGAGCAGCGGCGCGCCGCCCATCTCGGTGTAATCGATGCGGCGCCGGAACCGCTCGAAGGCCGGCATCGCGAGCTTCGCGCCGAGCTTCGACCGCACGTCCCGCATGAGCTCTTCCTTGATCATGGAGCCCAGCATATCGGCGAGGCTCTCGGAGATCTTGAGCGCCACGTTGCCGGTGAAGCCGTCGGTCACGACGACATCGCACCGGCCGTTGTAGATGTCGCGGCCCTCCACGTTGCCCACGAAATTGAGCGACGACTCGCGCAGCTGCTCGTAGGCCTCCTTCGTGAGCTCGTTGCCCTTGCCCTCCTCCTCGCCGACCGAGAGGATCCCGACCCGCGGGCTGTCGAGCCCGAGGATGTCCCGCGCGTACACGTGGCCCATGACGGCGAACTGCAAGAGGTGCTCGGCTTTGGGATTGACGTTGGCGCCGGCATCCAGCAGGATCGTGAATTTCCTCAGATTGGGAAGCACCGCCGCGATCGCCGGCCGGTCGACGCCGGGAAGAACCCCGATGACGAACATGGAAATCGCCATCGCGGCGCCGGTGTTGCCGGCCGAGATGAAGGCGGAGGCTTGGCCCTCCTTGACGAGCTCGGCGGCCACGCGCAGGGACGAGTCACGCTTGCGCCGGAGCGCGTGCGACGGGATCTCCGCCATCCCAACGACCTGCGAGGCATGGCGGATCTCGAGCGCCAAGCCCTGAGCATTCAGCCGGACGACCTCACGGTCGATCGCCGGCCGGTCGCCCACGAGGATGACGGACGCGCCGAACTCCCGGACCGCGGCGACCGCGCCTTCCACCACGACCCTGGGGCCGTGGTCGCCGCCCATGGCGTCCACCGCAATCTTCATCGCTGGCGGCGACGGGATCGGCTAGGTCCCTTCGACGGCAACGATCTCCCGACCTTTGTAGTACCCGCAGTGCGGACAGACGCGGTGCGGCAGCTTGGTCTCGCGGCACTGGGGGCACACCGAACGCGCCGGTGCGGCGAGCTTGTAGTGCGTGCGGCGCTTGCGCCCGCGCGTCTTGGAATGGCGTCGTTTCGGCAGAGGCATGCGGTGTCTCCTAGCGGGGGAGTCGCGTGGCCAGGTCCTTGAGGACCGCCAGACGTGGATCTGGCGGCCGCTGCTGGCACGTACACTGAACCAGGTTCCGGTTGCCGCCGCAGACCGGACAGAGCCCGAGGCACCCTTCGCGGCACAGCGGCTTCATGGGTAGCGCGAGCGCCGTCTCGGTCTCGATCAAGGCGCCCACGTCGATCTCGTCCTTCTTGTAGAAGTCGACGTCCAGGTCATCGGGGGCGAGCTCGACCGTGTCCGCCGTGGCCGGACGCGGGACCAGCCGCACATCGATCGCGGCCGTCACCTCCACCGGCGACGGCTCGAGGCAGCGCCCGCAGACCTGCGACACCGCCGCCCGGATCTCCCCGGTCACGAAGACGTCGATACCGTCCCGCTCCAGGTGGAGACGCACACCATCGAGCCGCCACGTCGGGTCTCGGTAGACTGGCCCAAGCGCGGCCGCTTCGGTCACGCTCAACCCCTCACTCCCTATATCCGGAACTCGAACGATCATGAGAGCTAACTCTTCGTCAACAAACGATTTTTCACGCAAGTCGCGTCAGTATATCGGCCGTTACGGGGGCAAGTCAAGGCATTTGACTAGATTTGACCCGCCGGATGCCCTCTGCTAGGCTTCGACCATGTCAAACATATTCAAGACCGGGCTGCTTCTGGCGGTCCTGACGGCTATGCTCGTTCTCCTTGGTGGCGCCATCGGGGGCCAGCAAGGAATGATGATCGCCTTCTTCCTCGCCCTGGCCATGAACTTCGTGAGCTACTGGTTCTCGGACAAGATCGTGCTGGCCGCGTACGGTGCCCGCCCCATCGACGAGGCCGCCGCACCCCGACTCTACGCGATCGTCCATCGCCTCGCCACGCGCGCCGACATTCCGATGCCGCGGGTCTACTTGATCCCGAGCGAGACGCCGAACGCCTTTGCCACCGGCCGCAACCCGCAGCACGCCGTCGTGGCGGTCACCGAGGGGATCATGCGGATCCTCGACGAGGAAGAGCTCGAGGGTGTGCTGGCACACGAGCTCTCGCACGTGAAGAACCGCGACGTGCTGATCGCGACCGTCGCCGCGACGCTCGCCGGCGCAATCACCTACCTCGCGCACATGGCCCAGTGGGCCGCGATATTCGGCGGGCGAAGCCGGGACGACGAAGAGGGCGGGTCGAACCCGATCGCGATGATCCTGCTGGCGGTCCTCGCGCCGATCGCGGCCATGCTCGTGCAGATGGCCGTCTCGCGCTCGCGGGAGTTCCAGGCCGACGCCACCGGCGCGCGCGTCGCCGGCCGCCCCTGGGGGCTCGCAAAGGCCCTCGAGAAACTCCAGATGGCGAACCAGGCGATGCCGATGGCGAATGCGACGCCGGCGACCGCGCATCTCTTCATCGTGAATCCGCTCAGTGGCCAGACGCTGATGCGGCTCTTCTCGACCCATCCTCCCCTGGAGGAGCGCATCGCCCGCCTCCGGGCGATGCGAGTCTAGTTCGCGAGCCGCTCAGGCCTTATCCACGATGTAGACGCGGGGCAACATGTCGACGTAGATGTTGCCGTCGACGACGGTCTCTCCCAGCTTGTTCTTTTCCAGCCCCCGCACCTGCGGCTTGGCCGCGGCCCAGCGCGCGACCCAGGCCACCGGAACGTAGCCCCCGTCCGTCTGCATGATCTCCTCGGCCCTGGCGTAGTTGGCGAGCCGCTTCTTGGCGTCGCGCGTATCGCGCCCGGCCTCGAGCTCACGGTCGAAGGCGTCGTTGCCCCAGGCCTGGCGCTTCCCCTCCGTCTTCTTGCCGTAGAACGTGTCGAAGTACTCGTTGTGCGGGTCCGGGTAGTCCATGAACCAGCGGATCCAGACGAACTGGTAGTCGTTCTTCCAGAGGCCGGCGCGGAAGACGCGCTGCTCCAGGATCTCCAGCTCCGTCCTCATGTTGAGGTGCTCGAGAAGCACGGCCTGCACGGCCTCGGCGAGCGGCTTGGACCCGAGGCCCTCCTCGCGCATGGTCAGGGTGATCTTCGGCCAGTTGCGACCCCCCTCGAACGGCGTGCCCTTGAGCTGCGCCATCGCGGCTTTGGGATCGAAGCGCTGGATGTCGCGGATCTTCTTGTCGTCCACCGCACCGGGAAAGCCCGGCGGGATCATGGAGTAGGCAGGAATGGCGAAGCCATCAGCCACCTTCACCACGTTCTCCCGGTCGACGGCGTGCCCCACCGCCCGGCGCACCTTCACATTGTCGAAGGGCGGCTTCGTCACCTGCGGGATCAAGTACCAGGTGCCGGGGAACGGATATCGGAACACTTGCTTCGCGGTCCGGGGATCGTCGCGCAATCGCTTGAGATCGCCCGTCTGCAGCGGCGAGATGTCGAGCTCGTTGTTCTCGTACGGCAGGGCGCCGGACTGCACCGGGACGATGGGGATCGTCACCTTGTCCAGCGTCACGTCCCTGGCGCCGATGAAGTGCTTGTTCCGGCGCAGCACCATGACTCTGTTGTGCTCCCACGTCTCGAGCACAAAGGGCCCGTTGCAGACGATGTTGGCGGCCTCCGTCCACTTGTCGCCGTGCTTCTCGACCGAGGGCCGGTGAGCGGGAAGCGCCGCGAGGTACGCCGACAGCACCGGGAAGTATCCCCGCGGCCCCTCGAGCGTCACCTCGAGCGTCCAGTCGTCCTTGGCGTGCACGCCGACCTGGGAGGCATCCGGCACCTTGCTCTTGTTGAATGGCTCGGCGCCCTTGATGTCGTAGAAGTAGCTGGAGTACGGGTTCTTGCTCGCCGGATCCATCTGGCGCTTCCACGACCACTCGAAATCGCGCGCCGTGCACGGGGAGCCATCCGACCACCTGGAGTCCTTGCGGATCGTAAAGGTCCACACCGAGCCGTCGGCGCTGGACGTCACGTGGCTCGCCACGTAGGGAACGGGCTGGAAGTCGACGTTGAACTTCATCAGGCCGGCCCAGAGCGCGGGCACACCGGTGCAGTACAGGTCCTTGTTGTAGTCGTGGCTGGAGGGGTCGTTCTGCCACCAGCCGCCACCGCCGATTCGTACGTGCTGCCCGCGGGCCAGCTTCTCGCCCGGGGCGAGCTTGGGCGCCGCCAAGACGGGACGCGCGTTGAAGCCCGCCGCGCCCATCGTCGCCAGCCCGGCGGCCACTCTCAAGAAATCGCGTCGCCCGACGCCGACGGCGGCGAGACGCGTTGCGAGGAGCTCCATCTGGCTGTCGGAAATGCGAGCAGGAGGCATGCGCGAGTCTCCTTCCTATTTCAGCTTGGGGTCCAGCGCATCTCTCACCCCGTCGCCGAAAAACGTGAAGGACAGCATCGTAACCGCGATGGCGATCGACGGGAACACACAAAGATGCCAGTAGGACCGGATGTACTGCTGGCCCTCACCCACCATCTGACCCCACGAGGGCGTGGGCGGGTTGATCCCGACGCCGATGAAGGACAGCGCCGCCTCGGTGAAGATCGCCTCCGGGATGCCGAACGTGACCGCGACGACGATCGGCGAGAGCGCGTTGGGCAGGATATGGCGGGTGAGCAGGCGGCCGAAGCCGGCGCCGAGGGCGCGGGCCCCGTCGACGAACTCCTTTTCCTTGATGGCCAGCACCTGGGCGCGCGTCTGGCGGGCAATCCCCACCCAGCCGGTGAGGCCGATTGCGATGAAGATGTTCCAGAGCCCGGCGCCCAGCATCGACATGACCAGGATCACGAACAAGAGGCGCGGGAACGCGTACATGACGTCGACGAAGCGGGTGAGGAACAGGTCGACCCGGCCACCCAGGTAGCCCGACAGCGCGCCGATCGGGACGCCAAACAGCACGACGATCACCTGGGCGCCGAGTCCGACGATCAGGGAGACCCGCGCGCCGTGGATCATCCGCGAGAGCAGGTCGCGGCCGAGCTGATCGGTCCCCAGCGGGTAGTCGCGCGAGGGCGCCTCGTTGAGGCGATCGAAGTTCGTCTTGGTGTACGGGAGCGGGGCGAGCACGTCGGCGAAGATCGCGATCAGGCACAGCAGCACGATGACGGATCCGCCGGCCACCGCCAGGCGATTGCGCAAGAGCCGGCGCGCGCCATCGCGCCAGAGGGTCGACGAGCGAATCGGCGTCTCGCCGGAAGGCGCCGCGTCCGAGCGCGGGCTTCGCCCGCGCAATCCGTCCTGGGGGGAGGCATCGGAAGGGGGGCGAAGCCCCCCTCCGAGTTCAATACCGGATGCGGGGGTCGAGGACGCCATACAGGAGGTCGACGGCGAGGTTCATGACCGCGAGAAAAGCGCCGTAGGTCAGCACGACCGCCATGATCATCGGATAATCTCGCCCCGTCATCGACAATACGAAGAAGCGCCCCATACCCGGTACTCGAAAAATCGACTCGACGAAGAAGGATCCGGTCCCGACCGCGGCGAACATCGGGCCGAGCAGGGTCACGACCGGGATGAACGCGTTCTTGAGCGCGTGCTTGAAGATGACGGGCACCTCGCCCAGTCCCTTCGCGCGGGCGGTGAGCGTGTAGTCCGCGCGGATGACCTCGAGCATGCTGGCGCGGGTGAAACGCGCGATGATCCCCATCGGCGCCAGCGCCAGCGCCACGGTCGGCAGCACCCAGTTCCGCGGTGAGTCCCAGCCGCCGGTCGGGAAGAGCGGCAGGACGAACGAGAAGAGGATGATGAGGAAGACCGCGAGGACGAAGTTCGGGACGGCGACGCCGACGGTCGCCAGGCTCACCGACAGGTAGTCCCAGGCCTGATTCTGGTAGACCGCGGCGAGGATGCCGAGCGTGAGACCGCCGACGATGGCGAGCACCAGCGCCATCGAGCCGAGCAGGAGCGAGACTGGAAACGTCTCGACGAGAATCTCACGCACCGTTCGCGTCTTGTACACGAAGGAGTTGCCGAAATCACCGTGTACCGCCTTGCTCACGAAGATCGCGAACTGCTCGTGGAGCGGCCGGTCGAGGCCGTAGTACTTGGCGAGGTTCTTCTGCGCCTCTGGAGACAGCGGGTTCGCGCCCTCCGCCACCGGGTCGAGCGGGCTTCCCGGCGTCGCGTGCATGACCAGGAAGGTGACCAAGGCCATGGCCAAGAGCGTCGGTGGTAACCACAGAAGACGGGACAGCGTGTAGTGAAACAACCGAAATCCTCCGGCGGTGCGCGATCTACTGACCATGTCTATTTGGCAGGAGGTCGCCCGACCGAGTCAAGTTCCCGTTTCCTTGACCGGTCCCGGCCGCTAAGCGAGAATTGACCGGTTTCAGCCATGACGTCCGAGCCTCGCATCCGAGTGACCGGTCTCCGCAAGACCTTCGGCAGCCACCGCGTGCTGGACGGCCTCGACGTGGACGTCCGTGAAGGCGAGGCGGTGGCGCTGCTCGGCGCGAACGGCGCGGGCAAGACGACGCTGCTCAAGATCCTGGCCACCCTCGTGCGCCCGACATCCGGCACCGCGATTGTGGCGGGCCACGACTGCGCGAAGGACGCCGAGCGCGTCCGCCACGAAATCGGGCTCGTCGCCCACGCCTCGTACGTCTACGAGGACCTCACCGCGCTCGAGAATCTGCGGTTCTGGACGACGCTCGCCGGGCTGCGTCCGTCCGCCGCCGCGCTGGCCAGCGCACTGGGGTCGGTGGAGCTCGATCGGGCCGCGGACGAGCGGGTGCGCACGTTCTCGGCCGGCATGAAGCGACGGCTGTCCCTCGCGCGGTTTGTCCTGGCGCGGCCGCAGGTGCTGCTGCTCGACGAGCCCTTCGCCGGCCTCGACCAGCGCGCCAAGAAGTGGCTCGAGGAGCACCTCGCGTCATTCAAGGCGCGCGGCGGCGCGATTCTCATGGCGACACACAGCTTCGGCCGCGAGCTCGCCGTCGCGGACCGGATCGCCATCCTGGCCGGCGGCGCCATCGCCCTCGACACGCCACGCGGTGCCCTCTCCGCGGACGACGTGCAGCGGCTATACGACCTGCACACGGAGGACGCGCCCTGACCTTCGCGCGGCGGGCATTCATCGTCGTCTGGAAGGACCTGCTCGTCGAGCGCCGGTCCAAGGAGACGCTCAACGCGCTCTTCTTCTTCGCGCTGTTGCTCCTCTTCGTGTTCCAGTTCGCCGTCGGGCCCGACCGCGAACGCCTGGCCGGAACGCTGCCGGGCCTCCTCTGGCTCGGCTTCATCCTGAGCGGGCTGCTGGGGCTCGGCCGAACGTTCGTCGTCGAGCGCGAGAACGATTGCTGGGAGGGACTGCTCCTGGCTCCCGGCGACAAGTCTGCGATCTACCTCGGCAAGCTCGCCGGCAACGTCCTCTTGATGCTGGTCGTGGAGGTTCTGCTCATCGTCCTCTTCACGATCTTCTTCGACATCGACCTCTCACCGGCGATCCCGGCTCTCGCCATCGTCGTCGTCCTCGGTACGATCGGCCTCGCCAGTGTCGGCACCCTCTTCGCGGCGATGACGGCCGGCGTGCGCGCGCGGGAGCTGCTCTTCCCCGTGCTGCTCCTGCCCGTCCAGGTGCCCGTGCTGCTCGCGACGGTGAAGGCGACGGAGGCCGGACTGGCGGGCGAGCCGCTCGCCGCCTACGCGCACTGGCTCCAGCTGCTCGCCGCGGCCGACGTGATCTACCTGGTCGCCGGCGTCCTCACCTTCGAATTCATCCTGGAGCCGTGAGGATGACGCGCACGCTCGGGTGGCTCGCGCTCGCCGGCCTCGTCGCCGGCCTGGTCATGGCGTTCGGCATCGCGCCGCGTGAGCTGACCCAAGGCAACGTCCAGCGCATCATGTATATCCACGTTCCGGCCGTCTGGGTCGCGTACCTCGGGTTCCTCGTGGCTTGCGGCGCCTCGATCGCCTACCTGTTCACGCGGCGGACGGACGCCGACCAACTGGCGCACGCCGTGGTCGAGGTCGGGCTCGTGTTCCTGGGACTGAACATCGCCTCGGGCTCGATTTGGGGAAAGCCGACGTGGGGAACGTGGTGGACGTGGGACGCGAGGATCACGAGCGTCTCCATCGTGTTCCTCATCTACCTAGGTTACCTGCTCCTGCGTCAAGCCGTCGACGATCGCGAGCGCGCGGCCCGATACGCGGCCGTGGTGGCGATCATCGCCGCGCCCAACATCTTCCTCGTCCACCAGTCGGTGAACTGGTGGCGCACGCTCCATCAGCCCGCCTCGCTCCTCAAGGCGGGGGGCGCCACGATGCCCGTGATCCTCTGGGTGGGGATCGTCGTGAACTTCATCGGGTTCGGGTTGCTGGCCGCGTACTTCGTCGCACGACGCGCGGCACTTCTGCATCGCGAAGCGCAGGCGGCCGGCTGATGCCGGACAACTGGGGCTTCGTCGCCGCGGCCTACCTGCTCGCCGCTCTCGTGTTCGGCGGCTACTGGCGCCGGCTCGCCCGGATCGAGCGCACCCTCGAGCGGGGCACGGCGCGACGGCAGAGGCCGCGGTGAACCGCCGCACGAAGTTCATCGCTGGCGGAGCGGTCATCGTGGCTGTGCTCGCCTACATGATCTACGCCGGCGTCACCCAGTCGGCCGTCTACTTCGTCACGCCGGCCGAGCTCCGCGCCACTGCCGTGCCGGGCAAGGCGTACCGGCTCGGCGGCATGGTGGTGCCCGGATCGCTCAAGTGGGAGGCCCGCGCTCTCGACCTGTCGTTCACGCTCTCCGACGGTACCGCCACGGTTCCGGTCCGACACAAGGGCACGCCGCCGGACCTCTTCGCCGAAGGCAGGGGCGCCGTCGTCGAGGGAAGCTGGACGGCCGACGGCTACTTCAAGGCGGGCCTGATCATGGCGAAGCACTCCGAGGAGTACAAGGCGCCCCACGACGGGACCCAGGCCGGCTACCAGGAGCTCATCAAGACGCTGAGGGGGGACGGGCGATGACCGTGGACTTCGGGTACGGCATGACGCTCGTCGCGCTCGTCCTCGCGATCTACGGGGCCGCCGCGGCGGCGGTCGGGGCCCGCGCCGGACGACCCGCCCTCGTGGAGTCGGCCCAGCACGCGGCGCTCGGCGTCTTCGTCCTCATCACCGCCTGCTTCGCCCTCCTGACCTACGCGTTCCTCACGTTCGATTTCTCGGTCCGCTACGTCGCGACCAACACGAATCTCGGGACGCCGTTCTACTACCGCATCACCGGCGTCTGGGGCGCGCTCGAGGGTTCCATCATCCTCTGGTCCTGGATGCTCGGGCTCTACACGCTGATCCTCATCCTCCGGCACCGGGACAGCGCGCGTGAGCTCTACCCGTGGGCGCTGGCGACCATGCTCGGGATCCTCGCCTTCTTCCTCCTCGTCATGACGATCGCCGCGCCGCCCTTCCAGCGGCAGGTACCGGTGGCCGCCGACGGCCGCGGTCTCAACCCGCTGCTCGAGGACACCGGCATGATCACGCATCCCGTCGCGCTCTACCTGGGCTTTACGGGCTTCACGGTGCCCTTCGCTTTCGCGATGGCCGCGCTGATCACGGGCCGCGTCGGCGATACCTGGCTCGTCCTGACGCGACGGTGGACGATCGTCGCCTGGTACTTCCTCTCCCTCGGCCTACTGATCGGTGGCTGGTGGAGTTACCACGTCCTGGGCTGGGGCGGCTACTGGGCGTGGGATCCCGTCGAGAACGCGGCGTTCATGCCCTGGCTCACCGCCACCGCCTTCCTCCACTCGGTGATGATCCAGGAGCGACGGCGCATGCTCAAGCTCTGGAACATCGTGCTGGTGATCTTGACGTTCGGCCTGACACTCTTCGGCACGTTCCTCACCCGCTCCGGCGTCATCGCCTCGGTCCACGCCTTCACGCAAGGCTCGATCGGCGCGCTGTTCCTGGGCTTCCTCGCGCTCGTCATGCTGACCGCGCTCGGCCTGGTCGCGTGGCGCTGGGAAGCGCTCCGCTCGCAGGGCGAGCTCGACTCCGTCGTCTCGCGCGAGTCGGCGTTTCTCCTCAACAACGTGCTGCTCATCGCCGCGGCGTTCACCGTCTTCTTCGGCACGGTGTTCCCCCTCCTCTCGGAAGCGGTGCGCGGCGTCAAGGTCAGCGTCGGCGCGCCGTTCTTCAATCAGGTCAACGTGCCGTTGTTCCTGTCCCTCATCTTCCTCATGGGCGTCGGGCCGCTGATAGCCTGGCGGCGCGCCTCCCTCGAGAACCTGAAGCGGAACTTCCTCTGGCCGGTCGTGCTCGGCGTGGCCGCCGCGGCCGCCGCGTTCGTCCTGGGCGTGCGCTCGGCGCTGGCGGTGCTGACGCTCGCGACGACCGTTTTCGTCGGGACCACGATCGGCGTCGACTTCGTGCGGGCGACGCGGGCCCGGCTGCGCGTGGGTGAAGCCCTCATCCCGGCCGTGGGAGGGCTCCTGCGCCGCCACAACCGACGCTACGGCGGCTTCGTCGTCCACCTGGGTATCCTGCTCATCGCCCTCGGCGTGACCGGATCGCACGCGTGGTCCGTCCAGACCGAGGCGACGCTCCGTCGCGGAGAGACGGCGGAACTCGCCGGCTATCGCTTCCGGTTCGACGACCTCACCGCCGTCGAGGAGTCGAATCATTTCAAGGTCGTCGGGGCGTTCACCGTCTCGAACGGTCGCGTGCTCGACGTGCTGCGGCCCGCCAAGAAGTTCTACCCGCAGGAGCAGTCGCCCATCGCCTACGTCGACTACCGACTCGGATTGAAGGAGGACGTCTACCTCGTCCTCGGCGACTTCGCCCGGGACGGCACGCAGGCGACCATCAAGCTCCAGGTCAACCGTCTCGTGAGCTGGATCTGGATCGGCGGCGTGGTGCTCACGCTGGGCGCGCTGCTGGCGATCCTGCCGGAGCGACGTACCGCGTGAGGCGGCTCTGGCGCTGGCTGATCCCGCTCGCGGTGCTCCCCGTGCTGGCGCTGCTCGCCTACGGGTTCCGTGTCGACCCGCGCGACATCCCCTCGCCGCTCATCGGGCGGCCGGCGCCGGCCTTCGGGCTCACGACGTTCGAGGGCACGCCACTCAGCCTCGCGGCGCACCGCGGAAAGGTCGTTGTCCTGAATTTCTGGGCATCGTGGTGCCAGCCCGCCTGCTACGAGGAGGCGCCGGTCCTGGAGCGGAACTGGCGCGAGTACCGGGACCGCGGAGTCGTCGTGGTCGGCGTGGACATCCAGGACCGGCGAGAGGCGGCGGAGAAGTTCGTGCGCGAATTCGGCCTGACGTTCCCGAACGCGCAGGACCTGACCGGCGCGGTGTCAGTGGACTACGGCGTGTACGGCGTACCCGAGACGTTCTTTCTCGACCGGCAGGGGCGCATCCGCGTCAAGCATGTGGGCGCGGTCACTGACGCCGTGTTCCGCGCGAACGTCGACCGGCTCCTGGCCGAGCCCGGCTCACCATGAGTCGCCTGGGGTTACGGCTCCTCACGTCGCTGTTCTTCCTCAGCGCAGCGGTGTCGCCCGTCACCGCGCAGCCGGCGGCGCCGGTGAGCGAGGAGACCGTGCACGAGGTCGCCGCTCAGCTCCGATGCGTCGTCTGTCAGAATCTCTCCGTGGACGACTCGCCCTCGGAAATGGCGAGTCAGATGCGCGCGATCATCCGCGACCGGCTCGCCGCGGGCGAGCGTCCGGCGGAGGTCCGGCAATACTTCGTGGACCGCTACGGCGAGTGGATCCTCCTGTCGCCCCCGCGCCGGGGATTCAACCTCCTCGTCTGGCTCGTTCCGCTTGCGGCGGTCGGCGTCGGGCTCGTGACCGTGGCTGTTCTCGTTCGGCGATGGACGCGCCACCTTCGCGACCACAGGCCGACCCGGGTGGACGTGGACCCGGCGATGAGCGAGCGCATCCGGCGCGAAGTGGACAGCGGACCGTGATGGCAGGGCGAGCCGCAGCCGCAGGCGAGGCGACTCCGTGACCGGACTTCTCGTCGTCTCGATCGCGGTCGGGGTCCCGGCGCTTCTCTTCACGCTCTGGCCCCTGCTCCGTCAGGATGCGCGGGGCCGGACCTTTCTTCCCCTTCCCGCGGACCGTCGCCAGCAGCTCGCGGAGGAGAAGCGCGCGGCTCTCGCAGCGCTGCGCGAGCTCGAATTCGAGCACGCCGCCGGCCACGTCTCGGACGCCGACTTCGCCGACCTCCGCGCTCGGTACGAGGGCGAGGCGGCCGCGATCCTCACGGCGCTCGATCAGCTGGGCCCGGCCGACCCGGCGCCCCCGAGCGCCGGGACGCGCGCGCCCAGCGGGTCGGCGTGGCGGCACCCGGTCGCGCTCGGGACCGCCGCGCTCTGCCTGGTCGCGTTCGGAATCGCGGTGGGTGTCGGCATCGTGCGGTACACCGAACCAGATCCGATGGCCGGCCAGCCTCCGACGGGCTCGCGGCCGCTCGCGGCGCTCCCCACGGAGGCGCCGCCGGCGACAGGCGTGGGAGGACGCGTGCCTCCCCCTGAGGTGCTGCGCGGCATGCTGCAGGCCGCGCGCGCGAGTCTCGGGCAGGGCCGGTACGGCGAGGCCATCGCCGCGTACCAGGCGGTGCTCAAGCGTGACCCGACCAACGTGGACGCGATGACGCACCTCGCGCTGATCGTGGCGATCGGTGGGGGGCCCGAGCACGCCGACCGCGCGCTCGAAACGTTCGATCGCGCGCTGGCGATCGATCCGAACTACCTGCCGGCGCTCCTCTACCGAGGGCAGGTGCTCTACGAGGCCAAGCAGGACGTGGGCGCGGCCATCCGCTCGTGGGAGAAATTCGTCGCCCTGGCCCCGCCCGGCGAAGATCGGGACCGCGTCGCGAAGATGATCCACGACGCCCGCGGCCAACGCTGACGCCGCGCGGCGTCAGCGCTTCTCGGGGACCTTGAAGGTGCGTTCGTGCTTCAGCGGGATCGCGAGGACTTCCGAGCCCTGATACACGATCACCGGCCAGCTCCAGCGCACGCTGACGTCGAGCGTCCGCCCCTCGTCGGACACGGAGACGCCGCGGTCGCCGACCTTGATTCCGCTCGCCGCCACCTTCGTGGCGATGTCCTCCTTCACCCGCGTCGCGCGCTCCTCGCGCTCGGTCCTCGACGACCGCTCCGCGACGACCTGTTCGACCACGCTGGTGATCTCCAGGTAGGACGACACGGCCATCGCGCCCGTGTAAAAGACGTAGACGCACCCGATCGCGACCAAGACCCAGAAGAGAGCCTTCATCCCGTCGCACCGGGAAGATAGACCCAGATCTTGGCGGCCGCCGGCAGGCCGAGCGCGATGGTCCGGCCGTCGCCCGTCGCCGTGATGGTTCCAGCCCAGGGCGCGACCTCGGTGATCTTCAGCCGTCGCCCCGGACGCACGTCGTTCTTCCAGAGGTGCTCGAGCAGCTTCTTGTCCGCCTCCGCCTCCTCGGTGATGCGCTCGACCACGACGGTGGTCCCCTCCTTCGCCTGGGCGAGCGGGAAGGGTTCCACGCGGGGTGGCTTGGCCATCCCGGGAATCGGGTTGCCGTGCGGGCATGTGCTCGGCATGCCCAGGAGCTCCGCCAGACGATCCTCCACGCGCGGCGAGAGCGCGTGCTCGAGACGGTGCGCCTCCTCGTGGGCATCCGTCCAGTTGAGGCCCAAGGTGTCCGTCAGCCAGCGCTCGAGGAGACGATGGCGCCGGGCCATCACCTCGGCGATCTGGCGCCCCCGGGTGGAGAGCGTCAGCTCCTTGCCGCGTCCGATCTTCACGTATCCGCCCCGGGCCATTCGATGGATCGCCTCGGTCACGGCGGGAGCGGAGATCGCCATGTGCTTGGCCAGCCGCGCGCCGATCACGGGCTTGCCGCTGCCGGTAAGGTCGTAGATCGCGGCGAGGTAGTCCTGGACGGACGCCGTCGTGTCCTGCGTGGCGGTGCCGACTTTTAGGATTGACGATCGTTGCATCTTAAGCCTACCTAATAGAAAGCTCGAACGGTCGTCCGCCAGTATAGCGTCACTCGAACTCGGGCGGCAAGAAGGGAGCGCCCTGAACGCTCTGTCCTCGGCGTGGACCATCGCCGCCGTCGGCATCGCCTCGGTGATCGCGGTGCCGAGCCTGGCCGTGCTCGGCTCGCTCGCGCACCCCGCGCGCGAGGTTTGGGCCCACCTCTGGCGAACGCAGCTCCTGGAGCTGCTCGGCAACACCTTGGCGCTGCTGGCCGGGGTCGGCGCCGGGACGTTGGTCGTCGGCGCCGGCCTCGCCTGGCTGGTTGTCACCTACCGTTTTCCTGGGCGCGCGGTGCTCGAGTGGGCCCTCGTCCTGCCCCTGGCGGTGCCGGCCTACGTGATCGGGTTCGCGTTCCTCGGCCTCTTCGACTTCACCGGGCCGGTGCAGGGCGCGCTACGCCGCTGGACCGGAACGGGCGTCCGACTTCCCGAGCTCCGGTCGTACTGGGGCGTCGTTCTCATGATGACGCTCGTCTTCTACCCGTACGTCTACCTGCTGGCCCGAGCGGCCTTTCGCGAGCAGGGCGCGGCGACGCTCGAGACGGCACGAAGCCTCGGCCGCTCCCGCGTGCGCGCGTTCATCGAGGTCACCTTGCCGCTGGCGCGCCCCTCGATCGCCGCCGGTGTCTCGCTGGCCATGATGGAAGCGCTTGCCGATTTCGGCACCGTCGCCACCTTCGGCTACCGCACGCTCACCGAAGCTGTCTATCGCGTCTGGTACGGCATGTTCGACCGGACCGCGGCGGCCCAGGTCGCGAGCCTGCTGCTGCTCTTCGCCCTCGCCCTCCTGGTCCTCGAGCGCTCGCTCCGGGGTCGCGCACGCTTCACCCAGAGCCAGCGTCGGGGGCCGGGAGTGACGCCGCTCGCACTGGCAGGCTGGAAGGGGTGGGCGGCCACCGGAGCTGGCTTCGCAATCCTCGCCCTCGCGTTCGTCCTGCCGGTCGTCCAGCTGATCGTCTGGGCTCGCGACGCAAGCGGCCGCTGGCGCGCGTCCTCGTTCGTGACGCTCCTCGGCAACACGCTGGTTCTGGCCGCGCTCGCCGCAGTCTGCGCGCTGGCGCTGGCACTCGTACTGGCCTATGCCACGCGGCTGCATCCCTCGGCCCTGGTACGCGCCTCAGCGCGGGCGGCGTCGATGGGCTACGCCCTGCCCGGCGCCGTGATTGCGGTCGGGGTCCTGGTGCCGCTGGCGTGGCTGGATCGCGCCGTCGGCCACGCCGCCGGCTGGGCGCTCGGTCATTCGGCGGGACTCGTGTTGACGGGCTCGACCGCGGGCCTGCTCTTCGCGTATGTGGCGCGGTTCCTTTCGGTCAGCTTCCAGACCCTGGAGGCGAGCCTCACCAAGATCCCCGCGAGCCTCGACGACGCCGCTCGCTCGCTCGGCGCCTCCATCGGCGGGACCCTCCGGCGCATCCACCTGCCGCTGATACGGGGGGGCGTGCTGACCGCATTGATCCTGGTGTTCGTCGAGACGATGAAAGAAATGCCGGCGACCCTCCTCCTCCGCCCACTCGGGCTCGATACCCTCGCGATCGCCGTGTGGGAGCGGACGTCGGAGTCGCTGTGGGCGGATGCCGCCGCGCCGGCCCTCGCGATCGTCGCTGCGGGGCTCATCCCGGTCCTCGTCGTCATCCGCCTCTCTTCCAAACGCCCCTGATCCCCACGCCCGCGCAAACCACCTGATGCCGCCCAGACGCAGCGTTTGCCGTCGGGTCCGGGCAGCCCCCGCCACCGAGCGGCCCCCCGCCGGAACCCACACGGCGGATGGTATGCTTTGTTCCATGACGCGCGCCGACGCCGCGCAGCGCATCACGAATCTCCGCGAGCAGATCCACCACCACGACTACCTCTATTACGTCGAAGCGCGACCCGAGGTCTCCGACGCCGAGTACGATGCCCTCATGCGCGACCTCCGCGAGCTCGAAGCCTCCTTCCCCGACCTCGTCACTGCGGACAGTCCAACGCAGCGGATCGCCGGCACGCCGACGGACATCTTCAAGCCGGTGGAGCACCACGCCGCCATGCTCTCGCTCGACAACGCGACCTCGCCCGACGACCTCCGCGAGTTCGAGGCGCGGATCGGCCGAGCCCTTCCGGGCGCGACGTTCAGCTACGTGTGTGAGCCGAAGATCGACGGTCTCGGCGTCGCCCTGCTGTACGAGCAGGGCCGCTTCGTCCGCGGCGCGACGCGGGGCGACGGCCGTACCGGCGAGGACATCACCCCCAACCTCCGGACGATCCGCTCCATCCCGCAGGTGCTGCGGCGCGGCGCCCTGGCGACCGCCGCAGTCCTCGAAGTGCGCGGAGAGGTGTTCATGCCGCGCGCGGAGTTCGCGAAGCTGAATCGGGCGCTGGAGGAAGCCGGGACGCCGACATTCGCGAACCCGAGAAACGCCGCCGCGGGGGCCGTGCGCCAGAAGGACCCCGCGGTGACGGCGCGCCGGCCGCTCGACATGTTCCTCTACCACGTGAGCCGCGCGGACGGACACGCCTTCGCGTCCCACTGGGACACGCTCGACGCGCTTCGCGTTGCCGGGTTCAAAACCAACCCCCGGGCCGAGCGCTGTCAGACCCTCGACGCGGTCGTCGCGTGCTGCGAGCGGCTGGAGCGGGACCGCGACGCGCTCGGCTACGACGCCGACGGTGTGGTGGTCAAGGTCGATGCCCTCGAGCATCAGCGGCGGCTCGGCTCCACGACCCACCACCCGCGCTGGGCGATCGCGTTCAAGTTCGCGGCGCGCCAGGCGACGACCATGATCGAGACGATCGAGGTGAACGTGGGCAAAACGGGCGCGCTCACGCCCACGGCCAAGCTCTCCCCCGTCGAGCTGGCCGGGGTGACCATCCGCAATGTCAGCCTGCACAACGAGGACGAGATCCGGCGGAAGGACATCCGCGTGGGCGACACAGTCTTGATCGAGCGCGCGGGCGACGTGATCCCGTACGTCATCCAGGTCGTGCTCGCCAAGCGGCCGGCCGACACCCAGCCATTCACCTTCCCGTCCCAGTGCCCGGCGTGCGGCGGCGTCGCCTTCCGTCCCACGGGTGAAGCGTACTGGCGCTGCACCAACAGCGCCTGCCCCGCCCAGCTCAAGGAGCGCCTGCGTCACTTCGGGTCGCGGCGGGCGATGGACATCGAGCACCTGGGCGACAGCACGATCGAGCAGCTGGTCGACACGGGACGGGTGAAGGATTTCGCCGACCTCTACACGCTGACCGGCGCCGAGATCGGCGCACTCGACCGGTTCGCCGAGAAGTCGGCCGAGAATCTCGTCCGGGCCATCGGGGCGTCCCGCGAGCGCGGTCTGGCCCGCCTGCTCAACGCGCTCGGCATCCGGCTCGTCGGCGAGCGCGTCGCCCAGCTGCTGGCGACGCGCTACGGCAGCCTCGACGCCATCGCTGCGGCATCGGAGTCGGAGCTCGGCGAGGTGCATGGCATCGGTGAGGAGATCGCGCGATCGATCGTGGCGTTCTTCAAGGACCCGACAAATCAAAGGGTGATCGAGAGACTCCGGGCCGTGGGCCTCGTGACGGACGCGCCCGTCGCGCCGGCGGGCCCGAAACCGCTCGCCGGCAAGACCATCGTCCTGACCGGCTCGCTGCCCACGCTCTCCCGCGAGGCCGCGCGCGAGCTCATCGAGCGGAGCGGAGGGCGGGTCGTCAGCTCGGTCTCCCGGAAGACCGACTACGTCGTCGTCGGCGAGGCGGCCGGCAGCAAGGCGGACGATGCGCGCCGCATGGGCGTGACGATGCTCGACGAAGCCGGTCTGCTCGCGCTGGTCCGCTCATGAGGCCCGGAGTGCCGCTCGCCGCACTCGCCGTCGCTGCATCGGTCCTGGCCGGGTGTCTCGGCACAACGACCGACTCGCCTGCGCCGATCGATATCCAGAGTCCGGGCACGTGGACGCCACTCGCCCCGATGCCGACCGCGCGACAGGAGGTCGCGGTCGCGGAGCTCAATGGCCGGGTGTTCGTCATCGGCGGTTTCGGTCCGGGCGGCGAGGCCGTCGCCACCGTCGAGCTCTACGATCCGGCGACCGACCGTTGGGAGACCCGCGCACCGCTCCCGGCCGCGACGCACCACGCCGCCGCGGCCGTCGTGGGCGGCCGGCTCTACGTGGCCGGCGGCTATGGCGGCGGTCGCGTGAGCTGGACACCGCTCCGGATCGTGTACGAGTACGACGAGACGCGAAATTCCTGGGCGACGCGTGCGCCGCTGCGCCTGGCGCGCGGCGGGCTCGCGATGATCGCCCTCGGGAGCCGTCTGCACGCCGTCGGCGGCGCCGGCGATAGCGTGAGCAACGCTCACGAAGTGTACGACCCGGCCTCCGACCGCTGGACCGACGCCCCGCCGTTGCCGACGGCGCGCGATCATCTCGCGGCGGTGACATTCCAGGGGCGGCTCTGGGCGATCGGCGGGCGCACGTCGTTCATGGGGACCCAGTATGTGACCGTCGAGATCTACGATCCGGCGACCGACGGTTGGTCCACGGGAACGCCGCTCCCCGTCGGCCGTGGCGGACTCGCCGCGGCCGCCCTTGGCGACCGCCTCTACGTCTTCGGCGGCGAGGCGCCGCTCCGCATCTTCAGCGCGACCGAGATGTACGAGGTCGCCGGCAACCGCTGGATCGCCAAGGACCCGATGCGCACGCCCCGCCACGGGATCGGCGCCGCCGTGGTCGGCAACCGGATCTACGTGCCGGGCGGCGGCACGCAGCCCGGCTACGCCGCCACCAACGTGAACGAAGCGTACACGCCGTGACCCGCTGCTGGCCGGCGCTGCTGGCACTCGGCGCCATCCTCACAATACCCGGCGCGCCCCCGCCCCTCGCGGCGGGGCCGACGCGGGAGCAGGCTCTCACCGCGCTGGCCGATGCCGGCGACGTCGACAATCGCCGCCGCGGTGTCCTGGCGCTCGGGGAGACCGGGTTGATGACCGATCTCCCGCAGCTTGCCGGGGCGCTGCGCGACGCTGACCGGCTCGTCCGCGCGTTCGCGGAGAACGCGATGTGGCAGGTCTGGAGCCGATCCGGCGACGAGAATGTCGACCGTCTCTTCGCCGTCGGCGTCGAGCAGATGAGCGCTCGGCGGGGCGAGCTCGCCGTGGAGACCTTCACCGAGATCGTCCAGCGTCATCCGGAGTTCGCTGAAGGGTGGAACAAGCGGGCGACCGTCTATTACCTCCTGGGCGAGTACCAGAAATCGCTCACCGACTGCGACGAGGTGATGAAGCGCAACCCGTACCACTTCGGAGCGCTGAGCGGCTACGGGATGATTTACCTGGAGCTCGATCAGCCGGCGAAGGCGCTCGACTACTTCCAGCAGGCGCTCCGCGTGAACCCGAACCTCGAGTCGATCCGCCAGACCGTCGAGATGCTCAAAACGCTACTGATCCAGCGCCGAAAGGACACCCTCTGATGATCGACGCCCTGAAGAAGATCTCGAGTCCGAGCGTGGCCAACGCGATCGAGACGTTCAACGTCCGCCCCCGCAATCAGGGGAACATGTCGTCCGAGATCCGGACCCTCTTTTCCGAGCTCGGGCCGCTGGTCGGCTACGCCGTCACCGCGGTGATCCGGGCCGAGCCGCAACCGCTCGAGGGCCACCGCGCATCCACGTTCGGGTGGTGGGACTACGTGCTCTCGATTCCCGCGCCCCGCGTCATCGTGGTTCACGATCTCGACGAGCCGCGGGGCCAGGGCGCCCAGTGGGGCGAAGTGCAGGCCAACATCCACCGTGCGCTCGGCTGCGCCGGCGTCGTCACCGACGGCTCGGTGCGCGATCTGGACGAGGTGCGGGCGCTCGGGTTCCAGTTCGCCGCCGCGCACATCTCGGTCTCCCACGCGTACGTGCACATGGTGGACTTCGGCCTGCCGATCAAGCTCGGCGGGCTCTGGGTCAAGCCCGGTGACCTGATCCACGCCGACCAGCACGGCGCCGTGACGATCCCGGCCGAGATCGCGCCCCGGATCCCGGAGGCCGTCGTCAAGGTGGAGGCCGATGAGCGCAAGATCATCTCACTCTGCAAGTCGCCGACGTTCTCGGCGGACGGCCTCAAGCAGCTGTACAAGCAGATCCGCCCGGGCACGTACTAGGGCGGGCTCACGGTATGACTGCCCGAACGTCGGGCGCGGAGGCGCCCCGACGGCTGAACATAAATGGAGTCAGCCTGGCGATCCACGAATGGCCGGGCGGTGACCCGGCGATCGTCGCGATCCATGGGCTCACGTCCAACCACACCGCCTGGTACCCGATCGCCGACGTCCTGGGCGGCAGCCACCGCCTCATCGCGTACGACCTGCGCGGTCGTGGTGACAGCGAGAAGCCCGCCAAAGGGTACAGCCTGGCCGAGCACGCCGCCGATCTCCTCGGGCTCCTGGACCATTTCGGTCTCGACCGCGCCGTCATCATGGGCCACTCGCTCGGGGCCCACATCGGGGTGCGCTTCGCATCGCACCATCCGGATCGCGTGGCCAAGCTCGTCGTGTTCGACGGAGGGCTCGACGTGCGCGCCGAGGTGTTCGACTCGATCGCTCCCTCCGTGAACCGGCTCGGTGTCGAGTTCCCCTCGGTCGAGATGTTCCTGGCGATCGTCAAGGTCCTGCCGATGTTCGAGGGCCGCTGGAACGACCACCTCACGCGCCACTTCACGTACGACGTCGAGCCGGGACCGGGGGGCGGCGTACGGTCCAAGGTCGCAAAGCACGCCATCGAGGAAGAGGCCGGGAACCTCCAGCGCACCCGGCTCTGGGCCTGGCACCACCGGATCGCGGCACCGACGCTCCTGCTGCGGGCGCCGGACGGGCTCCTCACGCCGGACGACTGCCTCATGACCCAGGAGGAGGCGGAGGCGATGACCCACGCCATCCCGGACTGCCGGCTGGTCGTCGTCCCCGGTGTCAACCACTACACGATCCTGCTCGGTGACGATCCGCTGGTGCGGCGGGAGCTGTCCGCGTTCCTCGCGCGATGAACGTCCGGCACGTGGAGTCGTCCGACCTCGCGGCCGTCATGGCGCTCGCCGCCGAGGTCATCGGGCCCGAGCGGGCGGGCCCGTTTGTCCGCTCGCACGCCGAGCGGCATCACCTGATGGTCGTCGAAGAGGCCGGCGAGGTGGTCGGCGTCCTCGCCTATCGCACGGACTGGTTCCAGTGCACCTTCGTGTCGCTCGTCGCGGTCCGCGAAGACTTCCGCCGGAAGGGCGCGGCCCGCGCCCTGTTCAAGATGGTCGAGGCGATCTCGCCGGGCCCGCGACTCTTCTCATCGACGGAGGAAACCAACGCGACGGCGATCCGTATGCACACCGCGTTCGGCTTCACGCCCTCGGGCTACATCGACAACCTTCCCCAGGGCTACCGCGAGCTCCTGTTCTACAAGCGGATTAGTCCGTAGGCGGCGCGCCCACCAGAGCGCCGTCTGCAAGATCCCGCTGGGCCTCTTGCTTATTATAATGATCCGCCCGGAGGCTCAATTCAGTTTCTGCTCGCGGTGAAGGAATGCGTCGAGAAATGAGGCGAGCGGCCTATGCTCCTGTTGATTGAAGACGACTGTCTCGTGGCTAGTGCACGAAGTTCGAGTCCGGCAGCTCGTCCATCGCGTTCGTCAGGCAGGGAGTCGCACGAGCAATCGTCGAAGTGTGGAGTTGGGGGGCGCTGCAGCCGCGTCCCGACCACCGATTACCGCTTACCGCGCGCCGCGAAGACGCAACGCCGAGCCGGTTCGTGGCCCTGCGTGCGTCCTTCCGAAGGGACGACCTAGTGGCTTACGTTTGCCTGTTGATTAGCGGCGACCGGGATCCGCAGGCGGCGCACGAGCTCGTACAGCGCGCTCTTACCGCCGCGATAGCCAACCTCACGCGCACGCCGCAGCACCTCGGCACCGGAGAGCGCCGGTGTCTCCCGTAGCCACGTCTCGATCTGGGGAGCGAACGGGGCCACGGTCGAAGGACGGCCCACTCCGCGGGGCTGCAGCCAGGGGCGGGGCGTACCGCCGTTGGCGTTGACCGACTCGTTGACCGCCGTGCCATTGACCGACATTGTCTAAACCCTCCTGCCATACCGGAAAAGCAAATCCTATACCGAAGGGCAGCGAGGGGTGATTTCACAAAAAGTTCAGCTATTTACGATATAGACTGATTCGGCGGGTGGTGATTCCTTGACCAGGAAGATCACTCTCGATCCGGCCGGTTCGTGACCGTCTCCAGGCCTTTAGCCCGATTGCCGATCGCGACCGGGATGCTCAGGCCCGCGCGGACTCGTCGCGGTGCAGCTTGTACTCGACCGAATCTACGAGCGCCTGCCAGGATGCCTCGATGATATTGTCGGCGACGCCGACAGTGCCCCAGGTCTCCTCGCCGTCGCCCGAGGTGATGAGCACGCGAGTCTTGGCCGCGGTACCCTTCGACTCGTCGAGAATGCGCACCTTGTAGTCGAGGAGCTTCATGGTCTTGAGGCTCGGGTAGAACTCTTCCAGGGCCTTGCGGAGCGCGTGGTCGAGCGCATTCACGGGACCGTTTCCCGATGCGGCCGTGTGCTCCAGGATTCCCTTCACCCGCACCCGGACGGTCGCCTCCGCCACGGGCTCTTGATCGGTGTTCTGCTCCTCGACGATCACCCGGTACGCCTCGAGCTCGAAGTAGGGTCGGTGGCGGCCCAGCGCCCGCTCCATGAGGAGCTCGAAGGACGCCTCCGCCCCCTCGAACTGGAACCCCTGGTCCTCGAGCGCCTTGACCTGCTCGAGAATCCGGCGGGAGTCCGGCGTGTCCTGGTCGATGTCGATCCCGTACTCGCGCGCCTTCCAGAGGATGTTGGACTTGCCCGCCAGCTCGGAGACGAGCACCCGCCGGTGGTTACCCACGGCCTCAGGGTTGATGTGCTCGTACGTCTCCGGGTGCTTCTGGACGGCCGAGACGTGCATGCCGCCCTTGTGCGCGAACGCGGAGTCGCCGACGTACGGCTGCGAGGACCAGGGCTTGCGGTTGGCCAGCTCCGACACGAAGCGTGAGACGTCACGGAGCTCGCGCAGGCTCGGCTCCGGGATGCAGTCGAGCCCCAGCTTCAAGACGAGGCTCGGGATGATCGACACGAGGTTCGCGTTGCCGCAGCGCTCGCCGAAGCCGTTGAACGTCCCCTGCACCTGGCGGATCCCCTCGCCGACGGCGGCGAGCGAGTTCGCGACGGCGCACTCGGCGTCGTTGTGCACGTGGATCCCCAGCGGCGCCCGCACGTGCTTTTTCACGGCCTGGATCGTGGCGACGAGCTCGGCCGGCAGGGTGCCGCCGTTGGTGTCGCAAAGAACGAGCCAGTGTGCCCCAGCCGCTTCTGCGGCCATCAGCGTGGCCACCGCGTAGTCGGGGTTGGCGCGGAAGCCGTCGAAGAAGTGCTCGGCGTCGAAGATGACCTCGTCCATTCGGGGCCGGAGGAACGCGATCGTGTCGCCGATCATGGCGAGATTCTCGGGGAGCGTCGTGCCGAGGGCCTCGGTCACGTGAAAGTCCCACGACTTGCCGACGATCGTCGCCACCGGCGCGCCGGCGTCAAGCAGCGCACGCATGTTGGCGTCCGAGTCGGCGGTGCCGCCGGCGCGCCGGGTCATGCTGAACGCTGCGAGCTTCGCGTGCTTGAGCGTGACGTCCTGCATGCGCCGGAAGAAGCGGAGGTCCTTCGGGTTCGAGCCCGGCCATCCGCCCTCTATATAATGGATGCCGAGCGCGTCGAGCCGGGTCGCGAGCCGAACCTTGTCCTCCATCGAGAACGACACGCCTTCGCCCTGGGTGCCGTCGCGGAGCGTGGTGTCGTAGATCTTGATCAGCAGGCGCATGGGTACTCTCGATGATGCTCCTGGGCGCGAGGCAGTGTCAAGAATCGGGACTATCGCGATCGCAGGCTCTTGTGGTCCACATCGCCGTCTTCGATGCGGTGAACGCGATCGCCGGCGGCTACCAGAGTTATGCCGGCCTGTTCCCTGCCCCCGCGAATAGCTCCATGGACACCGCCATCGCACTGGCGGCGCACGACACGCTGGCGGCGCTCTTCCCCTCGCAGACACCGAGCTTCAACGCAGTGCTCACCGAAGAGCTCGGCAAGATTCCGGACGGGCGCGCGAAACGTATCGGGATCGATCTCGGCCGGCGGGCAGCGGCCGCGATCCTACAGCTCAGGGCCAACGATGGCTCGCAGCATGCCGAGCCGCGCGTGGGCATGGAGTACATCCCGAGCGACGCGCTGGGGAAGTGGCAGCAAGACCTGATCAGCAAGATCCCGATCGCGCTGGGCGCATACTGGGGCGGGGTCCAACCGTTCGTCCTGAAGTCGTCCGACCAGTTCCGTGCGCCGGTTCCCCCGCCACTGGACAGCTCGGAGTACACGGCCGCGTTCGACGAGGTGAAGCGCCTGGGCGGAGACGGTGTCGTCAGACGATCGCCGGGATCTTCTGGGCCTACGACGGAACGCCGAGCCTGTGCGCGCCGCCGCGGCTGTACAACCAGATCGCGATGCAGATCGCCGACCAGATGGGCTCGACGGGCGCCGAGGTCGCGCGACTTCTGGCGCTGGTGAACGTGGCGATGGCCGACGGCATCCGCGAAGCTGACGTCGATGGCAACCCCGCGACGATCGGAGATCCGACCTGGGCGCCCCTCGGCGCACCGTTCAGCAACGGCAGCGGCCCGAAGTTCCCCCCGAACTTCACTCCGCCGTTCCCGGCCTACCCGTCCGGGCACGCCGGCTTCGGGGGCCGCCCTCTTCCAGACGCTGCGCCATTTTTACAGGACCGATGACATCGCGTTCACCTTCGTATCCGACGAGTTCAACGGCGTGACTCAGGACAACCAGGAAACCGTGCGCCCGCTCATTCCGCGCAGTTTCTCGTCGCTCTCCCAGGCCGAGGAGGAAAACGGTCAGAGTCGCATCTACCTCGGCATCCACTGGGCGTTCGACAAGACCCAGGCGATCGCCCAGGGCCGTCGCGTGGCGGATGACGTGTTCGAGAACGCGTTCGTTCACGGGCGCGGCCGCTAGACTCCCGAACGAGCGCGCGGCCAGGCGCCCCCTCGAGCGTGACCGACTTTAGCTCCAGCCCACCGTTTAGACGACGCCCCGGGCTCGCAGACGCGCGACGGCCGGCTTGGTCAGTCCGACGAGGCTGCGGAGAACCGCCTCGGTATGCTGACCGATCACGGGCGGCGCCGCCGCGGCTCTGCCGGGCGTGGCGTGCAGGCGCACGGGCACGCCCATGACGGTCACCTGCCGGGCCCGGGGGTGCGGCAGCGTCACGATCATGCCCCGCGCCTTCAGGTGTTCGCTCTCGCACACCTCGGCGACCGACTTGATGAGCCCCGCCGGGATGCCCGCCGCCTCGAACTGCTTGACCCACTCGGCGGCGGCCCGCGTGCCCAGGATCTCGTTGAGCAGCGGGACGAGCGCCTGTCGGTTCTGGACCCGCTTGGCCTCGGCGTCGAAGCGCGGGTCCTGGGCCAGCTCCGGATGCCCGAGCGCAGTGCAGCACTTCGACCACAGCGAGTTGTTCGCGACGCCGAGCACGACGAACGCGTCGGCCGCGCGGAAGACCTCGTACGGCACAATCGAGGGGTGGGCGTTGCCGCGGCGGACCGGGCGCTGCCCGGTGCCGAAATAGATCCCGGCCTGATAGGTCAGGAGCGCCGCCATGACGTCGAGCATGGAGATCTCGACCTTCTGGCCACGGCGGGTGCGGGCGCGGGCGAGCAACGCCAGGACGACGCCGTAGGCTGCGGACATGCCGGCGACGAGGTCCGCGATCGAGTTACCGACCTTCACGGGCGGACCGTCCGGGAATCCGGTGAGGTCCATGACGCCCGACTCGGCCTGGATCACGAGGTCGTAGCCGGCGCGGTGCGCTTCGGGACCGGATTCACCGAAGCCCGAGACCGAGCAGTACACGAGCCGCGGGTTCAGCCGCGAGAGGGCGCGGTAGCCGAAGCCGAGCTTCTCCATCGTGCCGGGCCTGAAGTTCTCGAGCAGGACGTCGCTCTTCCGGGCAAGCGCCTCGAGGAGGCGGCGGCCCTCGGGCGCCTTGAGGTTCAAGGTCACGCTCTTCTTGTTCCGGTTGACCGACATGAAGTACGTCGACTCGCCCTCGACGAACGGCGGCCAGCTGCGCGTGTCGTCCCCCTTGCCGGGCTCCTCGACCTTGATCACCTCGGCGCCCATGTCGCCGAGCATCATCGCGCAGAAGGGGCCGGCGAGGACGCGAGTGAGGTCGAGGACGCGAACGCCGGCCAGCGGTCCCTTAGCTTTCGCCACGTGATGATCCTTTCCAGCCCCGCTTGGCCAGGCTTCGCGCGATCGCGCCGATGCGCTCGCTGGCGTGCCCGGCGCGGCTCCAGAAGAGCCGTACGCGGCCGAGCACGCCGAGGTGCGAGAAGTAGTAGACATTGCCCACCGCCTCGATGGCCACCCATGAGCCGATCCGCAGCCCGAGGGTTTCGGCGCCATGGCAGATGAACCGGGCACCGCCGGCCAGCTCGACCAGCGCGATGTGAAGCGGTGAGCGGAAGCCTTCGGGTGGCGAGTGGAGCGTGGTGAAGGAGATCACCTCGCCCGCGCCCGGCACCGAGGTGCGCGTCATCTCGACCGGGTGACGCGGACACCACCGGGCGGGCGGCGCCGCGATGAACCCGCACACGGAACACCGGGAAGCCGCGAGGCGCTCGATCATCTGGCTTCCAGGAGCGTCACCCAGTTGTTGGTGCCCGGTCCTCCGATGGACTGGGCGAGCGCCACGCTGCACGACACCTGGCGCCTCGGCACGCACCCGGTCAGCTGCCACACGCACTCCACGATCTGCGCGAGGCCGGTGGCGGCGAGCGGGTGGCCACGCGCCTTGAGGCCACCGGAGGGGTTGACCGGCAGGCGGCCGTCGAGCGCGGTCTCGCCGTCGAGCGTGGCCGCTCCCGCCTTTCCGGGCGGAAAGAGCCCGGTGTCCTCCAGTGAGATCAGCTCGAACGGGGCGAAGGCGTCGTGGATCTCGGCGACGTCGACGCGCGCCGGCTCGAAGTCGGCCATCGCGAACGCCGCGGCCGCGGCCGCCTGGGTGGCCCGAAAGCTCGTGAGCACGTCGCGATGCCGGATCGCGAGCACGTCGGTTCCCTGCCCGATGCCGGCCACGCGCACGCTCGTGCGGTCGGCCGTCAACACGACCGCCGCCGCGCCGTCGGAGATCGGACAGCAGTGGAACAGCCGCAGCGGGTCGGCGACCATGCGGCTGCCCAGGACGTCGTCGAGGGTGATCTCGTCACGGAAGTGCGCCAATGGGTTCCGCGCGCCGTTCGCGTGGTTCTTCACGGCGACTTGCGCGATCTCGCGTTCGCCGACGCCGTGGCGGCTCATCAGCGCTCGCGTCACGAGCGCGGCGAAGGCCGGCATCGTCGTGCCGTACGAGCGCTCGTACGGATCGATCGAGCGCCCGATCAGCTCCGACACCTTCGGCGTCGGAAGGTGCGTCATCTTCTCGCCGCCCACCACGAGGACCGTGCGGGCCAGCCCCGCCGCAACCTGGGCGAAGCCCGCGTAGAACGCCGCCGCGCCCGAGGAGGTGGCCGTCTCGACCCGGATCGCCGGCACGTCGGCGAACCCCATATGGGTGGCGACGTTAGAGGCGAAGTTGCCGTCGCCCAGGAACTCCTCGGGGTTCATGGTCGCGACGACGATCGCGTCGGGCCGCTCGCAGTCCGCCCCGCGGAGCGCGGCGTGGGCGGCGACGGCCATCAGATCCGGGAGCAGCTCGTGGAGCCGCCCGATGCGCGTCATGTCGGCGCCGGCGACCCACACGTCATGCATGCCGAGCCACAGCTTGCCGGGCGGGTCGGCAAAGGTCAACTGCTACGCAGCGGAACTCCTCCGGCGCGGAGGTGGTGGCGGCGCGGCGACGCCCAGATCGCGGATGAGCCGCAGGAGGTACGTCCGCTGCAAGCCGAGGGCGCGCGCCGCGTGGGTGCGATTGCCGCGCGCCTGGTGGAGCGTCGCTTCGATGAGGCGTCGCTTGAAGTCGCAGACCGCGCCATGATAGCCGGCAGTCGGCGGTGGTACCAGAGTCGGTCCGGGTATCGAGGCCATGACCCTTTACACCCGCAACCGACATGCCAGTCACGAACGGCCGTCTTTGCAAAAGATTCAGGCCCGCGGCACTCCGGAGAATGCACAGCGGGCCTGGCGTGCTGCCGCGGGACGTGTGCAGTTAAGCCTTGGTCGCCGGCTTGACCCCGGGATGGTCCTTGAAAAACTGCTTGTTCAACTCGATGAAGTTCTTCCACTGATCGGGCGTCTCGTCTTCCGCGAAGATCGCCTTCACCGGGCACACAGGCTCACAGGCGCCGCAGTCGATGCATTCGTCCGGATGGATGTAGAGCATCGTGTCGCCTTCGTAGATGCAATCCACCGGACACACCTCGACGCAGGCCTTGTCCTTTACGTTGATGCACGGCTCAGCAATGATGTACGGCATCTAAGCCTCCGCTCTCGAGAGCTTTCGAGGTGCGTTCTGTTCGGCAGAGCCACCGGATCTTGTACCCGAATCCGCACAATGTGTCAAGCATTCCGGATATTTACCTGGATGCCAACTATTGGGTCTTCAGGCGCGGGTCGAGCGCATCCCGGAGCGAGTCACCGAAAAGATTGAACGCGAAGACGGCCAGGCTGATCGCAAACCCGGGGAAGATCGCCATCCACGGCGCCGCTTCGGCGAACTGGACGGCGGCGCCGCGGAGCATCAGGCCCCACGCCGGCGTCGGCTCCGACACGCCAAGCCCGAGGAACGAGAGCGACGCCTCGAGCAAGATCGCTTGGCCGAGGTACGCGGTGAGCATGATGAGATACGGCGCCATCACGTTCGGCAGCATGTGCCGCAGGATGATCCGCCGATGCCGGAAGCCGGCGGCGCGCGCCGCGTCGACGTAGGGCAGCTCGCGGATCGCCAGGGCGCTGGATCGCGCGACGAGCGCGGCCCGCGGGATCATCGGGATGGTGATCGCCATGATCACGTTTTGGATGCCGGTGCCAAGAATCGAGACAACCGCGAGCGCCAGGATGATCAGCGGAAAGGCGAGGAAGATGTCCATGACCCTCTGGACGATGAGGTCCACCTTCCCCGCGAAGTAGGCGCTGGCGACCCCGATCACGGCACCGATCGTGGCGCCGAAGAAGGCACACGCGAAGCCCACCAGCATCGCCGTGCGCGAGCCGTAGAGGATGCGCGTAAGCACGTCTCGGCCGAACGCGTCGGTGCCGAGCCAGTGGCCGGCGGACGGTCGCGCCAACATCGCCCCGTAGTCCGTCGCCAGCGGGTCGTAGGGCGCGATCACGTTCGCGGTGAGGGCCACGAGGAGGTTGACCACGACGACGGCCGCGCCGAGCGCGCCCAGCGGCCGCTCCCGGCAGAAATCGCGGACCTCGGCGAGCCAGCTACGCCGTTCGGCGACGTCGGGGACTTCGGCGACCGTCGCGGGCCGTATCGCCATCATTCACCAGGGCACGGGCACCCGGGCTGTCGCCACGCCCGTGCCCCGCCGGAATCACCCTCGGAGATCATCGTGACGGTTGACCTGGGCGCTGTCATCACCTGAACCTGATGCGGGGGTCGAGCCAGGCGTACATCAGATCCACCGTGAAATTGACGAAGATGAAGACGAACGCCACGAGCATCACCAGCGCCTGTGTCAGCGTGTAGTCGCGGCGCGCGACGGACTCGACGAAGAGCATCCCGAGGCCATTCAGGTTGAACACCTGCTCGGTCACCACCAATCCCCCCATGAGGAAGGCGAACTCCAGCGCGACGACGGCGAGCACGGGGAGCATGGCATTCTTCAGGGCGTGGCGCGACAGGATGAGCTTCAGCCAGAGCCCCTTGGCGCGCGCCGTGCGGATGTAGTCCTCGCGCAGCACCTCCAGCATGGCCGAGCGGGTCATCCGCGTCGCCACCGCCGAGTAGCGGTAGCCGACGGCGAGGGCGGGCCAGATGAGCTGCAGCATGTTCTGCCACGGGTTGACCCAGAACGGCGTGTACACCATAGGCGGCAGCCACTTGAAGACGATCAGCAGCAGGAGAATGAACACGATGCCGAGCCAGAAGGAGGGCGTGGCGAGGCCGGCGATGGAGAAGATCCGCACGCCGTAGTCCACCCAGGTGTCCTGTTTGAGGGCGGCGACCACCCCGAGCGGGATGGCCAGCACGACGGCGATGATCGTCGCCATCACGGCGAGCTGGAAGCTCAGGGCGGCCCGGAGCTTGATCTCTTCGATTATGGGTGACCCCGTCCACATCGAGGTCCCGAAGTCTAGCTGCACGATGCCCACCATCCAGGTGAGGAACTGCCGCCACAGCGGCTGGTCGAGGCCGAGCCGGGCGCGCTCCTTGTCGAGGTTCTCCTTCTGGGCGAAGGCGCTCTCGCCCGCGAAGCGCATCTCCACGATGTCGCCGGGCACCACGCGCATGAGGAAGAAGATGAGCACCGCCACCCCGAGGAGCGTCGGAATCATGAGGAGCAGCCGCTTGACGATGTATTTAGCCATTCGTCGGGATCATCACTCGGAAAGCCATACCGTGTCGAGCTGCTGGTTCAAGTAGTGGCTCGGCGTGATCGTCCATCCCCTGACCTTGGCGCTGTGGGGGACGATGCGATGCCACTGGAGCGTCACGAAGTAGTGCGCCTCCTCGTCGAGCAGGCGCCGCTCGAACTCTCGGACGTACCGCTTCCGCTCCTCGGGATCGACGGCCCGGTTCTGCTTCTGATACAGCTCGTCGAGCACCTTGTCGGTGTAGCGGCCGTAGTTGTTGTGGCTGATGTCCTTGGACTGGAACTTGGCGAGGTCGAGGTCGGGCTCGACCGCGTAACCGCACTGGGCGTCGCTGGACACCGTGAAGTTGCCGGCCCGCAGCTCCGTCACGTGCTGGGAGGCCTCGATCGTGACCATGGTCGCGTTGAGGCCGATCTGGCGCCACTGATCGATGAGCCAGATCCCGACCGGCTCGTAGGGCATCGGCAGCCCGCGGTTCGTGAAGGTGAAGGAGAAGCCGTCGGGCACGCCGGCCTCCCGCAGCAGTCGCCGGGCCTCGGCTCGAGCCTTCTTGATGTCGCGCCCGTAGCCGGCGAGCTTCTCCAGCTCGTCTGGCGGCGTCGCGTACGGCGTGCCCGGCACCTGCACGCCGGCCACCTCCTTCACGACAGCGATCTTCGACAGCGCCTGCGAGGCCTGGTGCCGGTCCAGGGCGAGGGTCAAGGCGCGGCGGACGCGCTTGTCGTCGAAGGGCTTCTTCTCCTGGTTCATCGCCACCCAGGCCGCGCAGTCCCACGCGCTCTCCTGAACTGTGATTTTTCGACCGAGGGCGTTGACCAGGCTGTCGCGCTCGGCGGGCGAGAAGCCGCGGAACTGGATGTGCGCGCGCTCGGCGCGGACGGCCGCGACCTGGGCCGCCGAGTCCTTCATGAAGATCGCCCGGTATCCGTCGAGGTAGGGTTTGCCCTTGTCCCAGTAGTTCGGGTTCTTCTTGCCGACCCAGTGCGAGCCCTTCACGTGCTCGACGAACAGGAAGGGGCCGGTCCCCATGACGTTCTTCTCGTACCAGCGCACGTCCTTGACGAGAATTTCGGCCCGATAGATCCAGTTGTACGGCGAGGCCAGCGACGACAGGAACGAGGCCTGCGGCCACTTGAGACGGAACACGATCGTCGACGCGTCGGGCGCCTCGATCGCTTCGACATTCGTGTACTGGCCCTTGCGCTGCGATCCCACGTTCGGCGGCGGGAAAATGATCTTGTCATACGACGCCTTGACGTCACGTGAGGTCATCTCGGCGCCGTCGTGGAACTTGACGCCGCGCCGGAGCTTCATGGTGTAGACGCGCCCGTCGGGCGAGGTCGTCCACGACTCGGCGAGATCGCTGACGATCTTCGTGCCGGTCCGATCGTTCGGGTCGACTCGGAGGAGCGTGTTGTAGTGGGGCGCCAACGGATGCACCATTCCGAAGGTCCCTTCGCGGTGGCCGTCGTAGGACGGCATCTCCGACGGCACGGCGAAGATGAGCTCCCCGCCGTACCGCGGTTTGTCCTGGGCGCCCGCCGGCGTCGCGAGAAGCACGACGGCGAACAGGATCGCAGTGATGGGCAGCAACCGCTTGAGACCGCCGTCGGTCATGGCGCGCTCCTCGTTCGTGTGCGGGAGCCCCGGATGGGGCCCCCAGGTCACTCGCTCACTCGGTGAGCCACACCGCGTCGAGCTGCTGGTTCAGATAGTGGCTGGGCGTGATCGTCCAGCCCTTTACCTTCGAGTTGTGCGGAATGATCCGATGCCACTGGAGCGTGTAGAAATAGTGCACCTCGTCGTCCAGCAGCCGCCGCTCGAACTCCCGGATGTACTTCTTCCGTTCCTCGGCGTCTCCCGCGCGGCCTTGCTTCACGAACAGCTCGTCGAGCACCCTGTCCGTGTAGCGGCTGTAGTTGGCCGGGCTGATCTCCTTGGACTGGAACTTGTAGATGTCGAGGTCCGGCTCGACGATGTAGCCGCACTGGAAGTCCATCGCCACGTCGAAGTTGCCGCCGCGCAGCTCCGCGTAGTACTTGGCGGCCTCGATGACCTCCTGCGTCACGTTGAGCCCGACCTGCCGCCACTGGTCGATGAGCCAGACCCCTACCGGCTCATAGGGCATCGGAATTCCGCGGTTCTTGAACGTGAACGCGAACCCGTCCGGAACGCCCGCCTCCTTGAGGAGCCGCTTGGCCTCGGCCCGCGACTTCGCGATATCGCGCCCATAGCCGGCTAGCTTTTCCAGTTCGGCCGGTGGCGTGGCGAAGGGCGTCCCCGGCACCTGCACACCCGCGACCTCCTTGACGATGGCGATCTTCGACAGCGCCTGCGAGCCCTGGTAGCGGTCGAGCGTGAGGCTGAGCGCACGGCGGACCCGCTTGTCGTCGAAGGGCTTCTTGTCGTGGTTCATGGCCACCAGCAAGGCGCAGTCCCACGCGCTCTCCTGCACCGTGATCTTCGGACCGAGGGCCTGGACCAGACCGTCCCGCTCGGCCGGCGAGAAGCCGCGGAACTGGATGTGCGCCCGCTCCCCTCTGACGGCGGCGACCTGCGCTGCCGAGTCCCGGATGAAGATCGCCCGGTAGCCGTCCAGATAGGGCTTGCCCTTGTCCCAGTAGTTCGGATTCTTCTTGCCGACCCAGTGGGAGCCCTTCACGTGCTCCACGAACGTGAACGGGCCCGTCCCCATCACGTTCTTCTCGTACCACCGCATGTCCTTGGCCAGGATGTCGGCCTTGAAGATCCAGTTCCACGGTGACCCCACCGAGGCCAGGAAGGAGGCCGCGGGCCACTTGAGCCGGAACACGACCGTGTACGGGTCGGGAGCCTGTACCGCTTCGACGACGACGTACTGGCCCTGGCGGTCGGACGCGACCCCCTGAGGCGGAAAGATGATCTTGTCGTAGGAGGCTTTGACGTCCTTCGAGGTCATCTCGCTGCCGTCGTGAAACTTCACGCCCCGACGGAGCTTGAAGGTATAGGTGCGGCCGTCCTTCGCCATCGACCACGATTCGGCGAGATCGGCGACGAGCTTCGTGCCCGTCTTGTCACTGGGATCGACGCGCAACAGGGTGTTGTAGTGGGGCGCCAGCGGATGGATGACGCCGAAGGTCTCCTCGCGATGGCCGTCGTAAGAGGGGGGCTCCGACGGCACCGCTAAGACCAGCTCGCCGCCGTACCGGGGCTTGTCCTGGGCCATGGCCGGGCCGGCCAGCACGGTGGCGACGATCGCGATCACGACGATATGTAAGTAGCGTCGCATCAATTGTCCCTCCACAGATTTGGTGTCCCTCCACAGATTTGGCTAGAAAACCGGCTCCGAGCACGAGAAGTTGCAGGCATTTAAGCACGGACCGGCCGCCAGTCAAGCCAGGATACAGGCCGCCCGGTGGCCCGGCCTGATCTCGCGCAGCTCGGGCACCTCCACCCCGCACCGGTCGACGGCGATGGGACACCGGGGATGGAAGACGCACCCGGGCGGCGGATTGAGCGGGCTCGGCACCTCGCCGCCGAGCACCACCCGCTCGCGCTCCGCCTCGAGCAGCGGATCCGGGATGGGCACCGCCGAGAGCAGGGCCTTCGTGTATGGATGCAGCGGCGTGTCGTAGAGCGACTTGCGGTCGGTGACCTCGACGATCTTGCCAAGGTACATGACGGCCACGCGGTCCGAGATGTGGCGCACGACCGAGAGGTCGTGGGCGACGAAGAGATAGGTCAGCCCGAACTGCGCCTGGAGATCCTCCAGGAGGTTGATGATCTGCGCCTGGATCGAGACGTCCAGGGCCGAGACCGGCTCGTCGCAGATGATCAACGAGGGCTCGACGGCGAGGGCCCGGGCAATCCCCACCCGCTGGCGCTGTCCGCCCGAGAGTTGATGCGGATAGCGGTACGCGTGCTGCGGCAGCAGGCCCACGTGGGACAAGATCTCGCGTACCCGCTGGGCACGCTGCGCCCGGTCGGGGACGATCCCGTGGACGGCGATCGGCTCGGCGATGATCTGGCCCACCGTCATCCGCGGATTGAGCGAGCTGTACGGGTCCTGGAAGATCACCTGCATCTTGCGGCGGATCGGCCGCAGCTCGTCCTCGCCGAGGACCGTGAGGTCGCGCCCCTCGAAGACGATCTGGCCGCTCGTCGGCCGCTCGAGCTGCAGGATGCACCGGCCTGTGGTCGTCTTGCCGCACCCGGACTCGCCGACGAGCCCGAGCGTCTCGCCCCGGCGAATCTCGAAGCTCACACCGTCCACGGCGCGGACGACGCCGGCTCGGCTCCCGAAGAGCCCGCCCCCGACGCGGAAGTGCTTCACCAGATTGCGGACTTCCAGGAGCGGGGCGGCGGCACTCACGTCGCGGCCACGCTCCGCGTCAGGGTGCGGTCGAGGTTGGCGGCCTCCCAGCACGCGCTCACGTGCCCCCCCTCGGCGACCGGACGCAGCGGTGGAGTCTCGACGAGGCAGCGCTCGACGCAGAAGGCGCACCGCGGCGCGAACGCGCATCCGCGCGGCAACCGCGTGAGGTCGGGCGGCTGGCCCTGAATGGGGTCCAGGCGCGCGCGCCGCGGCTCGTCGAGGCGCGGCACCGAGCGTAGGAGGCCGAGCGTGTACGGGTGTCGTGGGTTGCCGTAGAGCTCGCGCGCCGTGCCGCGCTCGATGATCCGGCCCGCGTACATGACGTTCACGCGGTCGGCGTAGCGGGCGACGACCCCCAGGTTGTGCGTGATGATCAGCATCGCCACGCCGAAGCGCCGGGAGAGCTCCTTCATGAGCTCGAGGATCTGCGCCTGGATCGTCACGTCGAGCGCCGTCGTGGGCTCGTCGGCGAGGATCAGCGACGGGTTGCAGGCGAGCGCCATCGCGATCATCATCCGCTGTCGCATCCCGCCGCTGAACTGGTGCGGGTACTGGGCCAGGCGCCGCTCCGGATCCGGTATGCCGACCATGCCAAGCAGCTCGACCGCGCGGCGGCGCGCTTCGACCGGCGCCATCTCCAGGTGGATCTCGAGCCCCTCCGTGAGCTGGCGCCCGATCGAGAGGACCGGGTTGAGGGAGGTCATCGGCTCCTGGAAGATCATCGCGATCTCGCGACCGCGCACGCGACGCATCTCTTCTTCGGAGAGGCGCAGGAGGTCTCGGCCCTTGAAGAAGATCTGGCCGCCCACGATCCGGCCCGCGGGACCGGCGACGAGGCGCATGATGCTGAGCGCGCTGACGCTCTTGCCGCAGCCGGATTCGCCGACGAGCGCGACCGTCTCGCTCTCGTTCACGTCCCAGGACACGTCGTCCACCGCGCGCACCACGCCGCCATGCGTCACGAAATCCGTCTGAAGGTTCTTGACCTCGAGGAGGGTGCTCACGGCGGCGCAGTGTAGCAGAGTAATGAACATCGGGGGGAGCGAGCGTCGAGCGCGCCTCGGAGTGCCGGCAAAGCCGGCGCTCGAACGGCGGTTAAACTAATCTTGGCAGCGGGCTGCGTCCAGATGCACCCTCGCGCGCGACTCGAGCGAGGCGTACTCCCGGCACACGGCCTCGGCCACGCAGGGCCAGCGGTGCTGGGCCGCCCAGCGCACCCCCTCGCGCCCGACCCGCCAGCGCAGGTCGGCGTCGGCAATGAGACTCCCGATGCGGTCGGCCAGCGCCGCGACGTCGCTGTCGGGGACGAGGAAGCCCGTGACGCCATCGCGGACCGTCGTCACCAGCCCGCCGACACGGGACGCGATGACAGGGCTTCCGCAGGCCATCGCTTCGAGGGCGACCATGCCGAAGGATTCGTAGTACGAGGGCAGGACCGTCACGTCGGAGGCGACGTAGTAGACGGGCAGCACGCCCTGGGGCTGGGGCCCGATGAAGCGAACCGTGTCCTCCAGGCGCAGCCGCTCGATGCGCTGCCGGAGCGACGCCTCGTGGCCATTCGACGGCTCGTCGGCTTCGCCGCCCACGATCAGGAGCCGCAGGTCCTGTCCGGCCGCGCTCAGCCGCGCGACCGCGTCGAGCAGCGTGTCGAGCCCCTTGATCGGAGCGATGCGACCGACCCACAGGAGAACCGGGCGCTCGTCGAGCCCGAGTCGGCGCCGCGCCTCGGCGCGGTCACCCGGCACGAAGAGGTCGGTGTCCACACCACACGGGATCGTCGCGATTCGCGACGCGGGGGCGGCGTAGTCGCGCAGGAGCTCGGCGCGTTCGACGACGTTCGCGGCCACGATGCGGTCGGCCCCGGAGACGATGCGCATCTCTTCCTCGAGCCGGACCGCCGGCTCCAGCTCCGCCGCGCTCCGGGCCACGCGGTTCTTCAGGCGGCCGAGGGTGTGGAACATCTGGAGCACCGGCGCCGAGCAGCGGGCCTTGAGCGCGAGCGCGGCGACGCCGGAGAGCCAGTAGTGGGCGTGGATCAGGTCATAGTCGATCGACCCCGCGATGCGCCACGCCTCGACGCCGTCGACAAACTCGTCGAGATGGTCGTAGACGCGCTCGCGGGCCATCGGCGCCTCGTCGCCCGCCGGCAGGTGGATCACGCGGGCTCGCTCGCCAAGCTGCACCACCCGCGGGATCGAAGGGTTCTGCGAGCGCGTGAAGACATCGACGGCGACGCCCATGCGTCCGAGCTCGCGCGATACCTCGCGCACGTAGACGTTCATCCCACCGGTTTCCTTCCCGCCGAGAGCGGCCAGCGGGCAGGTGTGGACGCTGAGCATCGCGACGCGCAGGCTCACCGGATCCTCACGGCGCAGACAGCGTCGGCCACGGGCTCGAACTCGTACTTGTACCGCTCCTCGCCTCGGAGAAAATCGAAGGTCCGCCGTCCCCGCGCGATCGCGTCGCGCACGACGTGGGCGAGGAGGACCACGCCCGGGGAGAGCGCCGCGCGCTCCGGATCGAATCCCGAGTTGTAGAGGCCGACCGTGCCGTCCCATTCGATCGTGACGAAGGTGGCGATGGCGCCGGCCGGCGTGTCCAGGAACCAGAGCCGGGCGGCCCCGCGCTCGGCGAACGCGATGAGGACGCGCCGGAAGAATCGTTCCATGCGGCTGTCCATGAAACGCGCCTTGCCCGCGAGCGAGCGCCGGTGGAGGTGGAAAAAGTCGCCGAGCCGCGCCTCGATCTCGGCCGGCGCGCTCGCGGATGACACCCGGGCGTCGGGGGCATCGCGTTGGAGGCGTCGCATCTTTCGCATGAGCTCGTGGCGGTGTTTCCCGGACAGGCTGGCGAGGTAGGTCTCCCAGGAGGACGGCAGGGTGAGGACGGGACATCGTTCTTCCACGGCCACCGACGCGGCGAGGCCGTACGCGGCGGCGAGCTGGGGGAGCGCGGTGACGGTGATCGAGGCCGCCGGCACGGCGTGCAGCTCCCATTCGACGCGCTCCGCTGTCCGGGACTGGAGCAGCGCCATCCACGCTTCTTCTTCCCGTCCCTGCACGGCCATCAGGTCGAGATAATCCGAAACGTCGGCGCCGCCGAGGATCTGCCATGTGCCCGGCGTCGACTCGTACAGCGGCAGGAGCGCGACCAGGCCACCGGACCCGTCCTCGGCGCAATGGATCTCGAGCCGGCGATCCTCCGCGAAGACGCGCGCCCACTCGCGCTGCCACGTCCAGGAGAGAAACGGCGAGCGCAGCCGGGTGGCGGCGACGAGCCCGTCCCACACCGGGGCCCCCACCGCCTCCAGACGGTCGTGGATAAGGACTTTCACAGATCGTCGGATGCGTCAGAGGGACCGGTGGATTCGGCCTCCCCCTCTCCGGCGGCCTCGCCCTCCTCCATCGCTTCGTCCATGGCGGACTCGAAGTCGTCGCCGAGGTCGTCCCCGAACTCCCGGCCCATCTTCTTCATGAACCGGGCAACGCTCGCCGGGTTGTTCTCGTCGAGATCCCCGAGGCTGGATGAGTCAGTGAGGGCGTCGAGCCGGGCTTCTTCCGACTTCACCGTCGCAAAGCGCGACATCAGGCGGGAGAGCGCCGAGCCGCCGCAGCGGGGACACGTCGGCGAAGCCGCCGCCGAGGGCCGCAGCACGAGGAGGCTGACCCGCCTGTGACAGTCGTGGCACTCGTATTCGTAGATCGGCATCCCGCGCCGATTCTAGCACGCGGCTCCAGGCGGGTTCCGGCGTGTCAGCTTGACCGAGCTCGAATGTCGGAGGTGTCAGCGTGCGGCTTTCCGGTTTTGGAAGCTCGCGGCGTGAAAGACTTCGTCGCTCGGCATCGCTCTTGCTGCGACCGGTAGCAGCCATGGACACCGTCCCCACCGATACGCGGGACACGCGACAGCGGGCCGACCGGGAGCGCCGTCTCGCGGAACACATAGCGTCGGCGACGCAGTCGCTCCGCGAGGAGCGTGACCGCCTGGCGAAGCGTCTGGCCGACCTCGAGCGGCAGCTCGCCAACCTGGCCGCCGGGCTCGACTCACCCTCCGCCTTCGCTACGTCGGGCGATTCCTGACGACGCCAACCCTGATCGCCTCTCCCCGCCGTGCCAGGCGCGCGAGCGGGAGCAACACCTCCAGCCCGAGCTTCAGCGCGCCGTAGACCGGCCGCGATTCGGTCAACTTCGCAAGCGTGTTCCAGCCGCGATCGCGAAGGAGCGCCGATAGACTCCACAAGTACGAGCGCGGCTTCGCCTGGTGCCAGCACCAGACGATCCGGCCGCCCGCTTTCCCAAGCACCAGCTCGAGCGTCGCTGGCGTGAAGTGCGACAGATGGCGCGGCAGCTCGAGACCGGACCACGCCCGGCCGAAGAGCGCCGCGCCGAGCCCGCCGGCGTTCGGTACCTCGACGATCAGGAGCCCGCCGGGCGCCAGCCAGTCGAGCATGCGGCGGGTAACCGCCACCGGATCCGGCACGTGCTCGAGAACGTGGAAGGCCGTGACCACGTCGAAGCGGGCCGAAGTGAACGGCGCCGTCAGCACGTCGCCGACGTGGAGCTCGTCGGTGAAGCGTCGCGCGATCGCCGCCGCCGCCTCGTCCGTCTCGATTCCCGTAATCCGCCAGCCGAGTGCCTGCGCGACGGCCAGCGCCGCGCCCGAACCGCACCCGACATCGAGATAGCGGCCTGTCCCGATCCAGGGCGGGCAGCTCCATCGGAGCCGCCGGAGCACCCGTCGCGCTCTGAGCCTCGTCGCGACGGAGACGTGATCGTCGTGGAATGCGTGGTAGCCCAGTCCGTTCGCGAGCGCGTACCGCACGGCCCGGCGGCGAGCCGCCGACCCCTTGAACGGCACGCGGGGCGACGGCTCCTGATGACGCGGGTAGTGGTCGGGATAACACGCCGCCAGATGCTCGTCGCGCACTCGCGGACGCTGGTAGAGAAACCCGCAGCCGCGACAACGGACGACGGTGTAGTGGCCCGGAACGGCGAAGGCGCGGTCCGGCGTCGCCCAGACCGGGTCCGCGTCGCCACCGCCGCAGACGGCACACGGTGCGTCGACGGTCGGAAGCATCCCCATCAACGGAGAATCTCCTCCATGCGCCGCACGGCACGCCCCCATTCGAACGCGTTCCTGACGAACGCCGAGCCCGTCGCGGCGATGCGCGAGCGCAGATCGGGATCGCTGGCGAGACGCTCGAGCTTCGCCGCAAGATCGGTGACGTCTCGTCGCCGGGCGACGAGCGCCGTCTCGCCGTCACGCGCGTAGTCGCGGCAACCGCCGTTGTCGTAGGTGACGAGCGCGACGCCGCACGCCATCGCCTCCATCGGAGGCATCCCGAGCCCCTCGTCCCACGAGGGACAGAGGTAGATCTCGCAGCCGCTGTAGAGGGACGCGAGCCGGCCCTGCGGGGGGTTCGCGTGAAACTCGTCGTAGGCCGAGGACGCCCGCGGCGCCGTGACGCCGAAGCCCACGAGATGGAGCTGCGGGTGGTGTGCCTTCACGCGCGCGACAGCCTCGAAGCCGTCGGCGGTCCCCTTCCACGCGTACTCGTGGTGGAGCATCAGCACGCGAGGCCGCGACGTCTCGACCGTGACCGGAACCGCGCGGAACAGGGCGAGGTCGACCGGGGTCACGAGAATCTCCGCCTCGATGCCGAACCGCTCGCGCATGATGTCGCGGAGCCACGTCGAGATGACGATCTTCCGGAGCGGCAGCCGGTACGTCGCGTCCACCGCCGCCGCTTCGCCATGGTAGAGGCTCTCGTAGTGCTGCACGAGGTAGAACTTCCGCCCGCACCGCGCCGGCGCGGCCGCGACCGCGGCCGCCGACTGCCACGCCGTCGCGAGGACCGCGTCGCCGTCCGGCAGCGTGTCCGCCCGCCAGCGGTCCACCCAGACGATGCGCGCCTGGAAGCCGGAGAGCCAGTCGGGCCCGGCACCCCTGAGAGACCGCCAGAATGCCCGGCCCCGTCCCTTGGCCGGCACCACCACGTCGACGCGGTGCCCGCCGGCCGCGAGCCGATCCGCGTAGGTGAGAATGGCACGCACTCCTCCGGCGATGCGAAGGTGCGGACACAGGAACGTGATCTTCACGCGGCGGTCAGATGGCCATCGAAACCTGGCCGCTCTTCCGGTAGGCCTCGGGGTCGAGCACCAGTTGCCCGCCCGTCAGGTCGGCCATATCGACGTCCGCCCGCTTCTCAGGGCGTCCTGAAGCGCGGGAGAATCTCGGCGGCGATCGTCTCGAGCTGCGCGCGCTCGTCACGGGGGTCGCCGATCGCGCTCATGAGGAAGTAGTTGCAGCCGGCCGCGCGGAACCGCTCGAGCTGCTCCGCGCACTGCTCGGGCGTGCCGATGACACCGTACCGCTTCGCGAGCGGCTCGAAGTCCTGCGCGTAACGCTTGCTGAGGACACTCACCCACGATCGTTGCGCGGCTTCAAAGTCTCGCCCCACCGTGATGAAGACGAGGTGCGCTGCCGTGAACCCGGCCAGCGAGCGGCCGGCGCCGGCCGCCGCGGCCCGGATCTTGTCGAGGCTCTGCGCGTAGCGGTCCGGCTGCACGACGTACGACACCCAGCCGTCGCCCTGCCGGCCTGCACGCGCCAGCGCCGCGTCGGAGCGGCCGCCGATCCAGATCGGCGGAAGCTGCTGGATGGGCTTGGGATCGATCGAGACCGCTTCGAATCGCGTGAACCGGCCGTTGAACGTGGCCGGCGTGTCACGCCAGAGCGTGCGCACGACGTCGATGCCTTCGTTCACGCGCGCCCCGCGTTCCTTGTGGGGCACGCCGCAGAGCGTGAACTCTTTCGGGTTCTCGCCGCCGACACCGACGCCGAAGACGAGCCGGCCGCCCGAGAGCACGTCGAGGGTGGCCGCCATCTTGGCCGCCACCGCCGGGGCGCGGAGCGCCAGCAGATAGACGGCGACGCCCAGCTTGATCCGGTGCGTGATGGGCACGTAGGACGCGAGCAGCGTCAAGGACTCGTAGATGGGGTTGTGGAACGACACGTGATCGCCCGTCCACACCGAGTCGTATCCGATGGCTTCCAGGCGCTGGACGAGCTCGAACTGCTCGCTCGGCGGATGCAGCGAGAGCTGGGCGCCGAAGCCGATCATGCCGTCACCGCGGGAACGCGTCCCGCACGCCGCCGTCCACGGTCAGCGTGCAGCCGGTGGTCTTCGAGGACCGGTCCGAGGCCAGGAAGAGCACGGCCTCCGCGACGTCTTCGGGATGAATGCCCACGCCCAGCAGGTTGCGCTTGCGGTAGAAGTCCTCGAGCTGGTCCACACCGATCCCCTGGGCCGCTGCGCGCTCGCGTCGGACCTCGTCCGACCAGAGCTTCGAGTCCTGGAAAACGGCATCCGGGTTCACGATGTTCGAGCGTATTCCGTGGGGCGCGCCTTCCAGAGCCAGCACCTTGGCGAGCTGAGCCTCGGCCGCCTTCGCCGCCGAGTATGCGGCGAAGTCCTTGCCCGGCGACATCACGTTCTTGGTCGCGACGAAGACGAGCGCGCCGCCGAGTCCCTGCGCGATGAGGAGACGCATGGCCTCGCGGGCGACGATGAAGTGGCCGGTGGCATTGACCGCGAACGAGCGCTCCCAGTCGGCGAGCTCGAGGCGGACCACCGGCGACGAGTGCGCGATGCCCGCGTTCGACACGAGGAGATCGAGCCCGCCGTAGGCGAGCACGGCCTCCTCGAACGCCGCCCGCACCGACGCCTCACGCGTCACGTCCATCTCGAGGCCGAGCGCCCGGCCGGCCCCGACGGCCGCCACGATCCCATCGGCGGTTTCTTGTGCGCTCGCGGCGTCGATATCGCCCACGACGACGTGAGCACCCTCGGCGGCCAGGCGCCGCGCGACGGCTCGCCCGATGCCGGAGCCGCCGCCAGTGACCAGCGCGATCCGGCGCGCCAACTCCTTCTCCGGCGGCGCCAGCGTGAGCTTGTAGAGCTCGAGCGGCCAGTACTCGACGCCGAAGGCGTCCTTCGGGGAAAGCGAGACGTAGTCGCCGAAGGCCCCCGCGTTGCCGAGCACGTCGATCGTGTGGTGGTAGATGTCACTGACGATGCCGGCGGTGCGCCGGTCTTTCCCCGCCGTGAACATCCCGAGCCCCGGGACCAGCACGACGCGCGGGAACGGGTCGAGCAGCTGCGCGCCCTCGAACCGGTTCTCCTCGAAGTAGCGCGTGTAGTCGACGACGAAGCGCTCGACGGACCGCTCGATCGTCTCCAGGAGGGCCGCGCCCGCCTCGGAGCCGCTGGCGGCCACGAAGCATGGGAGCCGCTTGGCGTAGACTGTGTGATCCGGGGTGGCCGGCCCGATCTGCGAGACACGCGGCGCGTCCGACGAGGAGACGAATGCCGTCACGCCGGGCGAGTCATCGAAGGTCACGATGACCCGGTGCCGGCGGCTCAACAGGCCGCGCAGGCGCGGCGCCACCGCCAGCGCCGTCTCGCGCCGCGCCGGCCGCTCGAGCACGGGCACGCGGGCGCCCCCGAAGACGAGACGGCCCCTCTTTCGCTCGGTGATGGCTTCCTCGGCGCGGGTGATCAGCTCGATCGTGGCCGCGTACGCTTCCCGGACGGTCGCTCCCCAGGTGATCGTGCCGTGACGCTCGAGGAGGAGGGCTTTCGCCTCGGGGCGATCGGCGATCGCGTCGGCCACGTCCCGCGAGATGCGGAACCCGGGTCGGCGATACGCGAGCGAGATGACGTCCTTTCCGTAGACGCCCTGGATCACGTCATAGGCGCGGTCGTTGTTCGTCAGCGACACGACGGCGTCCGCGTGGGTGTGGACGACCGCGGGGGCCGAGAGGAAGCCGTGCAGCAGGGTCTCGATCGACGGGCGCACGCCGCCGGGCTCCTGCAGCGCGTGGGCGAGGTAGCTCACCATTTCCTCGTCGCTCATCTCGTCGCGGCCCAGGAGCGCTGCAATGTCGTCCATGCGCACGCCGGGGAAGTCTCGTCGCTGGACGGACTTGAGGTCGGAGCCGCTCCCCTTGACCCGGAGCACGGCGATCTCCCGGCCGCGGTGGTCGCGCTCGCGTGTCTTGATCGAAGTGTTGCCGCCGCCCCAGACCACTAGTGAGGTCTCGGCGCCGACCAGGCGCGACGCGTAGACGAGGAGGTCGAGGCCGTGGAGCCGGCTCGCCTCGGCGTCGTTCCAGCGAGAGCGCATGCCGGACTCACGATACCATGATCCTCGTGGGCCGCCTGGTCGTGAGCCTTCTGGCCGCCAATCTCCTTGCCATCCCGGCGGCCGCCGGGGCGGACGGCATCATGCTGATCCAGGTCGGGGCCTTCTGGATGGGGCGCGACGACGGGGCGCCCGACGAGGCGCCGCGCCATCGGGTCTACGTCCGCGACTTCTGGATCGAGCGGCACAAGGTGACGAACGCCGAGTTCGCCCTGTTCCTGAACGCGACCGGCCCCAGGCCGCCCGGCTCCGACCGGCGCTACGACGAGGACGACACGGACGCGCGCATCCACCGGTCCCAGGGACGCTGGATCGCCGATCCGGGATTCGAGCGCCACCCCGTGGCCGAGGTCTCGTGGTTCGGCGCCCGGGATTACTGCACCTGGACGGGGAGGCGCCTGCCCACCGAAGCGGAGTGGGAGAAGGCCGCACGCGGCGACGATGAGCGGCCCTACCCCTGGGGCTTCGCAGCGCCGACGCCCCAGCTTGCGGTCTTTGGACGCGCCTACAACGCGACGGACTCCACGAGCCGGCCCGCCGGCGCCAGCCCCTATCGCGTCGAGGACATGCTCGGCAACCTGCGAGAGTGGACGTCGACCGCGCTCCGCCCCTATCCTTATAGAACCGACGACGGCCGCGAGCCGTACACCGGCGCGACCGGCCGCGTGGTCGTCCGGGGAGCGAGCCACGACGACCCGGCCGAGTCGCTCGGCGTGACCCGGCGGCGCTCCTACGATCGACGCGGCGCGGCTGCCGGTCACCACTTCGTAGGCTTTCGCTGCGCCACGTCGGAGGATCTGGGAGAGGTGGCTCCGGGAGGGCGATCACGGTGAACGCGCGTTTCGACAACCTCATGATGAGCTACCCGCTCACGCTCACCCACTTCTTCGAGCGGAGCCGGCGGCTCTTCGCCAGGAAGACGATCGCCACGCGCGTGCCGGGCGGGCCGCTCTTCCGATACACGTACGGGGAGTTCGTCGAGCGCACGATGCGACTCGCCGGGGCCCTCGCGGCGCTCGGAGTCCGCAGGGGCGACCGCGTGGCGACCTTCGCGTGGAACAGTCACCGCCACCTCGAGCTCTACTGGGCCGTACCGCTCTCCGGCGCGATCCTGCACACCCTCAACATCCGGCTCTCGGCGCACGATCTGACGTACATCGTCAATCACGCCGGTGACTCGATCATCTTCGCCGACGCGAGCCTCCTGCCGCTGCTGGGGGCCTTCCGCGACGCGCTCCCGACCGTACGGCGGATCGTCGTCATGCCCGATGGGACGGGCGCCGTCGGATCGTCGGGCGCGGCCGCCTCCGCGGAGGACGCCGCGTACGAGGCGCTGGTGGCAGGCGCCGAGCCGCTGAGCGGCTGGCCCGAGCTCCAGGAGACCGACGCCGCGGGAATGTGCTACACGTCCGGCACCACGGGCCACCCCAAGGGCGTCGTCTACACCCACCGCGCGATGTTCCTCCACTGCCTCGCCGAGGCGATGGCCGACCAGTTCGGGATTTCCGAGGACGACCGGATCCTGCACATCGTGCCGATGTTCCACGCCAACTCCTGGTGCCTGCCCTTCACGGCGGTCATGGTGGGCGCCGATCAGATCTTCGCGGGCCCGAACCCTCAGCCGCGCGACATCTGCCAGCTCATCCAGACAGAGAAGGTGACATTTACCGGAGCGGTGCCGACGGTGTGGATCGCCGTCAAGGAGCTCTGCGAGAAAGAAGGCTTCGACATCTCGTCGCTGCGGACGATCGCGATCGGGGGCTCCGCGGCGCCCAAGAGCCTCCAGCAGGCGTACGCGAAGAACTTCGGCGTCCAGATGTCCCACGCGTGGGGCATGACCGAGATGACGCCGCTCGGGACCGTGACCCGGCTCAAGAGCTACATGGGCGACTGGCCGGAGGAGAAGAAGTACGACGTCTTCGCCCGCGTCGGGTACCCCTCGGTCGGCGTCGATGCTCGCATCGTGGACGATTCCGGAAAGGAGCTGGCGTGGGACGGGGTGGGCATGGGCGAGCTCCAGGTGCGCGGCCCCTGGGTCGTGGCGTCCTACTACGACAACGCCGAGTCGGCGGACCGCTTCACGGCGGACGGCTGGTTCCGCACCGGGGACGTCGCCACGATCGACGCCGAGGGCTACGTCCAGATCACCGACCGGACCAAGGACCTGATCAAGTCCGGCGGCGAGTGGGTCTCGAGTGTGGACGTCGAGAACATGATCATGGCCCATCCGAAGGTCCTCGAGGCGGCGGTGATCGCGGTGCCCCACCCGAAGTGGGTCGAGCGGCCCCTCGCGTGCGTGGTGCCGAAGCCCGGGAGCGTCA
>JAHFDK010000114.1 GCA_023249095.1 Candidatus Rokuibacteriota bacterium | reverse complement strand
CCAGAGGCACGGCGCACCTGCCCACCGCGACCAGTAGCGCCGGTCTTGAGCTTGAACGGCTGGGCACCGGCAGGAAACCGCTTGACTGCTGGTGCGGCCGGCGCCTTGATCCCCGCTTTCATTCGGGCAACCCCTCGACCAGGGATTTTCGGCATTACTTACCCCTTCCTTTTCGTGCGCGCCCGGCTTTTTGGAGGGCTATCGCGATGCTCTGGCGGCGAGGTCTGCCCGTCGCCATCTCCGTCTTCACGTTCTGGCTGATCACTTTCTGGTTTTTCCCCGGCCTCAACGGCATTGATCGGCTCCTCGCACCTATCGCACTTCTCGGGAAGCCCACTTGTCTGCCAGAGCGTGCCGCCACAACCCTTGCACGTCCCCAGCGCAGTCCCGGTATGGTGGTGGTCATTGTCATAGACGACGGTAGACATCAGTCGTACGCCTCCGTGTTCGTGATCCCCATCGACCGCATGGTTCGCTGGCGCAGTTCCTTCTCGGCAGCACCGCCATCATCGACCAAAATCGGCTTCTGGTTCGGGTTGTCACGCCCACGGCTCACAAGAAGGCGGTCGGCCTCTTCCAAACCGCGAGCGTATCCGTCGATGTTCTTGCCCTGCCGGTAGCCGGGAGTGGCGGACTCAGCCGCCCTCTCCCGAAGTTCCCGTTCTGATTTACGGAAAATCAGATGGACCACAACTAGGCCACCACCACGAGCTTGGAGACCGGCGTTTCGTACCAAGTGCAGCCAACGTTGGCCGTCCCCGTCGCACCCTCGCCTACAACAGTGATTGCGAGGGAGCACCCAGGTGGGACGAGATACTTACCGTTGACATCCGCCGTCCATGACGCGCCCGGAAGGGCGGCCTCAGTAGCGATGGTCATCGGGGAAGTACCCCACGGGCGCCAGCCGGAGGCTATGACGGTAGTACCGTTGCCTACGAGCACACGAGAGCCCGCCGCGGTGGTGTAGGGGGCACGCCCCGCAAGGCTACCAACAACCACCGCACCGTTCGTCGGTGCGGCCTTGGGAGCTGTTACGCAGGCCCAGATGGCGAGCGCGTTGGCCGCCGCAGTGCCCAGCAACCGGAACGCGTGGAGGCTTTCGATCTCGAATACCACCGGCTGAGCCGTGTTGTTGGTGTTGTTGAAGAACTCCCCGATGCAAAGGGTCGTAGGGAGTACGGCCAGCGGGACGGCACCCGTGAGGTTGGTCGCTGTCCATCCGCCGCCGTAGCGGGTGGCCTCCGTGAAGGGGAGTTGTTGTCCCGCAGTGGTGAGCAGCGAGCCGTCTACAAGTGTGTGAGCCATGGGATCGGTTCCTTCCTTGCCGCGATTCTTTTCAGCGGTCTAGGCGTTAGGCGAAGAAAGCACACTCAACGCGCGCGTTTCCTGTTGCTGTGGTGTCGGTGACGAACTTGACCTGGCCGATCATGCCGTAGTAATCACGGCGCGGGTCAGTCCAGTCCAGTTCAGCCCCCGGCTGGAGAAGCTGGCCGAAGGTGCCAGACAGGTTGTCGTCACCAACGCCCCACCGCACTGGCTGGTCATAGACCTGTATCAGTGCGTGGCGGGGCGTCTGAGACCTCTCTATCCCGTTCGGGTAGTTGGGGTCTGTGTCGGTGTAGGTAGGCAACGTCAGGGCCACCGGAACCCCGGTGACCGTGAGCGTTTGCTGCCCCGTCTGGTTGAGTGCGATTGCTGTCACAGACAAACCCCTTTCGTCTTATTGACTACTCGCATCTCAGCCATCGATGGTTAGGAAAATAGCCGAGAACTCGGTCGCAGCTGCGATCCTTACCACGCGCCCAACTTCCGGCTGAGTACCCGCAGAAGCGGGCGCTACCGCCCCTGCCGTGCCGCCCGAAAGCAGCGCAACAGCGGGAGAGCCGATGGTCAGTGACGCGGCGCTCAGCGTCCCACAGATACCGCGGGTAGCGAGCCATCCGAAGTCATCGATGGGAGTGGCGGTCACGTACACCCCAACTGGGGTACCCGTGATCGTCGCTGCAAGCTGGATGTCCCCGGAGTAGGGATGCGGGATAAGGTCGATATCCGTAACGATGGTGATGGCTTCCCTGATCGCATGACCAGGGGCGAGCCGCACCACTTCCGCCGTGCCACCCGAGGTCAGGGCTGCATGTCCAGCGATCTTGTAGGTGTGCCCGCCGCCGGGGGCGAGGCTCATGATCACGTAGCCCTCGGCGTACTGGTTAATCACCGCAGTCCCCGCACCGTGGGTGAAAGAGACGGTCCGGGCGCCGAGCTGGTTCACCGTCGCGCTGATCGCGGTCGGCGTCATGTCAACGTCAGTCGTGACCACAACGGCGGTCTGAGCCACGTCGCCAATCACTCCAAGCACACCACCGTTCAGGAAGAACCTGAACTTGCGGCCATCCTGGAGGACGAGCTGCGTTCCCAGCGGGTAGCGACCGCGATGGGCGATGGAACCTCCCTCGACAGGAACGCCGGGGGCAGGGCTGACAGGATCGTAGGTTTCGTAGGCCAGGCTGTCTGGGCCGTACATGACTGATGGCGAGGACATTATTGGTTTTCCTTCTGAGGGGTTGGCCCTCTTAGGCCCGGTTGGCGAGCCAGAATAAGACTTGCCCATACACCACGGGCAGGTACGCTAATTTCATGGAAAAGCGTGGCCCGCGAGTTAGACCTGTATTGGAGCGATTTCTCGCCTTTGTCGAAATCTCTGAATGCGGATGCTGGATTTGGATGGGCAGCACCACCTTGAAGGGGTACGGGAAATTTGGAGCTTCGCGGCAACAGACCGTGCGAGCCCATCGCTTTTGTTACGAAGCGTTGGTCGCCAAAATCCCTGACGCCCTGACCCTTGATCACCTTTGCCGCACCCGGCGCTGCGTTAACCCAGATCATCTTGAGCCAGTGACCCAGCGGGAAAACTCTTTGCGCGGCATTGGGCTTGCTGCGAAGAATGCACAGAAGACGGAATGCCTTAAAGGCCACCCGCTGAGGGACCAGAATGTTCGCCTCAAAAAGAACGGGGCACGTATTTGCAAGGCGTGCGAACGCGATAGGCACGCCCAGTGGGTCGCGAGAAACCCCGATCAAGCTCGGGCCTCGCAGCAAAGGGCTGAGGCTAAACGCGGACCCCGTTCTCATCGATAACCTCCTAGTTGTCAACGGATAGCCTAACTTGTCGGTAGCGAGGCGTCGAAAGTCATGGGATTGCCGTAAGCCGAGGCCCTATAGTTTCCCCATACATAACTTCCCCAACACGTGCCTTCTGCGGCGCCGCGCATCGACTTGTCAGAGGTGTCCCAGTCGATCCGTGGCTCCTCTTCGGAGACGTAGATGAGGCCCTCACGAGCGAAGACGGCGCCGGTGAAGTCGTCGGCTGAGTCCACCGCGAGGTTGGCGTCGGTCTTGACGATGACGCCACCGACAGTCCCGATAGCCTTGTAGCCACGGCGGATCAACTCATCGGCCCGTCCACTGTTGGCGTTCGAGGGCGAGATGATGACGTGCGCACCGGTGTTCACGCCGACTGCCGTGGAGCCACTTGGTGTAGTGGCAAACGGGGTAAGGCGCGCCGCAAGGACGTGCGCGGCCAGCGGGTGGATGACACCGAAGATGTCACCGGATGGCGGCTCCGGGTTCGCGCGGGAGTTCCCGATCATCACCCGAGCGCCCGCGCCAGAGACGTGACCGGGGGAGATGACCGTACCCGCTGAACCGAGCGTGGTGCCGGTGAACGAGGCAAGCTGCGTACAGCCGTCCTGGTCTTCCTTGAGGTCGTACCCGGCGTTGAGGATGCGTCCAGTACGCCCCATCAGGTCCGGGTCGGCAACGCGCCGCATCGTGCGCCCGCCGAGGGTGATCTGGACCGCGACTTCCGATGGGCTGTAGCCCGTAGCCGTGTCGGCGAGCGTCTGTGCCTGCTGCACGTCGGCGCCGTCCGAGACGTTGTAGGCCACCGCGCGGCCATAGTTGTTGATGTACTTTGTGTTGCCTTCGTGTGCGGCGAGCTTCATCGAAGTCGCGCACGAACGCATCACGCCCGTCTCGTCCCGAAGCAGGTTAAAAACCCGATAGACGGTAGGCAGACTGGCGTCAAGCGCTTGGTTGGTTCCCGCAAGGGTAACGACCATTGAGTTTTGTCCTTACTGGTAGGGGAGACCCTGTGACATGATCTCCCGTATTTGGGCATTCGAAAGCTCGCCCCGCTCATAAGCGGAGTCAGCTTCGACCTGCGTGCTGAATTTTCTGGTGCTGCCAGGCGAACCCGACGCACCGCTGGTCCTCGGAGCCGTCTTGCGCGCCTGTTCGGCAGCGCGTGTCTTCTCCGTCTTCTGTGTGCTCTGATTTTCCGCTTCAAGTTCAGCCCGGATTTTTACCCGCAACGCATCCGCTTGGATGGCCGCCATCGCCTTCGCCCAGCCAGCGATGCTCGGTGCCGCAGCCGCACGATTCCACGCATCCATCAGCTCGGGAGTGGCCCGGTAGTCCGGTACCTCCTCTGCCAACCACGCATTGAATCCCTCGGCTGCCTGATCCCGCTTAACCTTGGACGCGTGTTCGTCATGCTGCTTGACGACATGGGAAAGGGCGTTAAGTGTCGGCTGGTCCGGGAGCCACTGGGGATCACCCGTTTCGTTCCGGATCACCCCCACAAGTGTTCCCAGCGACTCGCGAGAGGTAACAGCCTGCGAAGATTGCAGTTCCGCGTCTCGCTGAGCGAGGTTCGACTCGTGCTTCTGTTTTTGCGCGGCAACGTCGGCGGCCTGGTCCATCCGCCATTGAATGAGCTTCTTGACGCGGTCGTTCTCCGCCAGCGCATCGTCATCGAGGCTGGCGAGTGGGTCGGTCTGCTCTGAGTCTTCTGTTTCCGGGCCCGGTTCTTCCTCGTCTGTTTCTGGGGAGATGGGCTCTGCCGTTTCAAGAACCGCTGGTTCCTGTGCCGTCGCCTCTACCTCTCCAGTGGCAGGAAGTTCCAAAAGTCCGGTGGCTTCCTCTGGTGGCATCCTTAACCCCTGATTCGGCACCAAACGCAAAGAGCCGCCCAACGTCCCAATGACGCGGGCGGCTAAGCGCGAAGGGTTGCCGAAGTTCTGCTGGTATATTACACGGCGATGTCAACAGGCGTAAGCACCTGCGCAATTCCACGCTGACAACGCCCGTCCGGGCAATGGTCGCGGGTTACCACAACCGATACCCCCTCGGGGTACTCCACCTTGCACAGCACGAACCCACACCAGCGGCAGCGCACGAGGACTGTCATCGCTGCTCTCGGGTGGTAGGATGGAGCGACGTGATACACCAAGAAGACTGGCGGAAGATCGGCTTCATCGTCTTGGCCGTATACCTCATCGTCGGGTGGGCGAAGTGCGACTCCTCTGAGCAATCAGACGGGGAATACGAAGCTCCATACGAACGCTGATTCATCGCTGTTCCAGGTAAGTCAGGTAACGCTCTAGCTTCGCATCCGGGTTCAGGTACTCCCACTTGACCAGCTCAATCGTCTCATCGGGGTGCGCGTCAGCCCATGGGTAGAGATACATCCGCTTGTAGGCGTCGTTGAACTTCGACAGCACCGGATGGCGAGACATTGCGACTTCTTCCGCGTCCCATTCAGGCACACCACCAGCCACCGCCTCGGCGATAATGGCCCGCTTGTACTCTTCAAAGCTCTGCCCCGGCTGGTATCCCGGTGCGGCGCTCTGGGCATTCAGTTCTGTCCATGCCGTGTCTCGTAGGTCCCAGTAACCTGAGGCACGAATCGTTTCCCGTGCGTCGTAAAGCTCCTGCACACCGGGAGCATGTTCCGCGAGTCCAGTGTTCCGATCGATGTACCCTTTCTGTTCCGCCGTCCAGCCACCCTCCAGCCGCGCCAGTTCGCGATCAAGCACATCGAAGTCCACACCTCCACCGGGAAGCCGTGCAACGTCGAAGGCGTTGTAGTAAGCACTCAACGCCGCCTCATTCGCGTTTGTCGGGTTAGCCGGATCCCAGCCTGCGGCTATCCGCGCCTGTTTGCTCCGCGCCGCCGCTTCAGATTGGATGGCCCCCACCATGTCCCGAAACTCTTGCGGGGTCTTCGCGCCAGACTCCAATAGCCGTGATGCCTCTTCCTCGTCCGCCAACCGATCGGTCTTAATCCCCTCCATCGCAGCGGAGTTGATCGCCCAGGGCTGGTCCTGCGATACCCCTGTATCCCGCCGCGTGTCCAGCTCTTCTTTCAAGTTCGGCGACGCCTTCAACAGATCGTTGCGCTCAAACGGCTCCAACTTCTCCCACGGGCGCCCGTACTTCTCCTGCGCCGCAGCGTCACGCAGGTCAGCATTACTGCGGGCACGGAGGTTGACCCCAGCCCCCTGGATGGCCTGCCCCAACGCACCCAATCGCTGCTCGTTCTCCGGCCCAATCCCTGCCGCCCCCGCAAACTGCCCGGCACCGATTGGCATGAATAGGTCAGAGGCGAGCTGCCCAACGCGCTCCTGCGGAGTGTCGAGCTTGCGGCCGTAGAAGTCCTCGCTTGTGTACTGATTCAACCCCGCGCGTACCGGGACAGAGAATCGAGCATCCATGAACGCCTTCGGGTCGAGCATTCGGAAGATGGTGTCCATCTGCCCCATAAGGTCGAGGTCAACCGGGAACCCGCCGCGTCCCTTGATTCCGGGAACCTCTGGCGACATGAACGAGGAGTTATAGCGGTAGCCGAGGGGGTTGTTCTCATCCTTTTCGAGCGGCTTATACCTGTCCAGTGGCAGAGGTTCTCCCGTCGCTGCATAGTGAATCGCGTTCGCGGTCATTGCGAGAAACAACGCACCGCCAGCGTAGTACGTGATCCACATCTGCTTGTTCGGACCCTTCACCGTGGAGAACGCCTGCCGTATCAGGGATTCGGTCTCGTTCGTGCTGAACAAGATGCCTCGGGTAAAGTCCTTGAACCCCTGCGGCGCTCCCGCCATGACCGTCTGCCACGGCCCCAGCGTGGAGAACATCTTGTTAATCTCCGTCGCCGCCGAAGCTGCTATCCGCGCATCACTCCAGTCTGGATGCTGACGGGCCAACCGAGGAACGACATAGTTCTTAAGCGAGATAATCTGCGCCTGCGGGTACACACCGTCAAACAGCCCGTTCGTCATCGCTCGGTCAATCTGCCGCGCCTTCCGCAGCGGGTACGTGCCAACCGCCCTCGCGCCGGTCGGGGGGTCCTTCATCGCTGCCTCCGTCAGATCGCGGATAGCGTTGCGATTGATAATCGAAATATCCTGCGTGGACCAGCCTTGCTCTGAAATCGCCTTCAACGTCAGCCCAGGGCGACCAGCGATGATCGGCTCTTCGCTGAGAATCTGCCGCCGCAGCGCAGCCCTTCGCCCTGACGACGTATTCGCCCATGCGAGCTTCGAAAGCTCAGCAGGGAATTTCACCGCCTTGGCAACAGCACTCAGGGGCTTGCCCGCCAACACGTCGTCAATCACACCTGCCCATTGTGCGAACGACGCACGAGTCGCAAAGTCCACCTGCTGAAAGACTGAGCCGAGCAACTTGATCCGCTTCAGTCCACCTGTAGACCCGCGCCATGCCTTGGAGGCGTTGAACCCACCTACCGTCCAGTCACGGCCACGCGTCCCGAACAACTCCTCAAGAACGTTCGCCACCCCGTCTGGCACGGCGATGCGATCAGTGAAGCCCAACCGGGCAGCGTCCCCACCGGAATCAAGCCGTGCCATTGCATCGGCAGGCTTCGCGTTCGCTGTGTAGGCGTACGGCTTCCCCTCGAAGGCTGGACCGATACGAGGGATGCGGTACCCCTCTGGCACCGGCCCGTCCACCTTGAGCCCGACATCGAGATCGAGCATCCGCTGAACCATTGTCTTCTGTTCGCGGAACGTCACCCCCGCCATTCTCCGCATCGCCAGCATGTCGTAGGGATTCCACGACACAGGCTCCCACCCCTCATCAAGCAGGGTCGTGAAAGTCGCATCTGTGCGCGGCTTGGCGTATCCCGGCTTCGCACCTACGCCACCGCGCGCTGTTCCTGCGTTCGTCTCCTGCGGTGCTCGCCAGCCGCGATAGAAGTAGTCGTCGCGCATCACGAAGTTCGGGTCGAAGTCCTCCGTCGCCTTCGCTTCAAGATCAACCAGCCGCTTGATATCGTCGTATACCCCCTGCAACCGTGCGGGTACTGGCCCTTCGCCGTGGAGCGCCTTGAACAGCGCCTCCATGTCGGGCGTGCGGTTTACCAGCGTCTGCCCAGCGCTACGTCGCGCGAGGCCCATATCCAGTAGCCGCTTCGACCCGTTTTGCCAATCCTCCACCATCTCCAGCCCAGCTGTCTTCACCGCGCCGTCGTACTGGCGCAGAAGCCCGGTAGCAGGACGCTCTCCCGGCGTGAAGTTGTTCATGGCCTCCGTGAGCCGCTCAGCGGGATCAGGTGAGCGGCGGAAGAATGGCACGCCCACCCCGAAGTCCTCCGTCGCACCCGTAGAGGGCTCGAGGTTGGTGCGGAGACCCTGCGGCTTCGCCCGCCCGTAGGAGCGGATTTCGGGCCGCTCGAAGCCGATCTGCAAAAGCCGCGCCTGGTCCTCAGCCTGCGCCCGAGTCGAGTAGCCCCGAGTCGGCATGATGGTTGTGTCGGGGTGCTCGACGCCCTTAGCGTTCACCACGTAGAAGCGCCCATCGTCCCGCTGTTCCACGCGCCACGCCGGTGGAACCTTGGAGGACTTCCGCGTGGCCGCCACGATCTCCGGCCACGACTTGCCGCTCGACACGATGCCAGATGCGTTCCGCGTCTCCCCCAGCGTCCTCGCTGCCTCGCCGTTCAGCACGATCAGCACGTCGCCATCTGCGCGCGGCGAGTGGTGGAAGAGGGCGTCCACGCCGTTTTCCGCGAGGGTGTTCTGTACCGCCGCCAGAGCCCTAACGTCAGCCTCCGGATTGTCTAGTTTGAACCGCCCGAGCAGCGAATCAGGGATTTCGTCAAGGTTGTCCTCAAGCGCATCAACAAGAGCCTGCCGGAAAACGTAGCTATTGGCGGTTGGGAAGTCGATCGACTTCATCTCAGCGGGAGTGTTCATCGCCGCCTGCTTGAGGTTGATCGGCTCAAACGCCGCCGCCAGCGCCGCCTTTGCCTCAGGGTCATCCACGCTTCGAATGAGTGCCGCCTGGATGTCTCGCCATGATGCGCCGCCATCAAACAGGGGCTCATCAGGGAGCATCTTCCGCGTCAAGTCCAGCACGTTTCCGTCGAACTCGCTCACAAACGTCCGCTCGCCGTATTTCCCCGCACTCTTCGCGGGGTCCGCCGCCATGTATACCCCAGGCCCCTGCGTGATCCCCGTCGATGTCCCTACCGACTTGTCCGGGTCGAGCAGGTCGAAGCTGTTGTCGTTCGTGGAGTGGAACCACAGGCGCTCGTTGGCGAGGGGCTGGGGTGCAGATAGGGCAGGAAGTGCCGCGATTTGTCTCTCTAGCTCTGCTACTCTCGCCCGCTCCGCCGCGTTGAGTCCACGCCCTGCGGCCCCGTCAATAAGTGCAGTTCTCTCAGCGTTGAGCGCTCGCCCAGCGGAATAGTCGATGCTCTCCGGTACGACCGTCCTCGGCACGCCCGTGCGCCCTGTCCCGAACACCATCTCGCTCCGCGGCGCCTGGTACATCGAAAGTCCACCCTTTGTCGCCGCGCCCGCTGCAACCCCACCAGCCAATAACCCAGCTCCCAGCGTAAGCGGAGCCTTCCACGGCCCCTCGGGGATGTACTCGTTTGCCAGTTCACTCCCTGCAATCGCGCCTGTGTTAATCGCCGTTTCACCCGCAAGGCGCGATGCGATCCCGCCCCCCGCGATCGGCTCCACGAGGTTCGCAGCGGCGCGCCCTGTCGTCCCCGGCAACGCAGAGCGTATCCCGGTGCCAAGCGCGCCGCCGAATCCGGCTGTCAGCAGGGTCGCCGGCGAAAGCGTCTGCGAGACGATCTCCCCTGTTGGGCCCGGCAGTCGGTTCACGTCGTAGCCTGTGGCGTTGTAAATGCCCGACCCGCCGCTGTTTGTGAACAGGTCCCAAGACGACATCCCGGCAGTCTCGCGGCCTCGCTCCTCAATGGCTGTGTTCCAATCCTGTAAACCCTGCCACACGTTGCCCGGTGCGCTGCGGATGTCCGCCATCGTGAGACCGTTCCCCGACCCCGGCGCGAAGTTCCCCGCGTAGAGGTCCTGATAGGGGTCTTGCACGCCCCAGTTGCTCTTGTCGCCCTGCATCACCGGGTAAGGGTCAACGTAAGGCTGAGGAGCTGGTTCAGGTGCTGGCGGTACAAACGAGTAGCCAGGGTCGATGTTCAGCGGCTCCTCCATCCACGGCGCGAATGTCCGCGACTGGACGGGCAGGGCAAAGGTTGGCTGCTCTGGCGCCATCGAGTACTGGTCGGCGTAGGGGTTATAGGACGACTGCGCTGGCGGCATGTAGGGCGAGTAGGGCTGGATGTAGGGGTCTTCCATCGCGGGGTTGCTGTACGTCTGCGGCGCGGACGGAGGGGTGAACACCGAACTCTGCACGGGCGGCGCAAACGTCGTCTCCGGCGCCCAGTTCACCATGTCTTGCTGGGCGTACGGGTCGTCGTAATACGACGGCTGAGACGCCTGCTGGACGGCAGTGTTCACCGCGTTCGCGACAAGCGAGGTCAGCTTGAAGGCCACCTACACCCCCAAGGCAAGATTGCCGCGATTCAATCCCGGGATGCGCAGCTTCGCCGCCTGGTTCTGACTGGTAGAGACTGGAATCCCGAGCTTGGTCTGTACCCCAAGCTCAGCGATGTCACGCAGGTTCGGGTCCTGTTCCCAGTAGTTCGCCGCGTAGGGGTTCCACTTCACCGGGCTCTGGTACTCACTGCGGAATTTCATGAGGTCGGCGGCGACCTGGTCGTACGTCCGTGGCGCCTCACCCTGCTCAGCTGAAATCACTGCCGGGGGAGTCACTGCGCCCCCGGTTGGACTTGTTGGCGCGCCCACACCTGTCGGAGTCGTCGGCGTTGGAGTTGGCGCGCCGCCAACTGTATCCACCGACCCCGCAGGCGTCTCGATCGTGCTGGGCGGCGGCAACGGTGCAGCGGGACGTACATGAGGCACGCGTGGCCCGCTGCTCATGCTGAGCGAGCCGTATACATTCGGGTCATACGCTGCACCCGGAGGCGTGATCGTGTTGTACATCTCGTACTGCAACCCTGTCTGCGAGTCGATCCTGACCACCTGCCCCGTCGTGGGGTTGTGCGCGTAGGTGTACGTCTTGCCGTCCTTTGGCAGATAGTCCGCCGGGATCAGCGAGGCATCGACCGCGACGTACCCAGTTGGCAGGGCAATAGATGATGTTTGGGGGGCAACGTACGGGTCCCCGCTTCCACCCACGAGGCCGCCTACCGAGGTGGTGTAGGTTCCGGTGGCGTAGCGCGGGATACCCAACTGACCCCGGTTCGGCATGACCTGCAACGGCGCGCCTGTGGGGTTCCTCACGATCTCTTCGGTACCCGTTGGCCTCCCGTCCTTACGGTCACCTACCATGAACTCCGGAGCTGTCGTATATCCACCTTCCGCCATCTTTGGGGTTCGGTTCCACGCCGTCCTGCGCCCTTCACCGCCTCCATCGCCACGAGCTGCTGATGCAACAGGCGCTACCGGCGCAAGGTTCGGCATCGGCACCGGTGCCGGTAGATACGGGTTCGCCTCGGGCGTGTAACTGTACGTCGGCAGCGGCGCCCACGGCTGGGCGTTCTGATACGCCGCCAGCGCTGCCGGCGCCACCGCATTCGATGTCAGCGCTGTTGCCCCACCAGCCGCCGCATTTATCGCGCTCCCACCGCCAGCCATGAGGAACGCTGGCAACGCGGCAAGGTCTGGCGTGCTGACAAGGTTGGCCGCGGTGTTCGCTGCATTAAGCCCGAACTGGCGCCGTTGGAGGTCTATCCCGGCATTATTCGCCCCTGCCTGGTACTGGTTCCAGCCACCTTGGAAGTTCCTGTCCAACATCGACTCGCCACCGCTGAAGCGCTGCCCGGCTGCGTCCTGATACGCACTCAGCTGGCGGTCGATCGTGTTCTGCCCGCCCTGCCACGCTCTCTGTGCTGCCGCCGCCTTCTCCTGTGCCTGGATCGCCATCTGCTGGCTCTTGTACGGATCTACCGGCGTGGATACGCCTGCCGATGTCGCAGCCCGGGGCGCGCTACTGGATGGCGCGGTGGCAGCACTAAGCTGCCCGCCTCCCGCCAATGGCGTCGGCTGCCAGACGATCGACCCGTCAATCTTCTGTATCCACGCGCCCGCTGACGAGCCGGTAAGGAAGTCATCGCGTGGGGCCTCGGTAGGAGCTACAGGGTCATCGTACGTTGCCCCAACCGTCCCGGTCATCGGGTCCCAGACGTAGGTCTTCCCGCCCATCTTCGTGGTGATGTACCCGCCGAAGGGTTGCTCCTGTGGCGCTACATCGATCCCAGCCGGTGTCAGACTCTGGGTGTACGGGTCTACCCAGTAGTATTTCCCGTTGATCGTGGTGAGCGTCTGAGCCTTGGCGGCTGGCGCACCTCCGCCTGACGGGGCATCGTACGGCAAGCCCTGTGCAGGAGGCCATGTCCCGGTTGCAGGGTCGTACTGATACGTAATGCCATTGATGGTCTTGATGGTTGGCGACGTATCAACCACCGGATCATTCCATGAAAACCCGCTAGTAGGTGCTACTCCCATAGCTCACCCCCTGCTCTTTCTGCTTCGCCCGCTGATACCGGTCCAGCAACTCTTTCCCGCCCTCTGCGAAATGGATGTCCAGCTCCCACGGACTCATCACAAAGCTGGCCTCAATCTGTACCGGCATCCCCGAAGTGGGGTCGGGCCAGAGCATCGGGATCAGCGCCATATCAGGATGCGTCCACGGTATCGGCGGGCTGGCTTCGACGCCCTCCGCCGCTGGCTGGCGCCCTGTCTTCATCTCGAACCAGGTGGCGAAGACCGCATCCGATACCCGCGACGAGCCGATGTCCAGCCCCTCGACCTGCTCCCGGAACCCCTCGCGGAAGTGCTCCGCCATGTCCTCCACGGCGGCAACGACTTTCTCGGTGCGGTTCTTGCGGTCAGCCATCACATGCCCCCTATCGGCACGGTTCCCGGCGTCTGAAGCGGGCCCATGCCAGGTTGAGCCATCGGCATCCCGTTCACACTCGGCGCCGTCGGCTGAGGCTGAGCAGACTGGAACCCGTTCGCGGCCGCTACCTGACCGGGCGGCAGAGCCTGCCCGTTCGGCCCTATCATCTCCCCGTCGCGCCCCACGACAACGTTCTTGATGGTCTCCGTACCCTGTATACGCGCGAGTTCTTGCTTGACAATCCCCGGCTTCCAATATTGGTCGAAAGCCTGCTCTGCGTCCCATGCTATCAGCCTCTCGTCCGGGTCCTGGTCGCCCATGTACTCATCCCAGTAGGCATAGCGCGTCAGGCCAATACCAGAAGACCACATCTCCATCCCAAGTTGTGCCAGCGTTACCCGCTCGGCATCTCCCGTCGAGTCCACCGCGACGTCAACATCTATCCCCTTGAGGTCCGCCGCCTTCACCCCCACAAGCTCCCGCGTCCCGTCCTCCTCGACGTAGCGATAGTACATCTCCTCGGGCTCTTCCAGCGCGCGCCGCAGCATGTCCTGCATGATGCTTGCAAGGAAAATACGCAGCGGCATGACCTGCTTATCCACCAGCTTGCGCGGCGTCACGTTGGCCTCGCTCTGCTTGAGGCGCACCGTCCACGGCTGCGAGGTCGCGCTGGTATCGGTCTGCCCGGTACCAGGGAACGACTCTTGGTAATCCTCTCGCATGATCGCGTAGGACTGCGGCAATAGCTGCCCCGTCGGTATCTCCTGCTGCTTGAGTGAGTAGCCGTCGGGGATCTTCATCGCACTGGCAGCGTCGTGCGAGTAGTACACGCGGTCGCCCGCCCTGTCCCGCATCGATGGCACGGTCGAACCGGGCAGGGGTTCGAGATAGTACATCGGCAGCGCTGTATTGCGCGCCAAGATGTGCAAGAAGGTCTTCGCTTCGTCCATCACGGGCTTGAGGCGGAACACGCCGGCCAGCGCGGGCAGGTAGCGCAACACAGGGTCGGGATCGTTCACCTCGATCGCGCTTACCGGGGCAAACGGCGGGAAACCCCAGTCGTGCGACCCGCCCGTGATGTACTCCCAGTCCTCCACCCCCGCGGCATTCTTGGTCACCGTCGCCAGCTCACACCACTTGTCCCGCGTCCAGATCGTGACGATGCTGATCCGATCTTCCCAGCCGTTGGAACTGGGCGACTCGGAATAGGGAGCGTCCTGCTCCTGCCACAGCCTCAGCACGTTCCGCCCTGTCTCCGTCGCCTTGAGGATTACCTTGATCTCGCGCTCCCGCACGTCCTCGTCGTAATCCAACCACCCCACCTCTTCGATCGTCATCACGGCGCCATAGCCGGTCAGCGACGACTTGTCGGGCAGGGCGTAGACGCTTCGGCCACTCAACACTGTCGCGGTGTACTCAGTGGGCGCACGGGCTAGCTGATGCTTGCGCCGCTCCCACAGCGATTCATCCTTCTCGCGATAGCGTTTGGACGTGGCAGGGTCGGAACTGCCTTCGGTGTACTCAGAGTTGCGCTTGTAGCGCTTCCGTTCTGCCTCATCTGCTTTATCTGGCAAAGCGTCGAGGTAGTCGTACTCCGGCATGTCGGGAATGTTCTCGTCACGCCGGTCCCAGTGAATCCAGCCGATGCCGTCGATGATCTGCGCGTCGGCTAGTCCCTCTTGAAACGTGTAGCCGTTGCGCTCTTCCAACTCCCGCACAATCGCCGCAAGGAGACGCTCGACATCGTTCGCAACGTCCCGCTTCGACGCCGTGCCAACGTCCGGGTGACACTTCGGCTTGAAGTGATTCTCAGTGATGCGGCTCTTCAGCTCGGCGTGCAGCCGGCGCGGCTCGTCACCCTGTACCGCCAGCACGTCGGCGTACGGCTCAGGCAGCTTCGGTCCCACCTCAGGCAGGTTGTTGAAGTGGGCACGCTGCCAGGTGATCTGGTCGTGCAGCTTCGCTTTACCCTTGCTCCACCCTCGCGCAGTCAGCGTCCCACCGGGCGTCGCGTCCTCGTAGCGTTTGCGCAGGTCGCGGACGAGCGCGATTGCGGTCTCCTGGGTCAGCGCACGCTTCACGCCCTCACCCGCTTCCGTTCGAGATGCTCCCTCAACGTCGCCGCCCTGCCACTGTCCCGATACCTATCGCTCATGCCAATCGGTACAGGCCGCTCGGCGTCAGCACCACGGAAGCTGACCAGCTGCGCTGACTGCACAGCGTACCCGAGGCAGTCGAGCAAGTCGGCGTGATGCTGCCCAACCGTCATCGTCTCCCACGCGTTCCCGCCGCTCACATTGTCCTGCCGATCCTTCCAGAAGTAGCTATGGAACTCCTCGATGAGGTCAGTGTGACCCGCCGCCAGCGTTAGCCTACCAGCCTTCAACCACGACTTCATCGTACTAATGCGGTTGCCCTTGTCCTTGCTCGCAACGAACGCATTCCAGCCCATCGCGTACAACGTTTCCGCCACCATCGTCCCGCCGCCGCTGCCGTCCACAACGATCCCATGAACCTCGCCGCTGTCCTCGATCGCGGAAATGTAGTCCGCGAGGGCGTCCACCGACTGTGGGCCTCGCCAGCGCTTCGCCGCGAAGACGTGCGCTCTGTCACGGCCGTCCAGCCCTATCGCTACCAGCGCCGTCGGGTCGCGACCACCGGGGTCGATGCCGATGACTCTCAGCTCCGCCCCTGCCCAGGTGAACGGCGGCGCTGTCAAGTTGCGGGCAGGGTCGAAGATCAAGGCGCCGTCGTCCTGGTCCGTGCCGTACACGAGGCCGGAGTGGGAGATGAACATCTCCGCCTCGGTGCGCGGGTTCTCAGCAGTATGCCCACCCGGCACGCCCTGATACGCGGCAGCCTCAGCGTTCCACTTTTCCTCATCGCGGTCTGGCCGTTCGTAGTACCCGAAGAAGCGCGAGGTGAATCCGTTGGTCCCTGCCTTAGCATCCTGGTAGTAATCGTGAAAGAACCCACTCTGCCCGTTGCCGGTGGAGACGATCACAAGCTGCCCAACATCCGCCATCGTCGGGCGATAAGCTTTGAAGTTCGTCGCAGCCCAAGGATGGAACGCTGCCTCATCCACAATCACGAGGTCCGCCGTGAACGACCGCCCAGCGTGCCTAGTGGCCGGCAGCGCCCTGATGATGCCGCCGTTACCCAACCGCACCTGACGCGTGTTCTCTTTGTCGATGGTCGCACCAGGAAGAGCCGTAATCTCAGCCCTGCTCAGGAAGTCCTCAGACTCGGGCTGCCCCTTGCTGATCACAAGCACGCGCTTGCCGCTCTGCACCATGTAGCGAGCATAGTCGCACAGCAATTCGGTCACGCCGATCTGGCGCGCCTTGCCTATCACGATGTCGCGATGCTTCCCCAACATCTCCGCGAGGATGGGCTGATACGGCCACGGCTCCATGCCGCGCGCTTTCATGGCAGCTTCGAGATAGGCGGGGAAGGGCACCGGCCCCTCGATGGAGGCGATCAGCGCGTCTATCTCCGCAGCCACACGGTCCCGCTCCGCCCTGGGAAAGCGCTTGATGCGCTCTGCCACCGCCTCAACGCTCACTCGCTCCTCACATAGGCGGCAAGCGCTTTGAGTTCGTCCACGTTCAGCCCGTTCAGGTTCAGCGTGCGGTTATCGTTGTTTACGACCGTAGCGAAACCGTTGATACCGAGAAACCGCCCAAGCATCTCAAGCGCTTTGTTCGCGACTGAGCCTTGGTAGGTGTATTCGAAGACATTTCCCTCATGATCCCGCACCGCCTGAATCTGCATGGCACGTTCGACGTTCTCGACGATGCGCTGAATCACCCAGTCCTGAGTTAGCTCATTGCGGTCGGCGAGAGCCTGCTGCTGCTGCCTGACCGCAGAGGCCACACTA
>JAHFDK010000389.1 GCA_023249095.1 Candidatus Rokuibacteriota bacterium | reverse complement strand
GGACCTTCCTCGGCATCCTGACCGTGCTCCTCGCCGTGACGTGCTCGACGTTCGTGGTGACGCAGACCGCCCGGATCCTCGCCCTCTACCTGAGAACGGGCGAAGCGAGCATGGCCGCCCGTGTCCCGCTCGTCTACGCGCACGCCGCGGTTCTCGTCGGCTTCGCCCTGATGGGCATCGTGGCACTGATCCGCGTGCGCGCTCATCTGCAGAGCAAGTTCGACTGACCGGCGGCGGGACGGACCTCGGGAGGCCGATCGGTGGGCTGGGTGATGGTGCTGATGCCGCTCACGTTGCTCGTCATGGGCGTGCCCATCTTCCTCCTCTTGCTGGCCACCTGCATCACGGCCGTGGTGTTCTTCACGACGCTGCCCCACGTCATCGTGCACCAGATGGTCTTCGACAGCCTGAACAAGTTCCCGCTCATCGCTGTCCCATTCTTCATATTCACCGGCGACCTGATGTCGCGGGGCGGCATTTCCACGCGGCTCCTGCGCTGGGTGGCGTCGATGATCGGCGGCTTCCGCGCCAGCCTGCCGCTCACCTCGCTCGGGTTCGCCGCCATCTTCGGCGCCATCTCCGGCGCCACCACCGCGTCGGTGGCGGCTGTCGGCTCGCTGACGTATCCGCGTCTGCGCCAGGCGGGCTACACGGAGAAGTTCGCGTCAGGCCTGATCACGGCGGAGTGTGCGCTCGACAACCTGATCCCCCCGTCGATCGCGTTCATCATCTACGGCATCGCCACCGAGACCTCAGTGGTGGCGCTGTTCGCGGCCGGGATCATCCCCGGCCTCATTCTCGGCGGCATCTTCGCCGTCTACATCTACTGCTGCTCGTTCGCGGAGGGCGTCCAGATCAGGCAGAAGTTCACCTGGTCGGAATTCGTCGCGGCCTCACGCGAGGGTTCTGGTCTCTCGGCGCGATCCTGGTTATCTTCGGCGGCATCTATTCGGGCGTGTTTTCGCCGAGTGAGGCGGCGGGCGTCGCCTGCGTCTACGCCATCGGCGTGGCCGCCTTCATCTATCGCGAGGTGACCTTCCGCGACATCTTCGACATCGCCGCCCGCACCGTCATCCTGACCGCCGCCATCTTTGTCATCGTGTCGGTCGCCGGCTTGTTCGGCTGGCTGCTCATGATCGGCGGCGGGCCGGGTGCCGCCGCGAACTTCATCCAGCAGTTGAACGCGCCGCCCTGGGTCGTGCTGCTGCTGATCAACGCGTTCCTGCTGTTGGTCGGCTGCTTTATCGACACGGGAACCGCGTTGCTCGTTCTCTCGCCGCTGCTGCTGCCCATCGGCAAGGCGCTCGGCGTCGATCCGATCCACTTCGGCGTCATCGTCGTCATGAATCTGACGATCGGCACCTTCACGCCGCCGTTCGGGCTGAACATCTTCGTGTTCCAGGCGATGTTCAAGACCCCGTCCGCGATTCTCTACCCGGGGCTGGTACCGTTCATCATCCTTGCCGTTGGCGCGCTCATGCTCGTGACGTACATCCCCACGCTGTCGCTGTTTCTGTTGCCGTATTTATGGTGACGCGAGTGACGCGACAGCCACCGCTCACGGAGCCGCCACCGAGTGCTGATCTCGAAGACTGCGTTGCTGGAACGTTTGGAAACGTGCATGCTCACGCCGGGATGGCCGGTGACGGGCGGTATGGGATCGGCAGCAACAGATCACACGACCAGGGGGAGGTAAGGCCATGAAAACACGAATGACGAGTAACCGGGGACGTGGCGGGGCATTCGCGCTCCTCTTGGCGTTGGCGCTGGGCGTCGCCGGGCCGGACGCCGCGAAGCCGGGGCAGGCCGCCGAGTTCACGCTGAAATTCGGCATCTCGTCGGCCGAAGACGCGGAACACAACATCGCCCGGATGATCAAGGACGGGGTCGAGGCCAAATCGAAGGGGCGGATCGAGGTCCAGATCTATCCGCGCGGGCAGTTGGGCTCCCAGTCCGCCACGATTCAGGGAATTCAAACCGGCACCGTCGAGGGCTTCATGACGCCGGCCGACTTCTACGCCGGCATCGACCCGCGCATGGGCGTCCTGAGCTTTCCCTTCCTGTTCAAAGACCGGGCGCACGCGAACCGGACGCTGTCGGAGCCGGCCATCGCGCAGAAGCTGGCCGCGCTGCTCGAGAGCAAAGGGATCATCGGCTGCGGCCAGGTGGCCACCGCCGACGTCCGCTACATGACCCGGAATCCGATCCACAGGATCGCCGATTTCGAGGGCAAGAAGCTGCGCATCAACGGCACCGACGCCGAGAAGGAGCGCTTCCGGAGGGTTGGGGCGACGTCCATCCCGATGAATCTGGCCGATATGCTGACGGCGCTGCAGAACAAGACGATCGATGGCTCGGGTAGCGGCATGACGATCTGGGTCAACTTCAACCTCGAGACCGTGTCGAAGGAGCTGTTGCAGATCGAGGACACGTTGATCGTCGCCTATTGCGCCCTGAGCAAGCGCTGGCTCGACACGCTGCCGGGCGATCTGCGTGACGTGGTCACCACGGAGAGCCGGGCGGTTTTCCCGCGCGCCGTCAAGATCACGGACGACTTCACGGCCAGCCTCACCAAGAAGTGGGAAGACCGGGGCGGCAGGATCAACCGCCTGTCCGACGCCGAGATGAAGGTCATTCGTGACAAGTTCGCTACGGTTGGTACGACCATCACGGAAGGCAAGCCCGAGTTGCGGGCGATGTACAACGAGCTGCGGGCGGCCAGCGAACGGACCCCCTAGAGCGCAAGGAGGCGGTGCTAAGATCGGGCGATGACTCGATCGGAACCGGATCGTGAGCAGCTCGTCGGAGCCTTGCAGCGCGAGCTCGAGGCACGCCCCGAAATCGTCCTGGCCCTGCTGCACGGATCGTTCCTGAAGGGCGGGGCGTACCGTGATATCGACGTGGCGGTCTGGCTGGGACCGGGTTGGCTTTCGCGGGACGAGCGCTTCCGGTACGCCCTCGATCTCTCGGTGCAACTTCACCTCCGGCTTGGGTGCCCGATCGACGTGCGCGTGCTCGACGACGCGCCGCTGGCCTTCCGTTATCACGCCCTTCGGGGCCGCCCGCTGGTGGTGCGCGACGAGAGGTTCCTGGACGAGCTGCGCGCGCGGACCTGGGACGACTACCTCGACTTCCAGCCGTTCGCCCGGCAATATCTGCGCGAGGCGCTCGGTGAGTGAAGTGAATCTCGATCGACTCCGCGAGCTGGCCGGGCACCTCCGCGACGCCGTCCGCCAATTGCGCGAGCTGGGCCAGCCGCCGCGCGAGGTGTTCGTGGCCGATCCACGCGTGACCAACAGCGCGAAGTACCTGCTGATCGTCGCCGCCGAAGCGGCGCTGGACATCTGCAATCATCTGGCCGCCCGGCGCAGTGCGCGAAGCCCGGAAGACTACGCCGACTGCATGGCGATCATGGCCGAGATCGGCGTGGTCGACCACGACCTCAGGACGCGACTGATGCGGATGTCGCGGTTCCGGAACCTCCTGGTCCACCTCTATGCGCGAGTGAACGACGGTGAGGTGCACCGAGTCATCCGCGAGGATCTGGGCGATCTGGAGCGATACCTGGAGAGTGTGGGCCGGTACCTCAAGGCCGAGATTTGAGTGTCGCTACGCGGTGGCCTTACAGTAGCGGGCGACCTCCGCGTGGGTGGCGAACCAGACGCCGGGCATGCCCTTCATGTACCGGATCAGCTCCTCGAGGATTGCGATCCTCGAGCGGTGTCCGATGATGTGGGGGTGCATCGTGAGCACGAACAGCCCGCCCTCGGCGAGCGCGCCCTCGAACTCCGCGCGAAAGATCTCCAGCACCGCGGAGGGCGCGGTGTAGGGCCGGATCGCGGTGGCGCGGTTCATGCCGAGGTAGGGCGCGTCGTCCTTGATCCACTCTACCGGCAGCTCCACGATCCCGGTGGCCACGCCGTCGTCGAGCAGCTCGTAGGGCTCGTCGTCGGCCATGAGCGACGAGTCGTAAAGCAGACCCAGCTCGCGGATGAGGGGCAGTGTGGTCGCGCTGAAGTCCCAGGATGGCACCCGCACGCCCACCGGCGGTCGGCCGGCGATCTTGGCCAGCGTATCGAAGGCGCGCCGCATGAGATCGCGTTCCACGACTTCGGTCAGCTCGCTGGTGCCTTCGTGGATCCAGCCGTGCATGGCCACCTCGTGACCCTCGGCCACCACGCGACGCTGCTCGTCGGGGTGGAGCGCGGCGACCACGCCCGGCACGAAGAACGAGGCGCGGAGATCGTGGCGGCGAAGCAATTCCAGAATTCGCGGGACGCCGACGCGGGCGCCGTACTCACCCTGGGCCAGTCGGCCGGGCGAGGTCGAGCCCTCGCGAAGCGTGCTCGTCTCGTGGTCCGAGTCGAAGGACAGCGCCACGCACATCCGGGCGCCGTTCTTCCAACGGGCCGGCTTCAGCGAGCGGCCGGCCCGCACCTTGTTCACGGCGCCGCGCCACCGCCGCTCTTCCCACGCCCACGCCGGATCGCCGGCTCCGTTTCCGGTTGCATGGAGGGGCGCGGGTGGCGCCGGTGCGCGCTTGCTCGCGACGGCGGCGGCTGACGATCGACGACGCATGGCGTCCTCCTGTCTGGGGGTGCTCCGGGGACCATAGCGCGGGTTTGCCTCTGTCGCAACGTGCTCGCCGCGACGCTCGGCACGGCCGTCCGGATGTCGCCGCCGCACACACCGCCGAACGGCCATGATGAGCGCGGAGTAACCGCCATCGTCAGGAGGAGCGCGTCATGAAGCTCGGTCTGAGCATCGGTTATTCGGGTGCAGAGCTGCGCTTGCCGGTCGACAAGGTGCTGCTCGCGGAGCGCCTCGGGTTCGACTCGGTGTGGACCGCCGAGGCGTACGGCTCGGATGCGATCACGCCGCTCGCCTACCTGGCGGCCCTCACGAAACGGATCCGCCTCGGCACCGGCATCATGCAGCTCGCCGC
>JAHFDK010000388.1 GCA_023249095.1 Candidatus Rokuibacteriota bacterium | reverse complement strand
CGTCCTGCATGCGCATGCGGTTCAGCACAAACTCGGGCAGGTCCGTCCCGAGAGCTGTCCGATCCATCACCATGTTGACGATCACGCCCCCGATCGGGATCCCGAACTCGTGGAACCAGCCAATGAAGCGCGTGATGACCGCGATCGGGAGAGCCTCCGGCAGCGTGACGAAGAAGAACGCGGTCTTGCCGTCGTCGGTGAGCAGCCGCCGCGCCTGACCCATCCGCTCCCGGAACCCCAGCAGGTATTCGAGGAGCGGGTCCGCCTCCTTCTTCTTGCTGAAGGACAGCATCTCGCGCAGGGTCCGCGCCTCCTCGCGCGACTTGAGCATCTTGTCCACCCACAGGGAGTAGACCTTCGACATGCCCAGGAGCCGCCGGGCGTTCGCGGTCGGCGCCGTGTCAAAGACGTAGACGTCGTATTCGCGCTTCAGCATCATCTCGACCATGTTCTCGAACATCGCCGACTCCTCGAAGGCGGGATTCATCGTCGCCGATTCGACGAAATCGTCGGCCTTGGTCGAGATGTCCGCGAACTTGAGAAACCACTGGATCTTCTCGCGGATCTCCTTCTTGGAGCGCTCGATCGTGTCCCGGGTGTCGATTTCGTAGGCCCAGAGGTTGGGGACGCCGGTGACGGCGGTGTGACCGCCAGAGACGTTCTGGCCGAGGAGGCCGGAGAGGCTGTGGACGGGGTTGGTCGAGGCCAGAAGCGTGCGCTTGCCCCGGCCCGCGAGCCAGAGCGCCGTGGCGCCGGCCATCGCGGTCTTGCCCACGCCACCCTTGCCGCCGAAGAAGAGGTACTGCACGGCCGGGTGCTCGGCGAGATAGCCTGCCATCGAGGTCGTGATCGTGAGGCCCTCCCTCATGCCCCCCATCCACCGTCGACGAAGAGGCGCTGCGCGAGCCGCTCGATCATCGCGAGTCCTGTCACGTCCCGCTCCATCTCGGGCACGTAGGCGCGGATATCGTCGCCGAAGGCCGTCCGGATCTCAGCCATGTGCTTCTGCTGCATCGCGATCCGGTTCCGGAGATAGGGCGGGATGTTCCCCTGTCCGAGCTCCGGGGGCAGCACCCGGTTGACGATGTAGCCGGAGAGGGGCACGTCGAACTTTGTGAAGAGCGCGGCGGCCTTCTTGGTGTCGAGGATGATCATCTCCTCCGGGACCACGACGAAGAAGAAGGCGGTGCGTTTCTTATCGGTCAGGATCTGGGAAGAGGCGTTGATACGTTCCTTGATGTACATCAACTCGGTGAGGATTTGGTCCTCCTGCACCGTCTCCTCGCGCCGCATCGTCGCCGCGACCTGGTCGTATTGGCGCATGTCCCCCCGGAGCTTGGTGATCTTGTTGATCCACTCGTCGTAGACCTTGGCCATCGACAAATAGTAGAGCGCGTGGCCGAGCGGCACGAGGTCGTAGATGTAGTAGTCGTAGTCTCCCTGCACGATGATGTCGACCACGGCGTCGAAGATCGCGCTCTCTTCCATCGCGGGCTCGGCCGACGCGGCGGCGATGTAGTTGTCGATCTCTTCGGGGACCTTGTCGAAGCCGTACATGTCGAGGATCTTCTTCCGGATCTCCGCCTGGTAGTCCTTGATCCGCTGGTCGGCGTCCACCTCCTGGGCCCAGAGGTTCCGCATGATCGGCACGGGCCCCTTGCCGAAGATGTCCTGCTGGAAGATGTCGGAGAGGCTCGCCTGCGGGTCCACCGAAAAGAGCAGCACACGCTTGCCCTGGCTGGCCAGCCAGAAGGCGCTCGTGGCCGAGAGGGTGGTCTTCCCCAGTCCCCCCTTGCCCCCGAACATGATGTACCGCCGATCCGGCTGACCCTCGAACACAGCCTTGAGCGACATGCCCTCTCCTAGCCGAGGATGTCGGTGACGTCGCGCTCCCTCAACATGCGGCGCTTCCAGCCCGCGATCTGCGGCGTGACGTAAGGCAGGAGCCTCAGCGAGTAATAGGGCGGCAGGATGGGGACGCCGAGAAGATCTCCCATCGTGATCAGGATGAACAGGTGCTCCATGCTCGCACGCTGGCGCACCGCGTGGCGCGTCATCTCGTGGGAGGACATCCCGTAGACGATGTCTTTGAAAATTCCGAGGAGCCCGCCCTTCTTCTTCGCCTTCGCCTCGTTCGCCATGTCCGTGATCTTCCTCTCCTGTCACACGCCGTGCAAGTCGTACTCTTCCTTCTCCCAGAACTCTTTGCGCCGGGCCAGGTTCCGCTTCCAGGTCGCGATCTCCGGCACCACGTAGGGGAGCAGCCGGAGCGAGTAGACCGGCGGCAGCACCGGGATCCCGATCAGATCGCCCATCGTCACCACCATGAAGACGGTCTCCATCTCGTGCCGCATCTCGACGGCGTGACGCGCGAACTCGAATCCCGTCATGCCGTACATGAACCTGGCGAGCGCCTCGCGCAGCCGCGCGAAGCGCTCGGCGAAGACGCGGTTCAGCATGGCGACGGCCCGGCCACGGAGGCTTCCCGCGAACGACACGCCGGGGATGATGGTCTCCCCAGCGTGCATTACGGGAGCGGACGCGGCCGCGGTCCTAGGCCCGCGCGGTCGCCGGCGTCGGCGCCGGCGCGGGACGCCGCCGATAACGCAGGAACGCCCGCCAGCCGTCGAACCCGATGAAGAGGGCCGCCACGATCAGGAGCAGCGCCACCATGACCATCAGACCGGACCCGATGACGGGGACGACCCGGCCCGCCGCCAGATTGATCTGATAGACGTTGAAGTACAGGTTGTAGGAGGTCACCAGGAGCGACGCAATCGTGGTGACGTACATGAACACTGCCGGCAGTCCGGCGTAGTACCAGCTCTTCCCCACCGAGGCCAGCCACACCGTCACCAGCAACAGCGCCAGTGCGGCCATGAGCTGGTTGGCCCCGCCCAGGAGCTGCCACAGGTAGATCCAGGTGCCCGTCATCACCACCAGAATCGCCAGCGCGATGCAGACGAACGAGGAGACGTGCTGGCTCCGCACGGGCGGGATCACGTCGCCGAGCCACTCGCTCAGGGTCACGCGCATGACGCGGAAGAGCAACTGGGTGACCACGAGCACGATCACGATGAACGCGGCAAAGGCGAGCGACGTCGCGTACTGGAGCGGGACGCCCCAGACGCTGATGAACCCGCCGAGACCTGTCGCGAAGGCGCCCACCGGCGCCCCCTTGGAGCCCACCGCGACGGCCAGGAGCGCGAGGAGGCCCAGGAGGAACTCGCAGAGCATCGAGCCCCCGCCCACCGGGAGCATGTCGGCCTCGTTCTCGATCTGGCGGGCGGTGCCCACGGAGCCGAAGAGCGCGTGCCAGCCGGAGATGGCCCCGCACGCGATGGTGACGAAGAGCATCGGCCAGAGCGGCATGATCCCCGCTGGCCCCAGCTGCGGATTCCAGCCCTTGAAGGCGGGGAGGACGAACTGGGCCACTTCGGGCTTGATGAAGGTCGCGAGCGCGGCGCCCACGAGGCCGAGGACGATCGAGAGCGCGCTGATCCAGAATCCTACGTAGACGACCGGCTGCGCCATCCGCCAGATCGGGAGCACCGAGCCCGCGTAGCAGAAGACGCAGATGGCGATGGCCCAGAAGAGGAGGCTCGGCATGATCTGCGCATCAGCCCCTTTGAAGTTGGCCAGTGTCGGGTCGAAGTAGGTGACGAGCGGCGTGCCGCCGGATATCGCGTTCAGACCGGCATTGAAGCTCTTGAAGATTCCCTCCGTCCAGGGGCCGGCCAGAATGCCGAGCAGCGTCACCCCGACGGTGAGGACGGTGGCGCCGACTAGGCCCGTCCGCCACCGATAGAGCATCTGGCCCAGGAGCAAGCCCATGGCCGTCAACAGGATGATTCCCAGGTGGGTCCGGGGCTGGGACTCCATGACGTTGGCCATGATCCCCACGAAGGCGCTGGCCCCGACCAGGAGGTAGAAGAAGATGAACATGAAGAGGATCGTGCGGGAGCGGGGGGAGACGAGCCGGTGAGCGATGGCCGAGAGGCTGTTGCCGTCGTTCCGGATCGAGATGACGATCCCGCTGTAGTCGCTCGCCCAGCCGATGAACGAGACGCCGAGCACGAGCCAGATGATAGCGGGGAGCCATCCCCAGAGGTTCGCCGCGACGATGGCGCCCACGATGGGGCCGGCGGCGGCAATGGACTTGAAGTGGTAGCCGAAGAGGATGTTCTTGTTCGTGGGCATGAAGTCGACGCCATCCATATACAGAGTGGCGGGAGTCGCGCGCTTCGGGTCCGACTGGATGACGTTGCGGTCTATCCGCCGGGCGTACCGCGTGTACGTGAGGTACACGGTCAGCATCCCGATGATTACAGCCAGTAGCGTATTCATCTGCCTTCCTCCTGCGTCAGTTGGACGTCGATGCCGTCGATCGCGGTGCCGGCTGGGCCTCCTTTTGTCGAAGCGCTTGGGAAACCAGCGCGTCGACCCTCGAGAAGTCGGCTCCCACGTAGCGCGCACCGTCTACGCTGAACGCTGGATAGCGGCCGACCCGCCGGAGCAGCGACTTGAAGAACCCCTCGATGGACGCCGCATCGACGAGTCGGATACGGACGCGCCTGCCGAACTTCTCCGGCAGGGTATGTGCCCACTCCGACAGCTGGTGGAATTCCTGCTTCAGATCCTCCGGAAGCCCGGTCTCCAGCATTTCCCTCTGCACCTTTTGCCTGAGTCCCATGACCTGCCAGGTCACTTCGCAGTGCTGTCAGTGGTTGAAGCGTGTAGGGACGTGCGTGATGATTTCGACCTGCACGGGCCGATCGAGGGAACTGGCGGTCATCCTTGACCTCCCCTCCAACGCACCGTTAGTGAGTGGTGAGAACCCGAGCAGATACTATAGTGCCGGACCGGTGACCGCAAGCTCTCGGGAGGTCGGCCAATGCACGACGCCGCCGACTGGCAGAAGCTCGACGACGAGGCACTAGAGCGGC
>JAHFDK010000113.1 GCA_023249095.1 Candidatus Rokuibacteriota bacterium | reverse complement strand
GGATGCACGGCGGGGAGGTCGGTCTCTACTTCGAGGTCGCCGCCGTCATCACGGTCCTCGTGCTGCTCGGTCAGGTGCTCGAGCTGCGCGCGCGGAGCCAGACGAGCAGCGCCATCCGCGCCCTCCTCGACCTGGCACCGAGGACGGCGCGTCGCATCCGTGCGGGCGGTGGCGATGAGGACGTCGCGCTCGACGCGATCCAGATGGGTGACCTCCTCCGTGTGCGCCCCGGCGAGAAGGTGCCCGTGGACGGCGTCGTCGTCGAGGGAACGAGCGCCATCGACGAGTCGATGGTGACCGGCGAGTCGATCCCGATCGAGAAGACGGCCGGGGACCGCGTGATCGGCGGCACGGTGAACGGCACCGGTGGCTTCGTGATGCGCGCCGATCGGGTCGGCCGCGAGACGCTCCTCGCCCAGATCGTCCAGATGGTGAGCGAGGCCCAGCGCAGCCGCGCGCCGATCCAGCGGCTCGCCGACCTGGTCGCCGCCTGGTTCGTGCCCGCGGTCGTCCTCGTCGCGGTCGTGTCGGCGATCGCCTGGGCCACGGTGGGGCCCGAGCCGCGCGCCGCGTTCGCCATCGTCAACGCGGTCGCCGTGCTCATCATCGCGTGCCCGTGCGCGCTCGGGCTCGCGACCCCGATGTCGATCATGGTCGGTACCGGTCGGGGCGCCACCGCCGGAGTGCTCATCAAGAACGCCGAAGCGCTCGAGGTCCTGGAGCGGATCGACACGTTGGTGGTGGACAAGACGGGGACGCTCACCGAGGGCAAGCCGAAGCTCGTCGCGGCGGAGCCGGCGGACGGATTCCAGGCGGCCGACCTGCTCGGACTCGCGGCCGGCATCGAGCGCGGCAGCGAGCATCCGCTCGCGGCGGCGATCGTCGCCGGCGCCACGGGCCGCGGGATTGCCGTGGCGCCGGCGGAGGAGTTCAGGTCGATCACCGGCAAGGGGGTCGCCGGGCGCGTCTCCGGGCGTGCCGCGCCCTCGGCAACCGGCGGTTGATGGACGACCTCGGCGTGGCGCTCGGCGGCCTGAGCGAGCGGGCCGAGGTGCTGCGCCGCGACGGACAGACGGTCATGTTCGTGGCGGTGGATGGCCGGCCCGCCGGGCTCGTCGGCGTGGCGGACCCGATCAAGGCGTCGACGGCCGAGGCGCTCGAGCTTCTGCGTGCCTCGGGACTGCGGATCGTGATGCTGACCGGCGACAGCCGCGCGACGGCCGAGGCCGTGGCGCGCAGGCTCGGGATCACCGAGGTCGAGGCCGAGGTGCTGCCCGAGCAGAAGATCGCGGTGGTCAGGCGCCTGCAGGCCGAGGGCCGGAAGGTGGCCATGGCCGGCGACGGCGTGAACGACGCCCCCGCGCTCGCCCAGGCCGAGGTCGGCGTCGCCATGGGCACGGGCACCGACGTCGCCATGCAGAGCGCCGACGTCACGCTCGTGAAGGGCGACCTCCGCGGTATCGCGCGGGCGCGCCGCCTGAGCCGTGCGACGATGCGTACCATCCGCCAGAACCTGTTCTTTGCCTTCGTCTACAACGCGTTTGGTGTTCCGATCGCCGCGGGCGTGCTCTACCCTTGGCTCGGCGTCCTGCTCAGCCCGATGATCGCGAGCGCGGCGATGAGCCTGAGCTCGGTGTCCGTCATCGGCAACGCCCTGCGGTTGCGCCACGCCTCCCTGTGACGTCGGCGACCGTGGCACACTGTCTCAGCATGACGGTCGCGCTACCAGTCTCGGCTTGCAGACCGAGACTGCCATGAAAGGGATCGCGGGACGGACGGCCGCATCGTGGGCCGGGGCGTTCAGCCTGCTCTTGTCGGTGGCCGGGCTCACAAGCGCGCAGGCGCCGACGCTGTGCGGAGCCGGTGGCGCCCTCGTCGCGCGAACCATCGTTCACCACGACTTCAGAACACCTTCCGAGGATGCCGTGCTACTTGCCGTAAATGACATCCATTGCGATTACGGGGTGCGTGACACCACGCATATGGCAAACGTCGTCGTGGCGACGATCGTCGCTGGGCAGCGTGTCTACGGGATCTTTCACGTTCACTTCACCGCCGATGGCACACTACGTTCCGTTGCGGCGGTGAAGCCGTGGCGCGAGGTCGCCCGAGATGAATGGCGTGATGATTGGTGCAATTTCATCCGCGTGGTCTATCCCGCCGAGGCGGGAGTTCAGGGCTGTGAACCATGATCAAAACGCAATCGCGCACCATCGCTGCGCTCAAAGAAATCCGCCCGGCACTGATCGTGCCAGCACATTGCACCGGTTGGAAGGCGACCCATGCACTTGCCCGCGAACTACCCGATGCGTTTGTCCCCAACAGCGTCGGCACTTGCTTCATGCTCTAGCAGGACGTCCCGCTTCGAGGTCCTCCGCCTCCGCCGACAAGGCCTCGGCGCCGGCGACATTGACGAGGAGCTACACGCGTACTCCTGGGCCTGACGGGGCCGGCTCGAGCCGGCAGCCCGGCGGCAGATCCTGGACAGACTCGCGGCACTGGCGTCGTCGAGCCCTTCATCCGGCGAGCCGGAGTTCACGATTTCAACAAGTTACGGGCGAATATTACTTAGCGTCGTGGAAGATGACGCCGAGCGTATACCGGGACCCCGACGTGACGCGGCTCACGCCGTGGCGCATGGCACTCCGATAGACACCGCGCGCGCCCTCGACCGGCCGGTAACGCGTCGCGAAGATCACGATCTCGCCCTGTTCCGTGGCGATCGCCTCGCCCCGCGACTGCGCGCGCGGCCGCTGCTCGACCAGGAGAAAGTCACCGCCTGTATAGTCACCGCCGCGCCGGCTGAGAAAGCACGTGAGCTGCAAGGGGAACACGACGTCGCCGTAGAGGTCCTGGTGCAGGCAGTTGTAGCCGCCCGTCTCGTAGTGCAGGAGCAGCGGCGTCGGCTTGGTCTGGCCGCGCCGACGGCATAGCGCCAGCAGCCCGTCGAGGCACGCCGGGTGGACGACCCCTCTCGAGAGGGCCGCTTCCCACCGGTTGGCGATCGCGGCAAGCGGGGGATAGGCGTGACGGCGCAGCGTCTCGACCAGGGACGGCAGAGGCGCGGCGAAGTATCGGTATTCTCCGACGCCGAACTTGTAGCGCGCCATGTCGATCGTGCTCCGGAACCGTCGTTCGTCCCCATACAGGCCGATCAGCTCGGCGCATTCGAACGGACTGAGCACGGGGGGCGTCTTGGCATAACCCCATTGCCAGAGCGAGCGCTCGATTCCCGGCCAGTCGAGACGCGCGAGCCGCGTCTTCATGTCGCCGGGGAGGGCCGTGCCATAATCGGGGTCGACCGATGGAAGCGTTGCGGTGGGTGGTACTCCTTCTGGCGATCGTCTCTGTGCTCGCATACCTCGTCCTCGCCGTCCTGGCCTTCAACCAACAGTTCCTCGACGTGGACCACGCCGCGCTCGCGCTTGCCCAGTCCGCTCGGCATCCACACCTCGAGTCTCTCATGCACACGCTGAGCGCCGTCGGCTCGGGCTACGCGCTGGTACCCCTGAGCGTCGGCATGTTCGTTCTCCTCTGGCGCCACGGCCATCGCGCCGCGCGGTTCGTCCCGGTGATGGTCGTCGGGGCGTATGTCGTCTTCGCGCTCACCAAGTGGGTCGTCGCCCGCCCGCGCCCCCGCCTGTCTCCGTACGGCTTTCCGAGTGCTCACACCTTCGGCGCCGTCGTGTTCTTCGGCGGCCTGATCTATTTCCTCTGGACCATCGAGCTGCGCCGGATCTGGCAGTGGACGGGGACGGTGTTCCTGGTACTGCTGATCCTCGGAGTCGCGGCGAGCAGGCTCTACCTGAGAGCCCACTGGCTCAGCGACGTGCTCGGAGGCGTTGCGGGCGGCACCGCGTACCTCCTGTTCTTCCTGCTCGCGGCCGATCCGAGACTCCGGCCGTCTCGATGACGGGAGATCGGGGGCGCTCGCGCCCCCTCAGCTCACCGTCGCGAGCTTGCCTTCGCCGCGGCCGCGTCGGCCTTCTTGAAGTGCGCGTCGGTGAAGCCGTAGAGCTGTGCGCCGCCGGCGAGGATCTGGGCCGCGATCTCGCGCGGCACGTTCTTCAAGAGGTTCGTCGAGACGTGCGGGAAGTTCGAGTCGAAGTGCGGATAGTCGGTCGAGATGCACATCCGGTCCGCGCCGATGAGGCCGGCCGTCGCCTCGATCTCCGGCTCGCTCCCTTCGACCGCCGCCCAGCAGTTGCGCCGGAAGTACTCGTGGGGCGTCAGGGCGAGATACGGGGCGTGCGAGTCACGGTACTGGGGATAGTCCCACTCGATTCGGGACAGGAGGCCGGGCACCCACGAGTTTTGAGCTTCCAGGAAGCCGACCCGGAGCGTTGGATGAAACTCGAACACGCCGCCGATGATCATCGCGATCAGGGCCTGCTGCATCTCGATCCAGTGGCTGGCGACGTGGCGATAGAACCGGTTCTCACCGTACAGCGGGATCATGCGGGAGTAGAGGGCGCTCACGCCCTCGTGAAACCCCCAGGTGGCGTTCAGCTCCTCGTGCACGGTATAGAGGGGGGCCCAGTAGTTCGAGTGCCAGTAGTGGCCGTTGACGAGATTCGGCCGGATGAACGAGCCGACGGCGCCGAGCTCGCGGACGCATCGCACGAGCTCCCGGCAGGCCAGGTGCACGTCGTGCACCGGCAGCATCGCCACCCACTTGAGCTGGTCCGGGCTGTACGCGCAGAACTCGTGGATCCAGTTGTTGTACGCCTGGCAGATGGCCAGAGAGAGCTGCGGGTCCATATTGTCGCGGCCGAGCAAGGCGAGGCCGGCGGTGGGGTACAGCACCGCGATGTCGACCCCTTCCATCTCCATGCCCATCACCTGGGCGACGGGATCGTAGTCGCGCTCGACCGCGAAGTCGAGCCGGCCGGTGTCGAAGAGCCGTGATCCCGACAAGGGCTGCGTGCTCTGCGGCCCGCTGTTCCGGACGCGCTTCCGGTACTGCTGGAGGTCCATGTCCGAGGTCGGGATGCCGTCGATGACGGTCAGGCCGGCGGCGCCACGCGTGGGACGGCCGTCGGCGCCCACCGGGACGCTGATCCGGTCCTTGAACCGCGGGTCCAGATAGCGATCGAAGAGGTCCGGCGGCTCCATGATGTGCATGTCGCTGTCCACGAACCTGAATCCGTCTTTCATGGCACTCTCCCTGTTCGCACGACGTCCCTCAGTGATAGGCGTCCGGCGCCTGTTTGACGGTTTCCCAGAAGACCGGGTCGTGACCGGGAAAGATACGACCGCGCACGAGCCGCGCGATCGTCTTCAGCTTCTTGAGCGAGTGAAGCGCCAGCGCCGGGTTCCAGACCACGCCGGGCACGCGCTCTTTGTCCGCGTGCTCCTGCCAGTAGCAGGCGTCGCCCGTGAGGATGACCGGGCCCGTGGCGGGTAACTCGACCAGCAAGGACTGGTGGCCCGGCGTGTGGCCGTCCGTTCGCAACACCGTCACGCCCGGGAGCAGCTCGGTATCGCCGTCCAGCAGACGCCAGCGGTAGCCCGGCAAATCGAAGTTCTTCCGATAATAGAACGACTCGAAGAAGGAGGCCGGGTAGTGGGCATAGGAATACTCGTCCTTCTGGACGATCAACTCGGACTTGGGGAAGAGCACGGCGCCCCCGGCGTGGTCGAAGTGGAGGTGTGAGAGCACGACCATGTCCACGTGGTCGGGCTCGAGACCCACGAGGTCGAGCCGGTGCACCAGCAAGTCCTCTTCCGTGAAGCGTGCGAGCGGGTCGCTTCGCATGAGCCCCGGGACGGCGCGGGGCGAAAGACCCGTATCGAAAAGAATCATCGCTTCGGAGGTGCGCACGAGCCAGCAGGCGACCGGGATCTGGACGCGCTCGCCGGAGAACTCGTCGTAGAAGAGCCCGGAGCGCTCGAAACCCATGAACCCGTTCTGCAGCGCGTACAGGCCCTGGACCGCCATGCCGCGCATGATAGCACCACGCGGTCACCTTTGAGTCGGCCGGGAGCGTGTTGGGCTACAATCGCGCGCATGGACTTTCAGCTGACGGAGCAACAGGAGCTGATCCGCAAGGAAGTGGCGTCCCTCGCGCGATCCTTCTCGCTCGACTACTGGCTGGAGAAGGACCGGAAGGCGGAGTACCCGGCGGACTGGATCCGGGCCTTCGCGCAGGCCGGCTGGCTCGGGATGATCATTCCGGAGGAGTACGGCGGCTCGGGCCTGGGCGTGACCGAAGCGACGGTGATGCTGCACGAGATCTGTGCCGCCGGCGCCGGGACGACGGGCGCGTCCCCAATCCACTTCTATCTCTTTCCTCCGATGCCCGTGATCAAGCACGGCTCGGAGGACCTCAAGCGGCGCTACCTGCCGCGCATCGCGGCGGGCGAGATCGTCATGTCGTTCGGCGTGACCGAGCCCAACGCCGGTACGGACACGTCACGCATCCAGACGAGGGCCGAGCGCCACGGTGACGGATACGTCGTCGTTGGCCGCAAGGTGTGGAACACCAACGCCCAGCATGCGACCCACACCCTCCTGCTTGCGCGCACCTCGCCCCGCGAGGCGGCCAGGCCCTTCGAGGGGATGACGCTCTTCTTCACGGAATTCGACCGCGCGAAGATCACGGTGCGCGAGATCGAGAAGCTCGGCCGGGCGGCGGTCGACTCGAACGAGATCTTCATCGACGGCCTCGAGATCCCGGCCGCGAACGTCGTCGGCGAGGTGGGCCGGGGCTTCTACCACCTCCTCGACTCGCTCAACCCCGAGCGCATCTTCACCGGGATCGAGGCGGTCGGCATCGGGCGGGCGGCGCTCGACCGCGCCGTGCAGTACGCGAAGGAGCGCGTGGTCTTCGACCGGCCGATCGGCCAGAATCAGGCGATCGCGCACCCGCTCGCGCTCGCCTGGGCGAAGCTCGAGACGGCCGGGTTGATGTGCCTGAAGGCGGCGTGGCTCTTCGACAACGGCCGGCCGTGCGGCGCCGAATCGAACACGGCCAAGCTGATGGCGGCCGAGGCGGGCTTCGAGGCGTGCGACGTGGCGCTGCAGACCCACGGCGGCTACGGCTACGCGAAGGAGTTCTACGTCGAGCGGCTCTGGCGCGAGGTGCGGCTCTACAAGATCGCGCCGGTCTCGCAGCAGATGGTGCTCAACTACCTCTCGGAGCACGTCCTCGGGCTCCCCAAGAGCTACTGAGTCGGCCACGGAGGAACTGGCGTACACGGCCGATCTCGACACGCCGAGCAACAAGCGGCTCGTCGACGGGTTGGTGCGCGACTACGCCAACATCCCCGGGCTCTACGCGGCCGGACTCTACATCAACGGCATGGTCGCCGAGGCCGCGCTCGAGAAGACGGGCGGGAATCGTGGTGTTCATGCCTGAGGGGCTGGTGCCGGGGACGCAGCGGCTCTGGCGCTGGGCTCGGGCGGCGGCGTCGGGGCGGCGGGTCAGCGCGGCGGGGTGACCCGGTCGACATCCTCGACGGGGCGCGGGATAATCCCGCGGGGAGGCGCCGCCATGAGCCAACTGCCGCAGCTGCCGCAGCGACTCCATCATTACGCCTTCGTCATTCGCGATCACGAGGCTAACCGGCAATTCTTCGAGGACGTTCTCGGGCTGCCGCTGGTGGCGACCTGGTGCGAGCGGGTCTTCAACACCGAGGTTCAGCGCGAGGTCGCGTACTGCCACACGTTCTTCGGGTTGGCCGACGGCAGCGCGCTGGCGTTCTTCCAGTTCGCCGAAGACGAGATGTACGAGCGGAGCAAGGCCGTGTACCCCCAGATCGGCCGCTTCCAGCACATCGCGCTGAAGGTGGACCGAAAGACCTACGACGAGATCGCCCATCGACTCGCGGCCGCAGGCGTCCCGCGCCGGCAGACCGATCACGGGTACTGTCTCTCGCTCTACGTGACGAGCCCGGACGGACTGCGAGTCGAGTTCACCGTGGATCCCGATGACGTCGAAACGGTCAACGCCATTCGCCGCGCCGATGCCCACACGGAGCTCGCGCGCTGGCTGGCCGGCAACCACGAGAGCAACAATCTCGAGCGCGCTCATTCCTGAGGCCGACGTGGCTATGAAAAAGGAGGTTCACGTGCCCACGATTCCCAAGGTCCTTCACGAGCACATCAACACCGCTTTCCCTGCCAGCGTGTGCCTGGTGGCCACCGTGCTGCCGAACGGGTTCGCCCAGGTCACTCCGCGGGGCAGCACGATGGTCTACGACGACGACCATATCGCGCTGTGGGAGCGCGGTAAGGGTTCGACGAACGCCAACCTCAAGGACAAGACGAAGGTCACCGTCTTCCTCCGGAAGCCTCAGCTCCGCGAGGCCGGCGTGCTGCCAAAGGGCGGCATCGCCCGCTTCTATGGAACCGCGGAGATTCACCGGTCCGGCGCGGTGTACGAGGAGATCTGGCGACGCCTCGTGCAACCCGAGAAGGAGCGCGATCCGGACAAGAAGGGATTCGGCGTCCTCATCAAGGTCGAGCGCGCGGAGGATCTCGACGGGCAGCCGCTCGCCCTGAAATGAGCGACCCGGGGGGCGTGCTCGAGGGCGTGCGGGTCCTCGACTTCGGGCGCTATATCGCCGGGCCGTATTGCGCGGCACTTCTCGCCGACCTCGGCGCCGACGTCATCCGCATCGAGCGGGCGGGCGGCGGTGAGGATCGGTGGGTGGCGCCGGTGGCCGAGGACGGCGTGGGCGCGATGTACCTGGTGATGAACCGCAACAAGCGCGCGATGACCCTCGACCCCGCGTGCCCGGAGGGTCGCGAGATCGTGCGGAGGCTGGTGGCCAGCGCCGACGTCGTCGTCGCGAACCTGCCCCCCGAGGTGCTGCGCTCGCTGGCGCTCGACCTCGAAAGCCTTCGCCGCGTGAAGGCCGACATCATCCTCACCACGGTGACGGCCTTCGGCGCCGGCGGACCGTGGAGCGGCAAGCACGGATTCGACGGCATCGGGCAGGTGATGTGCGGCTCGGCGTATCTCACCGGCACGCCGGAGCAGCCGCTGCGAGCCGCCGTCGCCTGGGTCGACTGTGGCACGGCGTCGCTCGCCGCGTTCGGCACGCTGGCCGCGCTCATGGCCCGCCGGCAGACCGGTCGGGGGCAGAAGGTGGAGGGCGCCCTGCTCCGGACCGCGATCGCCTTCAACAACCCGACGCTGGTCGAGCAGCAAGCGATCCAGGTCGATCGAGTCGCGACGGTCAATCGCGGCCAGACGTCGGCGCCTTCCGATCTGTTCCGCACCAAGGACGGCTGGATCCTCGCCCTCGCGATCGGAGAGCCGATGTTCCGGCGGTGGGCCAAGCTGATCGGTGAAGAGCACTGGCTCACCGATCCGCGGTTCAAGGACGATCTGGCCCGGGGCGACCACGGCGAGATCATCTCCAGGCGAATGTCGGAGTGGACGGCCGAGCGCACGACCGCGGAGGCGCTCGCCGAGCTCGAGGCCGCCAGGATCGCGGCGGGTCCGCTCTACTCGCCGCAGCAAGCGCTCGAGGACAAACACGTGCGAGCTGCCGGCCTCCTCGTGGACACCCAATACCCGGGCCTGTCCCAACCGGCGCCGCTCGCGCCGACCCCGGTCGACCTCTCCGAGACGCCCGGACGCTTCCGCCGCCGCGCGCCCACGCTGGGCGAGCACACGGATGAGATCCTGGCCGAGCTCGGGTATCGCCCGGAGCAGATCGCGGAGCTGCGCACCCGGAACGTGATCTGAGCCGGCGGCGCGCAGCTCGAGACGATGAGCGGGCCTGAGGAGGTCGGGCGGTGAGCGCGCTCGCCGTGCGCAATCTCGAGAAGTCGTTCGGCGGGCTGCGCGTCACGTCGGACGTGAACCTGGCCGTCGAGCCCGGGGAGCGCCGCCTCATCATCGGTCCCAACGGCGCCGGCAAGACGACGCTCTTCAACCTGGTCACCGGCGAGCTCCGGCCCGACCGCGGCTCGGTCACGCTCTTCCCGGGCGAGACGCTGCTGCGCAACGTGACGCTCGCGCTGCTCGGCCGGTCACGGCGTCGCTGGAACCCGTTCGTCCGGCTCGACCGGCAGGCGGCACTGATCGCGCGGGCGTGGGAGACGCTGGCCCGGGTCGGGCTCGATCACCTCGCCGATCGGCCGCTCGCCCAGACCCCGAGGGTGCTGCTGCTCGACGAGCCCTTCGCCGGGCTCTCGACCGACGAGCGGCGCGACGTGCTCCGGCTGGTCACCAGCATCCCGCGCGACGTGACGATCGTCATGATCGAGCACGACATGGACGTGGCGCTCGACTTCGCCGAGCGCATCACCGTATTGCACTTCGGCGAGGTGGTCGTCGAGGGCACGCGCGGCGAAGTCGTCGCGCACCCGCGGACGCGCGAGATCTATCTGGGCGAGTGACGCGCGGCCGGTGCGGCGGCCTGCGCGTCGGCGCGTGCGAGCAGCCACTCCAGATGGATCTTCAGGTGGTAGAGCTCGCCCATGAGGCCGTGCGGTGGCGGCGGCATCTGTGAGACCTCCGCCTGCACACGCCGGAGCCGCTCCGCTGCGGCTCCCGCCTCTTCCGGCGTGCACTGCGCGAGCGTGTGGTCGATCTCGTGCACGAGCCGGTACCACCTGGTGACCCGCCGCCGCATCTGCGAGTTGTAGAGCGCGGGCAGAATGCGGATCAGCGGCAGGAGGAGTCCCACCACCGGCAGGACCAGCAGCGCCCAGCGCTCGACGGTCACCGCGATCCAGAAGGGGAGGAATCGCTCCAGGAACGGCGGCCCCTTCCGGAGGTAGCGCCGGGCCACCTCGTGGAGCGGCAGCTCGACGAACGCGTCGGACGGGAACGCGTTGGGCGCTTCGAACAGGCCCGGGCGATTGTGCACGGTCTCCGCGGTCTTCAGAAGAAGGCGCACGATCACGGGGTGGACGTCCTCGCGGACAACGAGCGTGGCGGTTGCCGCGAGCAGGGTGACGTCGCGGTCGGGTACGTCCGCGACGAGGTCGACCGCACCCTCCCCGAGTGTGACGGTCGACAGGAACCGGTATCGCGTCGTGTAGGCGATGGTGCGCCGGACGCTCCAGAGGCTGACGGCCGGACTGAGCAGCAGGCGCCGCACCAGGGGCACGCTCGGCGCCATGATGAAGAAGGCCGCGTCGATCCGGCCCGTCTCCAGCGCTGCCGCCGCGCTTTCGCTCGTGAGAGCGAGGAGCGTCGAGTTCTGCGCGGTGACACCGCTGTCGCGAAGGAGGCGCACCGCCAGGGGCCGGATGCCGCTCCCTTCCTCGCCGACCTGGATCCTGCGGCCGCGGAGGTCGGGGAGGCCGTGGAGGGGCTGGGTCCGCCGGTGGAACAGCCACACCGGCTCGTAGTAGAGACTTCCGAGAGAGAGCAACCCGTCCGTCGGCGCGGCCTCGGCGGTGCCGCCCTGGACGAAGCCTGCCATGGCCTGGCCAGAGGCGAGACGCTTGAGCGTCTCGACGGACCCCGCGCCGGTCAGGATGTCGACCGTGAAGCCGTCCGCTTTGGCCAGCCGTGCGTACTCCTTCGCGAACGTGTGGTAGGCGCCGTTCTCGCGACCCGCGCTGAAGGTGACCCGCCGCGGTGGCAGCGGCTCGACCAGGCGGTTGAGCACCGCGAAGACGCCCAGGGCGAGCGCCAGGACCGGCACGATGACGTAGGCGAGCTTCTTCCAGTCCACGACACCAGTCTATGAGCGGGAATCGTATTGACGTCACAGGATTTTTGGGCTTGCCGTGCAGAGCCGCTGATGGTTGGATTACGCACCAACACATGGGTACGGTTCGAGCGACCGGTCTGGTCAAGACGTTCGGCGCCGTGGTTGCGGTGAACGCGAGCATGATCCAGATCAGCCGCGAGCTCGAGGAGGCGGCGCGCATCCACAAGGCCTCGTGGACCTCGACCTTCCGGCGGATCTGGCTGCCTCTCGTGAAGAACGGCTTTTTGGCCGGATGGGTGATCCAGTTCACGGTCTCGTTCAGCGATCTGGCGACGGTCGCGTTCCTGTACGGCGCCAAGTCGACGGTGTTGCCGACGCTCTTCCTGAGCCAATGGTCCAACGGGCGCCTGGAAGAGGCGGCGGTCGCGGCGCTGATGATGACGGGCGTCGTCCTCGCGGTGGTCGTGCTGGTACGCCGTCTCGTCCAGGGCAACGTGCGTACGACGACGGTGGCGTAACATAGGCGGAGCTAAAAGGAGGGCACGATGCTTTCCAGAGAAGACAACGAGCTGCTCTGTCGCGTCGGCCCCGGCACGCCGGTGGGCGCCATGCTGCGCCAGTACTGGGTACCCGCCCTCATGTCGAGCGAGCTGCCGGAGCGGGACGGTGCGCCCGTCCGCGTCCGGCTCATGGGCGAGAACCTGATCGCCTTCCGCGTCACATCCGGCAAGATCGGCCTCATCCAGAACCATTGTCCGCACCGCGGCGCCTCGCTCTTCTTCGGTCGCAACGAGGACGAAGGCTTGCGCTGCGTCTACCACGGCTGGAAGTACAGCTGCGAAGGCCACTGCGTCGACATGCCCAGCGAGCCGGAGGAGAGCAACTTCAAGTCGAAGATCCACGCGACCGCGTACCCATGCGTCGAGCGCAACGACATCATCTGGACCTATATGGGACCGCGCCAGCCGCCGCCGCCGTTGCCGGACATCGAGCCGAACATGCTGCCCCGGGGCGAGTACGCCGTGCAGAAGGTCTTACGCGAGTGCAACTGGTTCCAGGGGCTCGAGGGCGACATCGACACGAGCCATCTCGGGTTCCTCCACCTGGGCGCCATCAAGCCCGAGCAGACGACCCCGGGGACGTTCGACTACTACAACGTGGCCGACCGCGCCCCGAAGTACGAGGTCGTCGACACCGAGTTCGGCACCTCCTACGGCGCCTACCGCCCGGCCGAGGCGGACACCTACTACTGGCGCATCGCCCACTTCCTGTTCCCATTCTTCACGATGATCCCGACCGGTATCCTCGGGATGCAAGTCCTCGTCCGCGCCTGGGTGCCCGTCGACGACGAGCACATCATGTTCTGGAGTCTTACCGCGCCCCGCTCGCGCCTGGGCTCGGGGGCTGCGGGCGGCGCGTCCGGGCTCAACGCCGGCGGCCGAGCGGTCGCGGCGGCCGGCGCCCGGCCCGGCGGCTTCGAGTTCCTGCCGGATACGCCGGACTGGCTGGGCAAGTTCCGCCTCGCCCAGAACAAGGACAACGACTACCTCATCGACCGTAAGGCGCAGCGCACCGAGAGCTTCACCGGCATCGCCGGCATCCATCAACAAGATCAGGCCGTCACGGAGAGCATGGGGCCGATCTACGACCGCACGCAGGAGCACCTCGGGACCTCCGACGCCATGGTCATCCGGACACGTCGACGGGTGATCAACGCCGCCAGGGCTCTCCGCGACAACGCCGTGACACCACCAGGCGTCGACAACCCCGCGGTCTATCGTCATCGCTCCGGCGGCGTGATCTTGCCGCGTGACGCCGACTGGCTCGAGGCGACGAAGGGGCTGCGCGAGGTCGCCCAGCCCACGCCAGAGAAGATCGTCGCGCCATGACGGCCGCGACGGGAACGACAGTCCTCAAAACGGCGCTCGCGACCTACGCGCACACGAAGGGCCTGAAGGACGGCTCCGTGACCGCGCCGGGTATTCGCCTCGAGCACATCGAGGTGAGCCCCATCGTCGGCGCATTTCGGCGGATGGTCCGCACGCTCGAGTTCGATGTCTCCGAGATGGCCATCACGACCTATTTGACCGCCAAGGCCCACGGCAAGGCGTTCACCGCCCTTCCGGTGTTCGTCATGCGCCAGTTCCACCACGCGCCGATCGTCTACAACGTGAAATCCGGGGTGAAGTCGCCGAAAGACCTGGAGGGCAAGAAGGTCGGAGTGCGCGCCTACACCGTGACGACCGGTGTCTGGGCGCGCGGCATCCTCGCGACGGAGTACGGCGTGGACCTCGACAAGGTGACCTGGGTCGTAGTCGATGAGGAGCACGTTCAGGAGTACCAGAAGCCGGCGAACGTGATGGAGCGGCCGGGCGCGAATCTTGGTGAGATGCTGGCCAAGGGCGAGCTCGCGGCGGCCATCGGCGCTGGTCAGATCGACTCTCCTGACGTCAAGCCGCTGATCCCCAACCCACGCGAGGCCGAGGCGGCGTGGTATCGGAAGACCGGCATCTATCCCGTCAACCACACGGTCGTCGTGAAGGACTCCCTGCTGCAGGCCGATGCGACGCTGGCGCCCCGGCTGTTCGCCGCCTTCAAGGAGGCGAAGGCGATCTTTCTGAAGCAGCTCGGCTCGGCCGCCCAGCTGTCGGGCGACGCCCAGGTTCTGGCGCAGCGCCGCAGCATCGTGGGAGACGACCCGCTCCCCAACGGCGTGGCTCGCAATCGCAAGGCCCTGGAGGCCGTGATCCAGTTCGCCTTGGACCAGAAGATCCTGCCGCGCAAGGTCGACCCGGAGGAGATGTTCGCCCGCAACACGCTGGGCCTGGAGTAGTGGACCAGATCCTCATTGGCGCGGATCGCGCCGTCGCTAGTCGTCCGTGACCCCCCTCGCCTTGACGATCGGAGCGCGCGGGGACTAGGATGCTCGCCTAATCGAGAGAGCCACGGAGGGCGGCATGATCATCGATTGTCATGGCCACTACACGACGGCGCCGAAGGAGCTCGAAGCCTACCGGCAGAAGCAGATCGCCGACCTGAAGGACCCCTCTCACGTCGCCGGGAAGGGGACGCTGAGCATCAGCGATGATCAGATCCGCGAGTCTATCGACAAGGCGCAGCTCAAGCTTCAGCGGGAGCGCGGGACGGACGTCACGATCTTCTCGCCCCGGGCGGCCGGCATGGGCCATCACATCGGTAACGCGACGACCAGTCTGCACTGGTCTCTGGTCTGCAACGACCTGATCCATCGCGTCTGCTCGCTCTATCCTCAGAACTTCGTCGGCGTCTGCCAGCTACCGCAAACGCCGGGCGTGCCGCCGACCAATTGCATCGAGGAGCTCGAGCGCTGCGTCAAGGAGTACGGCTTCATCGGCTGCAACCTGAACCCGGATCCATCGGGCGGCTACTGGAAGGATCCGCCGCTGACCGACAAGTGGTGGTACCCGTTCTACGAGAAGCTGGTGGAGCTCGACGTGCCGGCGATGATCCACGTCAGCGCGTCGTGCAACCCGAACTTCCACACCACCGGCGGCCACTACATCAACGGCGACACCACGGCGTTCATGCAGCTCATCACGGCCGACCTGTTCAAGGACTTCCCCAGCTTGAAGTTCATCATCCCGCATGGGGGCGGGGCGGTTCCGTACCACTGGGGGCGCTACCGCGGCATCGCCCAGGATCTGAAGAAGCCGCTCCTGAAGGACCACCTGCTGAACAACGTCTTCTTCGACACCTGTGTCTATCATCAGCCCGGCATCGACATCCTGTTCAAGGTCATCCCCATCGACAACATCCTGTTCGCGTCGGAGATGGTCGGCGCGGTCCGGGGCATCGACCCGGAGACCGGGAACTACTACGACGACACCAAGCGCTACGTCGAGGCGCTCAGGCTCAGCGACGAGGACCGGCGCAAGGTCTTCGAGGGCAACGCGCGCCGGGTCTACAGCCGCTTGAAGACCAAGCTACCGGCTTCGCGATAGGAGAGCGTCATGCCAGAGATCCCTCGCCTGAACGGCGTCATCAAGGCCCTGGAGCAGGGCAAGACCGCCTTCGTCGGCTTCGCCTCGCCGGACATCGAGACCGCCACCGCTCTCGCCAGCTCGCCCTTCGACGGTGTCGCGTTCGAGATGGAGCACGCGCCCATGAGCCCGCCGGTGCTCCGCGACGCGCTCCAGTACATGCTGGATCGGCGCCAGCTCGTGCAGGGCGGGACGCTGGCGCCAAAGGTGGCGCCGCTGGTGCGGATTCCGCCGAACGGCGGTGAGATGAATCAGTGGATCGCCAAGCAGGTGCTCGACATCGGCGTCTTCGGCATCATCTTTCCGCACGTCAGCACCGTGGAGGAGGCGCGCAACGCGGTCAGCGCCTGCCGGTACCCCCGCCTGCCGGGCGCGCCTCTCTACGACCCGCCCGGCATCCGCGGCGACGCCCCGACGCGGGCGGCGCGCTACTGGGGACTCACGCAGCAGGAGTATTACGCGCGGGCCGACGTCTGGCCGCTCGCGCCGCAGGGCGAGATCCTTGTGATCATCCAGTGCGAGGACACGAAGGCGATCGAGAATCTGCCGCGCATCCTCGAGCAGGTCCGCGGCATCGGCGTGGTCCTGATCGGGGAAGGGGACCTGAGCCAGGAGCTCGGACACCCCAGGGAGTACGAGCACCCCGTGGTGGCCGAAGCCATCGACCGCATCCTGAAGATCTGCAAGGACCACAACGTCCCGTGCGGTCATCCGCACCCGGACACGAAGAACATCGAGCGTCTGATCGCGAGCGGCTACCGGTTCCTCATGCCCAGCACGCCGCGGTCGTTCGGCGTGCTCGAGCAAGGACGCAAGCTCGCCGGCCGGAGCTGAAGGCCGACGGCGATCAGCGCAGGATGGGCTTCCGGAAGAGAATCTCCCGGACGCCCGATTTCAGCAGGAGGGAATCGAACAGCTCGAGGCCGGCGAAGAGGTGGTTGATGTCGCGGTTCTGCAGGACCCACCGGCGCGTGCACGCGGAGGGGTAGAAGCGATAGCGAAGATGCGTCTCGTCCTCGATGAAGTACTTGGTGTAGCGCGTGTCGTCCGACGCACGGGCGCCGAAGAACCCGAGCAGCACGCCCTCCGGCCGTAGCATCCGCTTCACCTTGCCGGCGAGAACGCTTGCCGCCGCCGGCGCGAGATAGTCGAAGATGTCCCAGCACAGCACGGCGTCGACGCTTCCGTCGCGCTGCGCGAAGCGCCCGCTCAGGAACTCCGGAAACCGATCGAGGGCGCCTTCCTGCGCGTGGCGATCGAGATCCGCGTAGAGGTCCTCCACGTGGATCTTGCAGCCGATGCGCTCGCCCAGGAAGGCGATGTTCGTGCCGATCACCGGGCCCAGGTCCACCAGTTCGGCGGCCGGCCGCGCGAAGACGAGGGACAGGAACTTCGCGAGCGTCTTGCTCGAATAGACGAGCTCGGCGGCGACGGCCGCGGCCGGACGGGGCTCGACGACGACGCGCCCGTTCCCGTCGTCGGGTCGAGCGATTGGCCGGCTCAAACGGGACACGAGCCCCGAGAGCCTGCCGTGGTTTTGACGGACGTTCAACGCCGGCTCAGACGCGGATGAGGTCGTTGGTCACGGAAGTCGCCGGGGGC
>JAHFDK010000387.1 GCA_023249095.1 Candidatus Rokuibacteriota bacterium | reverse complement strand
CCCTGTTGGCCGCCCTCGCGCTCGGCGAGGTGAAGCCGCTGTCGCTCGGCGAGATCAACGCCCGCAACGCGGGCTACAAGCCCTATTCGCCCGAGACCCAGCGCGCCTGGGAGTACTGGGCACGGCGGGCTGGCTGCGGCGAAATGCTGGGCTAGTCGGCACCAGCCCATTCTCAGAAGTCGCCGTTGACAGCCGCTCGTCTCGCTCGAAGAGGCTGTCGATGTCCCTGCGTGAACGCGCCGCATCACGCACGCGAGAGCGCACGCATGGACCCTCCCGCGAGCCCTGGGTGCATCGTAAGTCCCTGATGTGCCTGTAGCTCAGTTGGATAGAGCATCGGACTTGCTGTCGAAGCGGCCGATAGGCAAAGAGTGGTCGACCCATTCCCGCGTTGCCGGGAAGTCCAATGCTCTTGCTTTGCCGCCTGTGACCTTGACCGCTCTTGTTCCGAGCGGTACCTTCGCCCCACCGTTCCCGATCGTCATGAGTCTGGTGCGCTCGGAGGCGCAGTATGCGGTGTCCCCGGTGCCAAGCCGAGAATTCCCCAGGTGAGAAATTCTGTGGGGAGTGTGGTACGCCCCTCAAAAGTCCCTCAGCCGGTGGCCCGCCGGAGGCGTCGTATGCGGACCTGCGTCAGGAAGTCGAACACCTGACGCGGGGCTTGAGCGAGGCGCTCGAGCAGCAGACCGCCACGAGCGAGATCCTCTGGGCGATCAGTGAGGCCCAGACCGATGCGCAGCCGGTCTTCGACGCGATCGCGCGAAGCACGGTGCGTCTGTGCGAGGCCGCTCGTAGTACCCTTTGGCGTCCGGAGGGCGACCTGTTCCGCTGCGTCGCGCGGTACGAGATGACGCCAGAGGGCCACGTCGTCAGCGCCCCGCGAGGGGAGACTCTGGACGCCGATAGCCTTCCCGGCAGGGCAATTCGCGAACGCCAGATCCTGCGGGTCAATGACGTGCCTTCGAATCCTACCGTTCCGCCGAAGTATCGCGAGAGGGCTCGCATTAGAGGGTACCGGTCGCTGATGGCTGTACCGATGGTGCGCGAGGGGCTCACTGTCGGTGTGATCACTGTCGTGCGACCCGCCTCTGCCGAATTCAGCGATCAGCAGGTCGGTCTAGTCAAGACCTTCGCCGATCAAGCCGTTATTGCCATCGAAAATGTGCGGCTGTTCAACGAGACGAAAGAGGCGCTGGAGCAGCAGACGGCGACGGCCGACATCCTTCGCGCGATCAGCAGTTCGCCTGCTGACATCCAGCCCGTGCTGGACACGCTGGTCAAGAGCGCCGTGCGATTCGTCGGCGCCCATGATGCGACCATTCACCGGCTGGAGGGGCAGCGTTTGCCCGTAGCGGCTCACTATGGGCCGATTCCCTACCCCGTCGGGCAGGTGATCTCGTTGGGGCGCGGGACGGTGAGCGGACGCTCGATCCTCGACAGACGGCCCATTCACGTCATCGATCTGCAAGCGGAGACCGAGGAGTTTCCCGAAGGTAGCTCCAGAGCCCGGGAGGCGGGCACCAGGACCGCGCTGAGCGTTCCACTCCTCCGCGAAGGCGTGGCGCTGGGCTCGATCAACCTCCGACGTGCGGAAGCGGTTCCGTTCACCGACAAGCAGATCGCGTTGCTTCAAACCTTTGCCGACCAGGCCGTCATCGCGATCGAGAATGTGCGCCTGTTCAATGAGACGAAAGAGGCGCTTGAGCAACAGACGGCGACCAGCGAGATCCTAAAGGTCATTTCCGGGTCGCCGACGGACATCCAGCCCGTGTTCGATGCCATTGCGCGGAATGCCGCGAACGTCTGCGGCGCGTTCGATGCCATTGTCGGTCTTGCTGAGGGCGATGCCGGCGTGGTGCGCGGTCACCACGGCCCGATCCCTCCTCCCGTGGGCAAGATCTCCCTGCGTGGCACGGTTACCGGGCAAGCGATACGCGAAGGCCGCCCGGTGCACGTCGAGGATCTTTTCGCGACCGAAGACTTCCCGATCGGTAGAGGGCTTGCGCGAGAGAGCGACTACCGGACGGTGCTCGTCGTGCCCCTGCTTCGCGACGGCACTGCGATCGGTGCCATCGGAATCCGCCGAACTGAGGTCCGACCGTTCACCGACAAGCAGATCGCGCTCCTCCAGACCTTCGCCGACCAGGCTGTGATCGCGATCGAGAACGTCCGCCTGTTCACGGAGCTCCAAGCACGCAACCGCGAGCTGACCGCGGCGCTGGACACGCAGACCGCGACGAGCGACATCCTGCGGGTCATCAGCCAGTCGCAGACCGATGTCCAGCCGGTGTTCGACACGATTGTGCAGAGTGCCGCCCGCCTCTGCCATGCCGCCAATGCCGGGGTCTTCCTGACGGACGGCCGGACGCTGGACCTCCCGGCAAACTACGGCTCCTCCTCTCCCGAGGCGCTGGCCGCTGCCCGCGCGCAGTACCCTCGACCCCTGGACCTGGAAACCACGGCCGGCGTGGCGATTCTGACGCGCTCGGTTATTCACGTGCCCGACATCGAGGAGACGTCGGCGGCCGAGGTCTACACTCGGCGGGTTGGACGGCTGCTCGGGGTCCGGAGCATGGTCGCGGTGCCTATGTTGCGCAAGGGCGAGGTCGTGGGCGCCATCAACCTGAGCCGCCAGGAGCCTGCCCGCTTCTCGGACGCGGAAGTTGAGTTGCTGAAGACGTTCGCTGACCAAGCCGTGATCGCCATTGAGAATGTGCGCCTGTTCAAGGAACTGGAGGCACGCAATCGCGACCTGACTGCGACGGCCGAGATTCTCCAGGTTATTTCCCACTCACCAACTGATGTGCAGCCGGTGTTCGAGACCATCGGCGAACGGGCCGGCAGACTGTGCGAGGCCGAGGTCAGCGTCGTGTCGATATTCGACGGCGAGCTGCTCCACCTCGCCGCCTCTCATGGGGTGGCCGAGGCGGGCGTACAGCTCGTGCGAGACGCGTTCCCCATGCGGCCGGACGCGGACACGATTACCTCGCGGGCCTTTCGCACTCGTGCGGTCGTCCACGTGCCCGACGTCCTCGCCGAGCAGCATTTAGAGACGACGGCGTCGCATCGAGCCTCCGGGTTCCGCAGCTGCCTCGGCGTGCCGATGCTGCGCGAGGGCAAAGTCATCGGGGTGATCTTCCTGGCGCGCACGAAGGCCGAGCCCTACGCCGACTCGCAGATCGAGCTGGTGAAGACGTTCGCCGACCAGGCCGTTATCGCAATTGAAAATGTACGCCTGTTCAAGGAGCTAGAGGCCCGCACCCAAGACCTGACGCGTTCGGTGGGCGAGCTTCGGGCTCTCGGCGAGGTCGGTCAAGCGATTAGCTCGACGCTGGATCTCCAGACTGTGTTGAGCACGATCGTGGCGCGGGCCACGCAGCTGTCTGGAACTGACGCGGGAGTGATCTACGAGTATGACGAAGTGCGAGAAGTCTTCATGCCGCGCGCCACCGCCCGACTTGAGGCCGAGATTGTCCAGACGATGCTCGCCGCGCCGGTCCGAAAGGGCGAAGGAGCCACGGGACGGCTCGCGGAAATCCAGGAGCCGGTCCAGTTGCCGGACATCCTGGAGGCGCCAGCCGAGAGTCGAGTGCGAGCCGTGCTCGAACGCGCCGGCTACCGCGCCCTGCTCGCGGTCCCGCTGGTCCGCGAGGGGCGCCTTCTCGGTGGCCTCACAGTCATCCGGAGGACCACGGGCGAGTTCGCGTCGCCGGTGATCGACCTGTTGCGAACTTTTGCGACCCAATCGGCCTTGGCCATCCAGAACGCGCGCCTATTTCTCGAAATCGAGGACAAGAGCCATCAGCTCGAAGTGGCCAGCCAGCACAAATCCGAGTTCCTGGCCAACATGTCGCACGAGCTGCGGACGCCCCTCAACGCCATCATCGGCTTCTCCGAGGTGCTCACGGAACGCATGTTCGGCGAGCTGAACGAGAAGCAGGCCGAGTACCTGAAGGACATCTATGCCTCGGGCACGCACCTCTTGTCCCTGATCAACGACATTCTCGATCTGTCGAAGATTGAAGCCGGGCGGATGGAACTCGAACTCACGGACTTCGACCTTCCGACGGCACTCGACAACGCCCTGACCCTGGTCCGCGAGCGGGCCGGGCGGCGGGGAGTCGCCCTGCATATGAATGTCGATGAACGGCTGGGCCAGATTCAGGCGGACGAGCGGAAGATCCGGCAAGTCGTCCTGAACTTGCTGTCGAATGCGATCAAGTTCACGCCGGAGGGCGGACGGATCGAAGTGGGGGCAGTTCCAAAGGACGGGTTCGTGGAGGTGTCAGTCAGCGACACCGGGGTCGGCATCGCGCCCGAAGATCAGGAGGCGGTGTTCGAGGAGTTTCGGCAGGTCGGGACGGCGGAGAAGAAGGCCGAGGGCACGGGGCTCGGGCTGACCCTCTGTCGGAAGTTCATCGAACTCCACGGCGGGCGGATCTGGGTGACGAGCCAGGTGGGCGTGGGCTCGACGTTCACGTTCACCATCCCGGAGCGTCGTGGCGAGTAATCCGAAGGAGGGGATATGCCGACACTCGAGGAGGTCGCCAAGCAGCCCCTGGAGCAGCGTCTCGGGCGCATGTCCTGCACCGCCGATGACCTTGCCGCCGCGATTCGTGGCCAACGTGAGGCCGTCCTGGTGCGGCGGCCCGACGGCAAGAACTGGGCCGCCAACGAGGTCATCTGTCATCTGCGGGACATCGAAGAAGTGTACTTCGTGCGCTTCCACACGATGCTGTCCAACGACGACCCGAAGATCTACGCCGACCCGTCAGCGGCCGACCGGTTCGCCGCGGACCGACAATACCTGAGGAGCGACGCCGGCCAGGCGCTGGGCGCGTTCCGCCGGCGGCGCGAGGAATCGCTGGCGTTGCTCCGAACCCTGACGCCCGAGCAGCGGCAGCGCGGTTGCCTGTATCCGACCCGCGGCCGCATCACGATCGACGCGTTCGTGACGATGCTGGCGTGGCACGACGACAACCATCTGGACCAG
>JAHFDK010000386.1 GCA_023249095.1 Candidatus Rokuibacteriota bacterium | reverse complement strand
TCCCTCCTTGCCGTGATTGCCAGTCACGTAAGGAGGTCTACGACATCGTGAACCGATGCCCCTCATCATTTCTGCGCCCGCATTCTGGCTGGGGCCGTTACAGATTCTGGTGTAGAGCGGAACTTCTTTTCAAGAAATGAGATTGGTACGTGCTCGTGAGCTTTGCCGCGCACTGAAGGACGTAGGTCTTCGTCCGACCGCCTTCTCAGATCCGCCCACACAGTGCGGCGACCCCTCGCCAACTGGTGCGCACCATCAAATATATAAAACTGAATCGACGGCCCCTGCACCACTTGTCTCTTGGCCTTGACTTTGTGAGCCGGCAACCTTCTCTCGCGGCGTGGCGTCAGTTCACCTGTTGGGCCGGAATCCGCTTTTCGCGGAGTATCCACCGGCTCAAGCGCGACGGAGGCTGAGCTTGTCGAGCGATGGGATGTTCACGTTCCTTTTTAAAAGGCTAAAGCGAGAACAAGGCCCGCCTCTGAATGAAAACCCAGCGAGCGCTCGTCGCGAAGAAATTTGAGATCCTCCGGCGGGCGAGCTTCGGATTCACTCAAGACCGACTCTTCCACATTCTAGAGGAGGACGTAAAGGGGTGGACGGATGCGTGTACGGGTGAGCTTCGTCGGAAAATAGCATCGACGGTGTGTTTCTCTCCAGTGTCTTCCTTCGGGTCTCTTGCCGGCACCCGTCTATTCCTGACCGGGTTCCCGCGCTTGATTTCCCCCCGCTTTCCGGAGCGTTGCGGAGCGGAGCGACGCTGGACGATCGCTTAGCTGTCGAGCTTATCCTCCGTCCGACGGCGGCGAAAACGATGCGGACCGGTCGTCCCCGACGGGCCGGCGGGGGGAAAGACCATGATCGCCCGCTCGGCGGCGAAGAGGACGACGAGCGCGACGACGAGCTGGCTCCGTTTGAACCGCCAGCCGAGCAGGATCCCCGCGCCGAAGACGAGCCACGGGTAGACCGGCGCGAAGGCCGCGACCGTCTCGCGGAGCGACGCGGACTGAAGGATAACCGTGGCGCCCAGCAGTAACACAGCGCTGGGCCCCAGGTGGGGCAGGAGCCTGTCCAGGTGCGTCCGCTACTGCGGCGGGTATCGGAAAGGCGCCCGGCCGTTCCCCTGGAGCGGCTTGGGCGTATAGGTCTTGGCCTGCCTCTGCCCCGCCGGCTTCTTGGGGGCTGGCTTCCGCGCCGCGGACTTTGTCGTCGCCTTCTTCTTCTTCATGCGGCGCACTTTACAACAGCGACGGAAATGTGGTCAATGAGAGCCATGCGGAGAGGGGCGATGGCCGTGCTGGTCGTCCATGTGCGGTCGGCGGTGCCTCGGCCCAGACGCTGGACGCCGCCTCGCAGCAGGCGCTCGGGGAGACGCTCAGGCTCCTGCGCGAGCCTGCGCTGAGGGACGCGGCGATCGCGACGAATCCTGGACGTTAACATGACTTTCCAGACGGGACACCAGTCTAGTAGGGACCTTGTTCGAACTGGCGCCCCAGTTCTTCGGGCGTACGTCCCTTCCGCACCAGTTCGATGATGCGCTGTCGAAACTCCGCCGGCTACGGCCGATGGCTCTTCGGCATCGTGGACGCTCCTTTCCGCCCCAACCATGGGGTGTCCACGAAACCGGGGTCAACTCCACTCCGAGGCCCACACACCACGGGTGAAGGCCGTCAAATCGGCGTCGCCACCTTCTTCCAGAGATCAATCTCTTCGAGTATCTTGCCTACTCCGAGCGCCCCACAGACCAGGGGGTCATCTGCCACTCTGACGGGAAGCTGAGTCTCGTGATGGAGACGAAGGTCCAAGCCGCGCAGCAGCGCGCCACCGCCGGTGAGGACGATGCCCTTATCCACGATGTCCGCCGCAAGTTCCGGGAGCGTCTGCTCGAGGCACGTTCGTATCGTCTCGATGATACGGGTGACCGACTCGCCGAGCGCTTCGCGGATTTCCTCGTCGGTGATGGTCACCGTCTTCGGCAGGCCGGCGCCGAGATCACGTCCGTTGACCTCCATGGTGCGCCGCTCGCCGACGGGCCACGCCGAGGCGAGAGCAATTTTGACCTCTTCGGCGCGAAGTTCGCCGATGAGGAGATTGTGGTGCTTCCGGAGGTGCTCGACAATTTTCTCGTCCATTGCATCGCCGGCGCCTCGCACAGCGTTGCCATAGACGACACCGGCGAGCGAGATCACGGCGACCTCCGTGGTGCCGCCGCCGATGTCAACGATCACGTTTCCGCCCGGCTCCTGGATTGGTAGCCCGGCGCCCAGCGCTGCGGCCACGGGTGCGTGAATGAGGTAGACCTGGCGGGCGCCGGCGTGCATCACGGAGTCGCGGACGGCCCGGCGCTCGACCTGCGTGATGCTGGACGGAACCCCGATCACCACCCTTGGCCGAAAGAGCGCCCGGGCCCCTTGAAGGTTCTTGATGAAGTAGCCGAGCATCTTCTCGGTAACCTCGACGTCCGCGATGACCCCGTCCTTCAACGGCCGAACAGCCAGGATGTTGCCCGGCGTCCGTCCCAGCATCGCCTTGGCCTCCCGTCCCACCGCGATGACCGAGTGGTCGGCGCGCCGCATCGCGACGATGGAGGGCTCATTGATCACGATGCCCTCGCCGCGGGCGAACACGACGGTGTTCGCGGTCCCGAGGTCAATGGCGAGATCAGTTGAGAGTGCGCGCCGAAGCCAAGCCCTATCCATCCAGGGGCCTCCGGTCGCGGCGAGGTCCCGGGGTCTGCGTCATCTCACGGTCGTGCTGTGATGATCGCTGCGGCGGCGGTTCGTCCATTACCCACAGCTCTGGCACGACATCAAGAGAATGCAGTTCTGGTGCCCACCTTGTTCCATGCACTTCTCGCGCCGTGAGAGACGTGACGGCGAGATCGGCTGGACGATTGTCCAGAGCATCCAGCGCTCGCTCCAACGGCAGCGTGTTCGTGTCCAGCGTGATCTTGAGCCTCGAGGGCATCAGTCACCGACTGTCCCTGCTGGGCGACGACGCGAGCGGCGACTCCTGAAAGTACCGACGCCCTTGCTGCTGATAGAGGATCACTTCTTTGTCGCCCACTCTTCGAGGAAGCCCAGCGCCTTGGGCAAGCGCGCCGTCTGCAGAGTCGCGCGCAGTCCACGGTAGGTCGTAGCCGAGCCAGAGCTGGCTGCTCCTCGGCGTTCGTGCGAACCCCCCGGCCGCCTGCGGGACGTCGGCTGCCCCGTAACGTCCTCGCGCACGTAGCAGCGCGCGGTGAAGGGGATCGCCGGGTTCCAGTAACCCCTCAGGACTTCGATTCGGTAGTTTCGCTCTCCCATAATGACCTCAACGGTCCGCAGGACCTCGTAGGCTTCGGTCAGCCGGCATTCTTGCCAGTGCGACGCGTTGCGCTTTGCCACCAGGATCGGCGATCGCGACGACAGTCGTTTTACGACATTCCCGTCGCCATACTCACCTCGATCACCACGGTCACTCCCGCGACCGCGGCCGTTCCATCGTTCAACACGATCGTCGACGCGCTGACGTCACGCCCGTTCGCCACCTCGACAGATGTCCCATGCAAAAGCAGCTTGAACAGGGTCTAGTGGCTGCCGAAGCAGCATCCGCGCTTCTTTCTTCAGCGGGCTCTTCCTGCGTGCAAGTGCGTACTCGCCAAGAGATCGCGATGAGCGGCCGCAGCGAGCGAACACGAGCCTGCGTTCCACACCATCGCGCCGTTAAAGGTCGGCGACTTCGTGCGCCCGAGCGTCTTGCTCCAAGGGGGCATCGGCGTAACCGACCAAGACGATCTGTTGGAGATAACCAGGCAGAAAGCCAGCGATCGAACCGGCCTGCTCGTATTGGTGCACGTGACGGAGCTCATGCGATAGTAAGCATTTGGTTTCGTAGCCGCGACGGATGAGGATAGACTGACCCAGGGTCAGGCCAACCATGCCAGGGCCCAATAGACCCGTCTGGAGCGCGGCCGCGCGCAGCTCTGGGTCTTCCGGGAGTGTTAGAGCATCGACCAGCGCGACCCGTACGCGTTCGGGCCGTGCTACACCAACTCTCCGCGCGAGCTCCATCTCGCCTTCGTCCAGCGACCGGCCCGAGCTGGATATCTGGGCCGCCTGAGCCTCAGCCCAAGCGATCGCTTTGAGTAAGAGTTGTGGGAGGGCCGTTTTCAGATCCACGAGGATCCCTTTTGTACCTCTAATAATAAGGGCTCTTCGATCCAGCGGTCGATGTAGTTGCGCGCTATCAGGTCCTTGACAGTCGGGGCGTCCCAGACGCGGTTCGAGGACACCGCTTGCTGCGTCACAAGACTCTCGAACTGGCGCCGGACCTTGACACGGCGATTGCGTTTTCGGAGCCCTCGCCGGCTACCTGATCCTCTGCATCGCCATCGGGCTCGCGGCTCGGAACGCGGGTCGGTCGGCGCTCATGTTCGCGTTGGCCGCATGCAGGAGGTGTGGCTCGACAAGTAACGGATATGCGTCGGCCCTGCGCGGGCGGAGGACGCGCGAATGCGGCCTCACCGGACCGAGAGCGGCGTGTTCAACACTGGTCGACGAAAGTGCAGGGGTCTCTTGCTAGTCGGAGCCCGAGCAGATCGGGCTCCGCTGCGGTCCCCATGCGTGCGACCTTCTCCCCCCAGGCCGGAGGCCCGGCAGGGGCGATCTTGCGCCCAAGGTGCGCTCTCAGACCAGGGGGACTCGCGACAACGTCCCCGTGGCGAGTTTCATCGCGGTGTTTCTCTGAGCCGTGCGGTGATGTCGGGATCAGTGACCACGCGCTGGACGAACTGGGCGAGCGCCTCGTTCATGATCCTCTGGAGGTCGTCGATGGACGTGAGGACCCCGCCGCCGCCGTACTCGGACCGGATACGGTGAGAGATCTCCTTCTCCGCAGCGACCGTGCCGTTGGGCGCATAGAGCCGAACGAGCGCGCTGATGTGGGCGGAGTTCGTGAAGCGAGCCTCGGTGGAGAAGTTCCTGAGTTCGCCGCCCAACGCGTACCCAGTGACCGAA
>JAHFDK010000112.1 GCA_023249095.1 Candidatus Rokuibacteriota bacterium | reverse complement strand
ATCCGATCGAGCCCAAGGCCTTCAGCCCCAAGGTTCAGGGCTACGAGCCGATCCCCGACGGAATGATGCGGTTCAAGGACGTGTGGCTGCAGTAAGGTCTCGCTGACCGATCGCTCACGCGCGTGATGGGCCGTCTCGTCCTGCGCCGGCTGGGGGCGACCGTTCCGGTCCTGCTCCTCGTCACGGTCGGGGTGTTCCTGCTGCTCCACCTGACCCCGGGCGATCCGATCGACGTCATGATGGCGGAGTCCGTCGACGCCACGGTGAAGGAGACCCTCCGGCGCGAGCTCGGGCTCGACCGGCCCCTCCACGTCCAGTACGCCGCCTGGATGGGACGGCTCCTGCGAGGCGACCTCGGACGCTCGATCCGCAACGGCGAGCCCGTGATCGAGAGCGTGAGTCGCCGCCTCCGGCCGAGTCTCGAGCTGGCGCTCTGCGCGATGGCCATCTCGCTGGTGATCGCCTTCCCCCTCGGGATCGTGTCCGCGATCCGGCGCAACACGACGATCGACCGCGCCGGCGCGACGTTCGCGCTGTTCGGGATCTGCATGCCGAACTTTCTCCTGGCTCTGCTCCTGATTTTCCTCTTCGGCGTGACGCTGCGCTGGCTGCCGATCTCCGGGTACACGGATCCGCTGGAGGAGCCGTGGAACGGCCTTCGGTCGCTGGCGCTGCCGGCCGTCACGCTGGGGCTCGCCCTGGCGGCCGTGGTCACCCGGACGCTGCGCTCGAGCCTGCTCGAAGCCCTGGCCGAAGACTACGTGCGCACCGCCCGCGCCAAGGGCCTCTCGGAGTGGAGGGTCATCTGGAGCCACGTCCTCAAGAACGCGCTGATTCCAGTCGTCACCGTGCTCGGGCTCCAGCTCGGGACGCTGATCGGCGGCGCCGTGATCACGGAGTACGTCTTCGCGCTCCCCGGCGTCGGGCGCCTCGTGGTCGACGCGGTCTTCGCGCGAGACTATCCGCTGGTGCAGGGCGTCGTCCTGTTGATCGCCATCGGGTTCATCCTGAGCAACCTGATCGTCGACGTGCTCTATGGCTGGATCGATCCCCGGATCCGATCTCGCTGAGCGCACCGCGGGCCTCTCGGCTCCTGCGTCGGAGCCGGTCCGTGCGAAACGGTGGAGGCGCCTCCGGCGTTTGGCGCGCGCCCGGCTGGCGCCGTTCGGCGCGGCGGTCATGCTGTTGGCGGTGCTGGCCGCGCTCGCGGCGCCACTCCTCGCGCCCTACGACCCGCTCGCGCAGAACCTTGGTAACGCCCTGGCCCGGCCGGGCCGGGTCCACCTCCTGGGCACGGACAACGTGGGGCGCGACGTGCTCTCGCGAGTGATCTGGGGCACGCGTGTTTCCCTGGTGGCCGGCCTCGTCTCGGTCGCGCTCGCGGTGGTCGCGGGCAGCCTGCTCGGCATCCTGGCCGGTTACTGCGGCGGGCGCGTCGACGGGTTGGTGATGCGTCTCATGGACGCGGTACTTTCGTTTCCACCGCTGGTCCTGGCCCTGGCGCTCGGCGCCGTGCTGGGCGCCGGTCTCAGCGGCGTGCTCGTCGCGCTCGGGGTCGTCTACACCCCGACGTTCGCCCGCCTCATGCGCGGCCAGGTGCTCAGCGTCACGGCGCGCGACTACGTGGACGCGGCCCGGGCGCTGGGCGCGTCCGGCTGGCGCGTCGCGTGGCGGCACGTGGTGCCGAACGCCATGAATCCGATCATCGTCCAGGCGTCGTTGAGCGTCGCGTTCGCCATCCTCGCGGAGGCATCGCTGTCCTTCCTGGGGCTCGGCATCCAGCCGCCGCAGGCTTCCTGGGGCAGCATGATCAACGCCGGGCGCGGCTACCTTCAGCAGGCTCCGTGGATCGTCTTCGGGCCAGGCGCCGCCCTGTTCGTCACAGTGGTGGGATTGAACTTCGTCGGTGATGCCGTCCGCGACGCCCTCGACCCGCGGATGCGCGGATGAGCGAAGCCGAGGCTGACTGAGGACCGAGCGCTACCGCACGAGGTCGGCCGTACCGGCGTCGAGGCGTCGCGTCAAGGCGAGCAGTGAAGTCAAGCTCGGCGCCGCCGCCTGGCCGTCGTGGCAACGCCAGGCGAGCCGTGTCTTCGCGTATCCGACGCGCGGCAGGACCTCGTGCGCCGTGAGGGCGAGGCCCCAGATCATCGTGCCCACCGCCACGACATGCGCAAGGCCGATCCGGCTTCTCCACGAGACTCGGGCGCCCCACGCGCCAGCCACCACGACGGTCCCAGCTGCGGTCAGATAGAGGAGCAGCCACCAACCGCAGGCGCGCGCGTACGGCCACTGGGGCAACGCGATCCCGAGGAGAACGCCCAGGGCCACGCACGCCCAGACGGCTCCCGGTCGCATCGGCCCGCCGATCGGCCGCATTCGTGACAGCGGTCGCGCGCCCACGGTAGACGCGTGCTCCGACACGAATGGTCGATTGAAGGGCCGCAGCTTCGTATCGAAGGGCCGCAGCTTCTTGATGAGCGAATCGACGACCGCGGCCTCCTGGTTGCTGGCAGGAACCTTCCCTAGTCTCGCCAACTCTGCACCTCCGACGCGCATATCGACGTCGACGCTCTTCGGCCGTTGTGGCGCCAAGACTCCTTACGCAAAGCCGCTGCCAACCAAGATGTACGAAATCTCGCGGCTTTCACTGCGCGGCAGATTGGGCCGACTCTGCCACTGTGGCACGCGTGTCGCGGAACCCGTCGGGGGAGCTTCTGATTATCGAGCGGGGAGAGCGAATTATCGAGCGAGGAGAGCGAACAGTCGCGCGGGCGTGATCGGCACTTCGCGGATGGTCACGCCGAGGTCCGCGACCGCGTCCTCCACGGCGTTCGCGATCGCGGCAGCACCTGGGATGGCGCCGCTCTCGCCCACGCCCTTGACGCCGAGCGGATTGATCGTCGAAGGATGCGCGTCGAGCGCGACCGCGAGCGCGGGAAGCTGGTCGGCCTTCGGGATCGCGTAGTCCATCAGGCTGCCGGTCAGGAGCTGGCCGGCACCGTCGTACACCACTTCTTCCATGAGCCCGGCGCCGATGCCCTGGGCGGCGCCGCCCTGGAGCTGGCCCTCGACGATCGCGGGATTGATCGCGCGTCCCGGATCGTGAACGATCGCGTACGCGAGCAGGCGGATCTCGCACGTCTCCACGTCCACCTCGACCGCGGCGGCGTGGGTGCCGAATGCCCAGGTGACGGTGTCCGGATAGAAGTAGGTGCACGCGTGGAGCCCGGGCTCGCCCGTGGCTCTGAGCGCCTTCGATTTCACCGCGGCGTGAGCGACGCGAGCCAGGCTCACGGTCCGGTCCGGCATCCCGACGACGTGCACGCGGCTCTGCTCGATGCGCACGTCCTCGGGCGCGCACTCGAGCAGCTCGGCGGCGACGCGCGCCGCACGCTCGCGGACCTCGCGCGCGGTCTGCGCGACGGCGGGACCCGAGTTGGCGGCGACGCGGCTGCCGCCGGTGCCCATGCCGAACGGGAAGAGCGCCGTATCGCCCGCCGCGACGTGGACGTCGTCCCAGGCGGCGCCGAGCTCGGCCGCGGCGATCTGCGCGAGCGTCGTCGCGTGGCCCTGCCCCTGGGCCGTCACGCCGATGTAAACGTAGACCTTGCCGCTCGGGTCCACCCGCACGGTCGCGCCCTCGTAGGGGCCGAGCCCCGTGCCCTGCGCGTAGCACGCGAGGCCGACGCCGATGCGGCGCGCGCCACCAGCCCGCGACTTCTGGCGTCGTCGCCACTCCTCGTAGAGAAGGAGCGCGAGCGCGCGCTCGAAGGCCGCGGGGAAATCGCCCGGGTCGTAGATGACCGGCACGCCGTCCTTGTAGGTCAGCCCCGGGCGGTAGGGCATCTCGGCGGGCCGCACGAAGTTGCGTCGGCGGATCTCGGCCGGGTCGAGGCCGAGCCGGCGCGCGCCGATGTCCATGAGGCGCTCCATGACGAACACCGCCTCGGGACGCCCGGCGGCGCGGTACGCCGCGTTCAGCGCCTTGGTGGTGACCACGCTCGTACCGGCGTTTCGGTAGTGCGGCACCCGGTACGGCCCCGGCAAGTGGTTGACCGTGTTCGCGGTGAGCCCGTCGCCCTGCAAGGGGTAGGCGCCGACGTCAGCGAGGAACGTGGCGTCGACGGCGACGATGGTCCCATCGCGGGAGAACCCGATGCGGGCGTCGTGCGTCTGCTCGCGGTCGTGGCCCATGCTCGCGAGATTCTCGCGACGGCTCTCCACCCACTTGACGGGCCGTCCGAGCCGGTACGCCGCGGCCGCGACCAGGATCTCTTCGGGATAGATCGGACCCTTCGGCCCGAAGCCGCCACCGACGTCGGGTACCACGACCCGCACGCCCTCGACCGGCAGCCCGAGCGCCGCGGCGACCACATCGCGCAGCGTGTACGGGCTTTGGGTGGAGGACGACACCACGAGCGCGCCGGAGGCGCGGTCGCGATACGCGAACGCACCGCGCGTCTCGATCGGCACGGCGCTAAGACGCGAGTGCCGCAGCCGCTCCCGGACGATGAGGTGCGCCCCCGCCAGCGCGCGCTCGGCGTCGCCGACGGCACCGCGCGCCACCAGCGCCGCGTTGTCGGGCCAGCCCTCGTGCAGGCGCGTCGCCGACGCCAGCGCCGCCTCGGCCGTCGGCAGCGCTGGCAGTCGCTCGTACTCGACGGTCACCGCGTCGAGCGCGTCGGCGAGCCGGTAGGGGTTCTCCGCCACGACGACGGCGACGGGCTCGCCGACGTAGCGGACGACCTCCCGCGCGAGCACCGGCTGGGCCCAGGGGCGCCCCTTGTGGGCGCCGCCGTACGCGGTCGGGACGTGCGGCGTGATCTCGCCGAGATCCGAGGCGCTCCAGGCCAGGACCACGCCGGGGAGGTGGCACGCCGCTTCCGTCGCGACCTTCGTGAGTCGCGCGTGAGCCTCGGCGCTCCGCACAACGCCAAGATGCAGTAGCCCTTCGCGCGTGAGGTCGTCGAGGAACTGCCCGCCGCCCGTCAGCAGGCGCTGATCCTCCTTGCGGCGCGGCGAGGCCCCGATCATGACGCTCCGGAATCTACCACGCTTGTCGAAGATCCACTTCGGTAGACTCTCGGGTGATGCGCGAGGGCGACCATCGATGGACGGCCTGGCTTCAGTTGGCGGTGCTCGTGCCGGCCAACTTGATCGGCGCCCTCGTGTCGTTCACATACTTCGTCTTCGTTGACCCGCTGGCGCCCCCGCAAACGTATGAGCTCGCGGGCGCCGTCCGATTCTTCGTCGTCGACTTCGCCCTCTTGGCCGGGATCGTCTCGATCTGGTCCAATCGCTGGTCGCGGGTCCTCAACCCCGTCGACGGTCGCTGGCCGACCTCGATGGAAGCCCGGCGGCGGGCGCTGCTGCTCCCGTACGCGCTCGCCGGCATCGTCTTCTGCGCCTGGGCGCTCGCCGGCCTGCTCTTCGGGGTGATCCGGCCGCTCACGATCGGCAGGTTCACGGTGGAGCGCGCGATCCGGTTCATCTTCGGCAACACGTTCATCGCGGGCACGGCGACGACGGCCCTCACGTTCCTCTTGGCCGAGCACCTCTGGCGCAGGGAGCTGCCGAAGTACTTTCCCGAGGGTGACCTGAGCGCCGTCCCGGGGGCGTTCCGGCTGCGCGTGCGGACACGACTCCTGGTGATCCTCCTCCTGGTGGGCGTGCTGCCGCTCTCGGTCCTTGGCGTGATGTCCTATCGGCGCGCCGAGTCGTTGCCCGGCATGGATCCGGCCGGCGCCGCCCAGGTCATGGGGAGCTTGCTCGTCGCGATCGTTTTCATCGCGATTGTGGGCAGCCTGGCGGCGGTCGGACTGGCGCTGTTCGTGGCCGCCAGCGTGGCGACGCCGCTCCGGGAAGTCCAGGGCGCGATGCGCGAGGTCGAGCTCGGCAACCTCGACGCCCGCTGCCCGGTCGTGACCAACGACGAGATCGGCGCAGCGGCGGAGGGCTTCAATCGCATGGTCGGCGGGCTCAAGGAGCGCGAGTTCCTGAAAGAGACGTTCGGCAAGTACGTGAGCCGCGAAGTTCGCGACGAGATCCTGGCCGGGCGCGTCTCACTCGAGGGCCAGGCCCGGGAGGTGACGATCCTCTTCGCGGATCTGCGCGACTTCACGCCGTGGGTGGAGGCGACGAGCCCTCGCGAGGTCGTGCGTGACCTCAACGAGTACTTCACGGAAATGGATCGCGCCATCCGGGAGCACCGCGGGCTCGTGCTGCAGTTCATCGGCGACGAGATCGAGGCGGCGTTCGGTGCGCCCGTCGCGTATCCGGCGCACGCGGAGATGGCGGTGCGGGCCGCCCTCGATATGCGTCGTCGCCTGGCGGCGTGGAACGCGGAGCGCGAGCGCGCGGGCAAGGCGCCGCTCCGCCACGGCATCGGAATCCACACGGGCTCGGTGCTCGCCGGGAATATCGGGAGCTCGGAGCGGCAGTCGTACGCGCTCGTCGGCGATCCGGTCAACCTGGCGTCGAGAATTCAGAGCCTCAACAAGGAATTCGGCTCCGACATCCTAGTCAGCGGCGACACGCGCCGGCGGCTCGACGGCCGCTTCGAGCTGGTCCCGCTTCCCGCGGTGCGGGTCAAGGGAAAGTCCGTCGAGGTCGAAGTCTACCGCCTCGCCTGATGCTCGCGGCGCCGGGCGCGGGCGGGCGGGGTCGCGGGCGGGTGCGGTAGGGGTCGACCGGACCACGCGGCACGCTTCCGCTGCTCCGGGGCGGCTGGGCTCCATCCGGGTGCGCCGCGTCCGTCGCCACGTTGCGGGAACGGGTCCTTGTCGACCCCTACCGCACCCGCCCGCGACCCCGCCCGCCCGCGCCCGGCGACTTCGGTTCTACGTCCTTCAGACTCTTGTCATGAGTGCGCGAGCCGGCAACGCTAACCGGGGGCCGGGGCTGGGGGCCGGCACTGGGGAAGGGGTCGACGCGATCCGTTCCCTCCAAGCGCCGGCGGACCTATTCGCGTGTGATGGAGCCCAGCCGCTCAGGGGTAGCGCACGCGTGCCGCGTGGTCGCGCGACCCCTTCCCCAGTACCGGCCCCGGCCCTCGGCTAGCGCTGCCGCAGGCGGTCGACGAAGGTATTGAGGCGGGTTGCGTCGTGGCTCAAGAGATCGAGGAACCAGAACGCCGCGCCTTCGGGATCGACGCGGACGACGAGCGACAAGACGTCGATCGGCGGACCCCCGTCCGGCGGCGCGAACTCGAGCTTCACCGCCTGGCCCGGCCTGAGGCGCCGGCTCACGCGCACTTTCATGCCCGTGGACGAGAGCTCGATGCATGTTCCGTCCAGCGTTGCCTTGGAGGCGGTGATGCGCACGCCCAGCTTGACCGTGGCGCGCGGCACGGGTCGGCGCTCCACCGGGCGCTGACCGGGCTGCTGCCGGGCCATGGCGAAGGGCTTGAGGTATGCGAGGACCTGGCCCAGCCGCTCGAGCGTGACGGGCTTCCGGATGAAGTCCAGGGCGCCGAGCTGGAGACACGCGCGCGCTTCCACCTCGGTCGCGATGCCCGAGACGACGACCACGGGCACCTCGGAGTCGTGGACGCTCGGGAGACTGAGGAACTCGACCCCGCTCATTCCCGGGAGCCTGATGTCGAGCAGGATCGTGTCCGGTCGCGCGCTCACCAGCGCCTCGAGCGCAGCTTCCGCGCTTCCGACGACGGTGGGCTGATACCCGAGCTCGCCGATGAAGTCCCGGAAGATCTCGGCCAGCCGCTCGTCGTCTTCGACGATCAGGACCCGCATAACGCTCGCCTTCCGATCGGGCCCCAGAAGACCGGCTCGGGAGTCAGGTGGACGCCGAAGCGTTTCTCGACGGCGGCCTGCAGCCGACGGGCGAAGGCGACGACGTCCTGTGCCCGCGCGCCGTCATGGGCGACGACCGCGAGGGTGTGGCGCGTCGAGAGACCGATCGGCCCGTCGGTCACGCCCCGCGCGAACCCGGCGTGCTCGATGAGCCATGCGGCGGAGAGCTTCACGCGGCCCTCGGCCAGGGGCCAGCGCGGCATCGCCGGATCGCCGGCGCGTGCCTCGACCGCGGCGAACTCGGCCGCGGGAATGATGGGATTCGTGAAGAACGAGCCGCAGCTCCGGCGGTTCTCGTCGCGGAGATCGAGCACCATGGACTTGGACCGGCGAATGGCGATCACGCTGGCGCGCACCTCGGCGAGCGTCGGTGTCGCGATGCCGCGCGCGGCCAGGTTCTTCTCCACGTCCACGTACCTGACGGTCGCGGGGCCATTGGGCCGCAGCCGGTAGCCCACCGACAGCACGACGTACCGGTCGGGCTCGCCGCTCCGGAAGAGGCTATCGCGGTAGGTGAAGCGGCACTCGCGATTCCCGAAGGCAACGATGCGCCCGGTGGACGTGTCGAGGGCGCGCACGACGCCCACGGTGTCGCTCACCTCCTGGCCGTAGGCGCCGACGTTCTGCATCGGCGTAGCGCCGACCAGACCCGGGATCCCGCTCAGGCACTCGAGCCCCGCCCAGCCGCGCTCGACGCTCCGTCGCACGAGCTCGTCCCAGGGCTCGCCGGCCGCGGCCGTCAGCTCGACCGCGCCGTCCGCCTCGCGCGTGTCGACGCCGCGCAGCGCGATCTTCACCACGAGACCGTCGACGCCCTCGTCGGCGACGACGATGTTCGAGCCGCCGCCGAGCACGTGGATCGGCACGCGTCGAGCCCGGGCCCACTCGAAGGCCGCGAGCACGGCGGACTCGTCGTGCGCCTCCACGAAGTAGCGCGCCGGCCCACCGACACCCATTGTGCAGTGGTCCGCCAGGCGGACGTGCTCGAGCGGGGTCATACCTTGAGCATAGCGCGTCACCAGCCGAGTTCCATCCTCACATGGAACGGCCCCTTGACTGGCTCGCGCGGATGCAGCACGATCCCTCTACCGCGAGGGAGGACGCGATGGCCTACTCGAGAGACTCGAAATCATCAGCCGTGCGCGCCCAGCTCGACCACCCCGTGATCGACGGTGACGGGCACTGGCTCGAGCCCGTGCCGATCTTCCTCGACTACCTCCGGCAGCTCGCGGGTCCGTCGATCGCCGAGCGGTTCGTGAAGAAGGCCACCGAGCACATCGACCGCGGCTGGTACGACATGACGCCCGCCGAGCGGCTCGACCGGCGGCCCACGCGCCCGACGTGGTGGGGAGAGCCGGCCAACACACTGGACCGCGCGACGGCGATGATCCCGAGGCTGTTCTACGAGCGGCTCGACGACTTCGGGATCGACTTCGCGCTTCTCTACACCACGCTCGGCCTTTTCCACATCGGCAATCCGGACGAGGAGCTGCGCCGGGCCATCGCGCGCGCCGTGAATCGTATGAACGCGGAGATGTTCAGGCCGTACGCTCACCGCATCGCGCCGGCGGCGGTGGTGCCGATGCATACGCCCGAGGAGGCGATCGAGGAAGCCACGTACGCGGTGCGCGAACTCGGCCTGAAGGTCATCATGATCGCCAACCACGTGCGGCGCCCGGTCCCGGCGTTCGCCCGCCAGGCCGCCGACCCGGGGCAGGTGCGCCACTTCGTCGACTCGCTCGCGTACGAGAGCCCCTACGACTACGACCCGTTCTGGGCCCGCTGCGTCGAGCTGAAGGTGGCGGTGACCGCGCACTCCGGCAGCATGGGCTGGATGGGCCGCGAGTCGGTCAACAGCTTCACGTTCAACCACATCGGCCACTTCGCCGCCGCGAGCCAGGCGTTCGCCAAGGCGCTGATCCTGGGGGGTGTCGTCCACCGGTTCCCGTCGCTCCCCTTCGCGATGCTCGAGGGCGGGGTGGGCTGGGCCTGCAACCTCGTCACCGATCTCATCGGGCACTGGGAAAAGCGCAGCGGCCGCCCGATGGAAGCCCACGTCCGGCCCACGAACCTCGACCGGCAGATGCTGAAGGACCTCTTCACCGGCTGGGGCGGCCACGCCTACGAAGACAAGATGGAAGAGCTGATGGGCTGCCTCAGCCTGGTGCCGCCGTTCAAGACCCTCGAGGAGATGACGGAACGCGAGTACCGCGAGCAGATCGACGACTTCGCGGCGGCCCACGTCGGCTCGGCCGACGAGCTGCGCCGGCAGTTCACCGAGCACTTCTACTTCGGCTGTGAGGCCGACGACCCGACGACGGCCTGGGCGTTCGATCGGCGCGGCCATCACCGCCTGCACCCGATCTTCAGCTCCGACGTCGGCCACTTCGACGTGACGGACATGACCGAGGTCCTGGAAGAGGCGCACGAGCTGGTGGAGCACGGCCTGATCACCGGGGAAGACTTCCGGGAGTTCGTCTTCACGAACGTCGCGCGTCTGCACACGGCCCTCGACCCCGACTTCTTCAAGGGCACCGTCGTGGAAGACGCGGTCGCGAAGGAGCTCGCGCGCTGATCGACGCGGTCCGGCGCTGGATCGACGAGGCCGCGTGCGTGGTGGCGCTCACGGGCGCCGGCATCTCGACCGACTCGGGCATCCCGGACTTCCGAGGGCCGCAGGGCGTCTGGACGAAGAACCCGCAGGCCGAGAAGATGTCGACGCTGCAGAACTACGTCGCCGACCCCGAGGTGAGGAAGCGCGCGTGGCAGAGCCGGCTCCACTCGCCGGCCTGGCAGGCGGAGCCGAACGACGGCCACCGCGCCTTCGTCACCCTCGAGCGCCGGGGCAAGCTCGACACGCTGATCACCCAGAACATCGACGGGCTCCATCTGAAGGCGGGGTCGTCACCAGCCCGCGTGATCGAGATTCACGGCACGATGCACGAGGTGGTGTGCCTCGCCTGTGGCGAGCGGGCAGCCATGGAGCGGGCGCTGGCGCGCATCCGCGCCGGCGAGGAAGACCCGCCGTGCCGGAGCTGCGGTGGCATTCTCAAGTCGGCGACGATCTCGTTCGGCCAGGGACTCGTGGACGATGACCTGAAACGCGCCCAGCAGGCGGCCGCGAGCTGTGACCTCATGCTCGCGGTAGGCACGAAGCTGTCGGTGTACCCGATCGCCGGGGTCGTGCCGGTCGCCAAGCGAGCCGGCGCGCGCGTCGTCATCCTCAACGCGGAACCGACGGAGATGGACGAGCTGGGCGACGCCGTCCTGCGCGGGTCGATCTCGAGCCTCTTGCCACGCCTGGTGGAGAGCGCTGCGTGGCGGTGACGCGGTTCGAGGTGAGGCTCCGGCGTCCGCTGGCGGGCGGTGCGCCGTTCGGCGACGTCGGCCCATACGAGGAGCTGAAGGGGACCCTCCACTTCGCGATCGACCCCAAGCACGCGGCGAACGAGCGCATCACCGACGTGGCGCTCGCGCCGCGTGACCACGCGGGGCGCGTCGAGTTCGAGTCGGACGTGTCCATCCTGGTGCCGGTGGACTGCGCCCGGGGCAGAGGGCGCGTGATGCTCGACGTGGTCAACCGGGGGGACACCGTCGCGGTCCCCAACTTCAACCGCGCGACGCGCCCGGCGTTCGTCCCCGGTTCGAATCCGGATCCGGCCGTCGACCCGGGCGACGGGTTTCTCATGCGGCGCGGCTTCGTGGTGATCTCGTGCGGCTGGCAGTGCGATCTCCCGGAGGTGCCGGGGCTCCTGGGCCTGCGCGGGCCCGAGGCGCTGGACGCGCGAGGCCACCGCCTCACGGGCCGCGTCTACACGCAGCTCCAGACGCGCGAGCCCGCCACGCACCTGCTCCTCTCCGACCGAGGCCACCGCGCGTACCCCGCCGCCGATCTCGACGAGCGCGATGCGGTCTTGCTGGTCCGCGACCAGCCCGACGGCGAGCCGACGACGATCCCGCGCGGCCGGTGGCGCTTCGCCCGGGTCGCCGGTGGCAACGTCGTGCCCGACGCTCGATCGAGCGTCGTTCCCGATCCCCGGTACATCTGGGTCGACGGCGGGTTCGAGAAGGGGCGACTCTACCAGGTGACCTACACCGCGGTCGGCGCGCCGGTGCTCGGTCTCGGCATCGCCGCGCTCCGTGACTCGGTCGCCTGGCTCAAGCACGGCACGCCGCGCGAAGGGAATCCCGCGCCGGCGGCCATCCGTTACGCGTACGCCTACGGTCGATCGCAGACCGGGCGGCTGCTCCGGACGCTGGTCTACAACGACCTCAACCTCGACGAGCAGGGGCGGGAAGCGCTCGACGGAATCATCGCGAACGTCGCCGGCGGGCTTCGCGGTGAGTTCAACCAGCGGTTCGGGCAGAACTCCAAGGATCGGCCGCACATGATGGACTACGTTCACCCGTCGACCGACGAGGAGCTGCAGCGCCGGCTCGCCGCGCGCGGGAGCAAGCTGAAGGTGTTCTACACGAACAGCTCAGCCGAGTACCACCGCGGCGACGCCTCGCTCGCCCACACGGACCCCGAGGGCACGCGCGACGTCCCGTCCGGTCCGTCGGCGCGCGTGTACCACTTCGCCGGCACCGAGCACGGGCTCGGCGTCTGGCCGCCGACGGCCCAGAAGGTGACTGCCGCCGATCCGGCGGAGCCTCCGGAGCACTCGCAGAATCTTCGCAACACGATTGACTACGCGCCGCTGTTACGCGCGTGTCTCGTGAATCTGGACCGTTGGGTCACCGAGGGAATCGTGCCCCCGCCGAGCCGGCATCCGCGCCTCGCCGATGGCAGCGCGGTGCCGTTCGAGGCCCTCCACGCGGTCTTCGACCATATCCCCGGCGCCAACTATCCGCGCCATCACGCGCGGCCCTGTCGCCTCGACTTCTCCGCGCTGCCGCCGCGCCCCGGTCCCGCGTACGGCTCGCTCGTCTCCGCGGTCGACGCCGACGGCAACGAGACCGGCGGTATCGCGCTGCCGGAGATCGCCGTACCGCTCGGCACCCATACGGGATGGACGCTCAGGCATCCCGCTATCGGCGGCGAGGCCCAGCGTCTGGTCTTCGGCGGAGCGACTATTCCGTTTTCGCGCACTCGCCGTGAGCGCGCAGCGGTGAGCGATCCGCGGCTCTCCATCGAGGAGCGCTACCGATCGCGCGACGACTATCTCGAGCGCGTCCGTCGAGCCGCCACCGCGCTCGCGTCGGGGCGCTATCTCCTCGACGAGGACATCGCGCTTGCGGTCGCGCTCGCGGCGCGGGCGTGGGACCACTGGACCGCCTGAGCCACCGGGCAGAGGACACGAGCATGGCGATCACGCGAAAGAACATCCAGCCGGAGGCGCTCGCCGCCCCCAGCCGCAGCGGCCACACGCTCTATTCCCACGTCGTGTCGGTCGAAGGTCGTCGCCTCATCTTTGTCGCCGGCCAGCTGGCGCGGGACCGGGCCGGCAACGTCGTGGGCAAGGGTGACATGCGGGCGCAGATCCGCCAGGTCGGCGAGAACATCAAGGCCGCCCTGGCCGCGGCGGGCGCGTCGCTCGCCGACATCGTCAAGACCAACACGTTCGTCACCGACATGGACGAGTACTTCCGCCACGTGGACGTCCGGATGGAGTACTTCGGCCCTGCGCTCCCCACCAGCACCACGGTCGAGGTCCGGCGCCTCGCCCACCCCGACTTCCTGGTCGAGATCGAGGTCGTCGCGATGACGGGCTGACGGCTCCCGGCGGCGAGCGGGGTTAGCGGGTCCGGTTGTACTGGTAGTCTTCGCGCTCGCCGCTCCCCGCGCGCAGCTCGGGCCGGAGCGGAGGACGCGTGCTGTTCAACCGCGCATGCACGTCCAGCGCGGCCTGGTCGGCCCAGCGTTCCAGCAGCGCCAGCCGGTCGGGGTTCGCGACGCTCTGGAAAATCTCGAACTGTTCGCAGCCGGGCTCCTTCATCGCGTCTGCGCAGCGGGCCTTGTACGCCTGCGCCAGCTCGGCGCCCTTGCCCGGGGCCGCGGTGATGGTCACGACGAGTCGGATCGACATATCGCCTCCTGTGTGTGCCGAGTCAACGTGATTCGCTGCGCGTTGCCCGGGTCATCGCCGTGCGCGAGTGATGATGACTTCCACAACATCGAACCCGGGCGGCGGCGAGACCCTCGTGCTGAACGAGACGCTGAGCGAGTACGCCGGGCCAAGGTCAGAACTGGCGATCGCTTCCACCTCCCGCCTCGTCTGCTCGCTGAACCGACGAAACGTCCCGGCGGGGTAGTAGCTTCCGACGACGAGCGTTCCTGGCGGACCCTGCGCGTCTCGGAATAAAGGCTGGACAGCGAGACCGACACCAGTCTTGGAATCCAGGGCGATAACGCCCGTGCCGGTGTCGCCTGGATTGGGCTGGACCTTCCAGCCCTGGAAATTCACCAGCCGCGTGACTTCCTGTTCCCATTGAGACCGATTCAGCCCGAAGATTCGGTCGGCATCCTGCTTGTTGACGATGCGTTCCTGACCATCGGGTGTGGCGAGGGTGATCATGAGCGGCGCTACCAGGACGGCCACGACGATCAGCTCGAGGACGCGCATTCGCCGCCTGCTGTCGAGACCATGCCGGTTCAGGGCTGGAGCCGAGTCGCGTGCCAGGGGCCGCCGCTGAAGTCCTCGCCGGTCGGCGCCAGCGAGCGGGTCCAGAGTGCGCGGTCGTGGGCGCGTGCCGGCTGGCCGACCCACAGCTCGACGCGTTCGGCCCAGACACGATAGCCGCCCCAGCGTTTAGGTCGTGGAAGGTGGCCCCCGGAGCGCTTCGCCTCTTCCTCGACCTTCGCCAGGAACGCGGCGCGCGACTCGATCGGCCGGCTCTGGTCGCTGGCGGATGCCGCGACTCGCGCGTCGGGCGGCCGAGACTTCCAGTAGGCGTCCGAGTCCGAGTCGGGCGCCAGGGTCACGGGCCCCTCGATGCGCACCTGCCGCTCGAAGGCGTCCCAATAGAAGACCAGCGCCGCGCGGGGATTGAGATCGAGCGCCTGTCCCTTGGCGCTCTCGCGATCGGTGTAGAAGACGATCCAGCCCGCGCGCGCGTCGAAGCCGCGGCAGAGCACCATGCGCGCCGTGGGGCGACCTTCAGGATCGACGGTCGCGAGCGTCATCGCGTGCGCGTTCCTGATCTCGGCGAAGGCTTCCTTCAGCCAGCTCTCGAAGAGCGGGAGCGGATCCGCGGGGAGCTCCGAGGGCAGCGCGGGCTTCGTCGCCATGGCCTGACTCTATCGTGGGATGGGCTTGTCCAGCGAGTCCCAGTCGTAGGCCGCGGCGACGCGAGCTTCGATCTCCTTGATGACGGGGGTGCCGCTGTCGCCGTTGGTCATGACGACCACGCCGTAGCCCTTCAGGGCGTGCGCCACGAGAGCACAGCGAAATCCCCAATTGGCGCCGTCGTGGCCGAAGTACCAGCCTTCGGCGCGCTTCTCCACTGTGACTCCCAGGCCGTACGGGCCAACCCCGACCGGTGCGATCATCGCCCGCGCTATCGCCTGCGAGAGGACACGGCCGGCCGGACCGCGAAGCGCCCGCTGCACTTCGAGGACGAATCGCGCGAGGTCGGTCGGCGTGGTCCAGAGCCCGGCGGCCGCCTGCTCGGGATAGACGTGCCACTTCGCGGTCATCGACTGGCCCTGCCAGCTATGGGCGCGGGCGGCCTTGGTGTCGCCTGCCGATGGCAGCGGCTGCTCGTAGCTGCTGTCGCTCATCCCGATCGGATCGAGCACGTGCTCCCGCATGATTTCGGCGAAGGGCTTCCCCAGGACGTCAATCATCGCGAGCTGCAGGATCGTGAATCCCCCACCGGAGTACCTGTACGCGGCGAACGGGGGTCGTGCGAAGAGCACGGGGCCCACGTTGGAGGGCTTCTGGCCGTCGAGGATCTGCAGGACCGTGGGCCGCGGCTGCGAAGGAAGATAGCCGGGAAACCCGAAGCTGTCGTCCGCCCCGGACGTGTGGCTCAGCAACGCCCGCGGTGTCACGCGGACTATGCCAGTCGTGAACCCCACGGGGGGAACCTGCCACGACTTCAAGATCGTGTTGATGTCGGCGTCGAGCGAGAGTCGACCGTCCTGCGCGGCCTTCAGCACGGCCATCGCCGTCGCTGCCTTGCTGATCGACGCCGCCTGGAACAATGTGCGCGGCTCGACGGGCAGGGCGCCTTCGACGTCGGCGACACCGTGACCCTTCGCCCAGTGGAGCTCGAAGTCCTTGATGACCGCGACGCTGACCCCGGGCACGCGATACTTCTGCATGACCTCTTGCAGCGTGAAGGAGTCGAGTCCCTGCCGACTGGGCGACTGCCGCCCCTCGATCCGGGCGATCGCCGCGCTGGACTCCTGGGCGAGCGCCCGCGCGTCCGCACCCAGCACGACAAGCGTGCTCAGCAGGACGGATGCCGCGAGGACGGCGTACACGGTAGAGACTATGCGGCCGGTGAATCAGTATCCATCTTCCTCCAGCAGCGGGAATGCGCTGGTCACGTGCGCGGGACGGACCGGCGTCGCCGCGTGGAGATAGGACGGCCCGACGGCCGAGAGACGATCGACGCCGAGGAGCGCGAGGCAGATCCGGATCTCCTCTTCGAGGAGCTCGAACACCCGCACGAGCCCCGCCTGGCCGGCGGCGGCGAGGCCGCAGCACGAGAGCCGCCCGATGCCGACGGCGTGGGCGCCGAGCGCGATTCCCTTCACGATGTCGGTGCCCCGCATGAAGGCGCCGTCGACGATGATCGTCGCGCGGCCCCGCACCGCCGCGACGACTTCCGGGAGGACGTCGATGGTGCCGCGCCCGTGGTCGAGCTGGCGGCCGCCGTGATTGGAGACGTAGACGCCGTCGACCCCGTGGTCGCACGCGAGCGCGGCGTCTTCCGCCGTGGCGATGCCCTTCAAGATGAGCGGGATGTCGTGCAAGTCCTTGAAGCGCTTCACGTGGTCCCAGTTGAGCCCGGCCTGAAAGTCGAAGCCGGTCGCGCGCAGGCGCCAGGGCTTGACGAAGCGCCGCGCCAGGTCGCGCTCGCGGCGGCTGTAGCTCGCGGTGTCCACCGTGAGGCAGAACGCGGCGTAGCCGTGGTCCTTGGCGCGCTTCACGTGGTCGTCCACCCAGGCGTCGTCGCCGCGGACGTAGAGCTGGAAGATGCGGAAGTTGTCGGCCGCGGCGGCGACGGCCTCGAGGCCCGGGTTGCAGACCGAGCTCAGCATCTGCGGCACGTTGAACTCGGCGGAAGCCTTCGCGGCGGTGGCGCCGCCGCCCGGCTCGAAGCTCTCCACGGACCCGACGGGCGCGATCATGACCGGAATCCGAACGGGCCGCCCGAGCAGGCTCGAAGTGGTGTCGATCTTCGCGACGTTTCGCAGGACCCGAGGGCGGAACGCGACCGAGTCGAGGGCCTGTCGATTGCGCCGCAGCGTGGTCTCGGTCTCGGCGCCGCCCGCGAGATAGTCCCAGGGGCCCGGCGCCAGGTTCAGGCGGGCGGCCCGCACGATCTCGTGA
>JAHFDK010000385.1 GCA_023249095.1 Candidatus Rokuibacteriota bacterium | reverse complement strand
GTCGTGAAGCCGCGATTCAAGATGAGCCTGGTGCGAGCGCCGCAGCTATCCGCAGGGTCACTGGATCGCGATCGTGCAATCCGAAGTGGTTCCGGACATGCACCGCGGCGACCAGCTCTAGCGTGTCATCACCATATTGCGTGACGTCGGGTACGACGATGGCGGCGCTGACATCAGGCGCGACGACCGCGCGGAAGAGCCGCGCGCCGCACGTCTCCGGCGGAGGCGGCACCAGCCGGAGCGCCGAGCCCTCCCGGATCCGGCGCCACGCGACGAGCGCGTCCGGGTCCACGAGACGGACGTTGAGCGTGCCTGAGTAGGGATCGAATCCGATCAGGCGACGAATGCCCTCTCGTACCCAGGGCACCGCCATGAACTGCGCCCCCTGACCCAGACCCGACGCCACGACGCCACGCAGCGAGACCACGCGGACACTCTACGACAACGCGGGTGGGCGCTATACTCACGTCACGGTCGATGGGAACGATGAGGGTGGACGCGAGCCGGGCGGTCAAGGGGTACTGCGGGTTCTGCGCCGTGCACTGTCCCGTGGTGACAACCGTGGACACCGGGGCGCGTCTGCTGAGCGTCGAGCCGGACCGATCGCATCCTCACGGCGGGGCCATCTGTGCGAAGGGCCGGGCTGCGCCCGAGTTCCACGATCATCGCGATCGGGTGAACTTCCCGATGCGTCGCACGCGGCCCAAGACGAGCCCCGACCCGGGCTGGGAGCGATGCAGCTGGGATGAGGCGCTCGACCTGATCGCCGGGAAGCTCCTCGAGGTGCGCGCCTCCTCCGGGGCCCACGCCGTCGCGTTCAACAAGGGGACGACCGGGGGCACGGCGCTCACCGACACCGAGCGCTGGCTGCAGAGACTCATCAATCACTTCGGCACCCCGAACATCGGCGGCACGACCCATCTTTGCCAGTGGCCGCGTGACACGGCCGGTGCGCACTACACCTTCGGGACGCCGGCGCTGCCGATGCCCGACGTGGCGCGGAGCGCCTGCATCGTGGTGTGGGGCTCGAACCCGAACGGCAACTTCCTGACCCTGGCCACGGACATCGCAGCGGCCAAGGCGCGGGGCGCCAGGCTGCTGGTCGTTGATCCGCGCCGGGTGGGTTTGGCGAACAAGGCGGACGTCTGGCTGCAGGTCCGACCGGGCACCGACGGCGCGCTGGCGCTCGGGCTCATCAACCTGCTGATCCGCGACGGCGGTTACGACAGCGAATTCGTGCGCGAGTGGACCAACGCACCGTTCCTGGTGCGGGACGACACCGGCCAGCTTCTCACAGGCACAGACCTGGACGGCGCGCCATCCACCGGTCGACGCCACGTCGCGGCCGTCGAGGGGAGCACCGAGCTCACCGTCTACGACGCCGAGCGCGGCATCTATACGATGGACGCGCTGCTGGCCCTCAGGGGTGCGCGGACGGTGCGACTGGCCGACGGTCGCGAGGTGACGTGCCGACCCGTCTTCGAGCGTCTGGCCGCGATCGCCGCCGACTACGAGCCCGCGACGGTCGCGCGGATCACGGGCGCAGCCGCGGACAAGGTCGTCGCGGCCGCGCGGCTGCTCGCCGAGAATCGGCCGGTCTCGCACTACTTCCACAACGGGCTCGTGCAGCACACGAACGCCACCCAGGCGTCGCGGGCGATCGAGATCCTCTACGCCCTGCTCGGCGACTTCGATTGCCCGGGCGGCAACGTGCCGGGCCCGGCGCCGAAGGTCGAGGATGTGAGCGCGCGCTCGGCGCTGGGCCAAGCGATGGAGCTGCGCCGGCTCGGGCGCGCCGAGCGACCGATCGGACCGCCGGCCACACCGGGCACCGTGACCGCCTACGACCTGTATCGGGCGATCCTCGACGGCGAGCCCTATCCGGTGCGCGCGCTGGTGTCGTTCGGGGCCAACGCGCTGCTCGCCAACGGCGACACCCTGCAGGGTCGACGGGCGCTCGAGCGGCTCGAGTTCTTCGCCCAGATCGAGCTGGTCGAGACGCCGACGAGCCGGTTCGCGGACGTCCTGCTGCCCGCTGCGAGCTGGATGGAGTGCTCGGCGCTCAAGGTTGGCAACCGCTATCCGATCGAGGCCATGGCCCACATCCAGCTCCGCGAGGCCGTGGTGCCGCCGCTCTACGAGCGCCGGTCCGATGTCGCCATCATCTTCGACCTCGCGACCCGGCTCGGCCTCGGCGCAGAGTTCTGGGGCGGCGACCTGGAGGCGGGCTATCGCCATCTGCTGGCGCCCAGCGGGGTGAGTCTCGAGACGCTGGCGGCGATGCCGCACGGGATCTCGGTCCCGCGCGCGCCGCTCCGCTACCGAAAGTTCGCCGAGCTCGATGAGACTCGGGGTACGCCTCGAGGGTTCGCGACGCCGACGAAAAAGGTCGAGATCTTCGCGCTCAAGTTCGCAGAGCACGGCCTGCCCGCGCTGCCCGTGTACGTCGAGCCTGCGCTGAGCCCGCTGAGCCGGCCGGACCTACGCGAGCGCTTTCCGCTGGTGCTGACCAACGCCAAGCGTCCGCAGTACATGCACAGCCAGCTCCGGGGTCTGCCGAGCCTCAGGAAGACCGCGCCGAACCCGACCGCCGAGATCCATCCCGAGACGGCCGCGGAGTACGGGATCAGGGGCGGCCAGTGGGTCGTCGTGGAGACGCCGAGCGGTCGCGTTCGCGCCCAGGCTCAGATCAGCGACGCCATTCTGCCTGGGGTAGTCTGCTGCTCGCACGGCTGGTGGGAGGCGTGCCCCGAGCTCGGCCTGCCCGGCTTCGATCCGTTCAGCGAGGCGGGCGCCAACCAGAACCTGCTCGTGCTGAACGACGTGCACGATCCGGTCAGCGGTGGCACGCCGCACCGATCGACGCTCTGCCGCGTTCAGGCACTCTGAGTCGAAATCAAATCGCTCGGAGCGCCGCCCTGACCCGCGGCGCTGTCACGGGGAGATGTCGGGCGGCCGCGGCGCCGACCGCGTTCGCCACGGCGTTGGCGACTGCGGCGCCGACGCCGGAGGTCCCGGCCTCCCCAGCGCCTTTCACACCGAGGGGATTCGACGGCGCGGCGGCTTCCTGGACCATGACCTCGACGGCTGGCGCGCGGCTGGCGGTGGGCATCGCGTAGTCCATGAAGGTTCCGGTCAAGAGCTGACCGCTCGGGTCGTACACCAGCTCTTCCATCGTCGCGTGGCCGAGCCCCTGGACGACCGCGCCCACCAGTTGGGCCTCGACGATCGTCGGATTGATCGCGCGCCCCACGTCGCACAGAACGAAGTGTGTCTCGGGCTGCACCTGGCCCGTCGTGACGTCGACCCCCACGACGGAGAGATGCACGCCGAACGAGCCGACGGCGCGGACGATCGCTGCGCCGTCCTCGAGCGTGATGTCGGCCGGGCTCGCCTCGAAGTGCGCCGCCGCCAGGGCCACGATCTGCTCTCGAAGGCGGATGGACGCCTGGTGCACGGCGCTGCCGGCCATCACCATCGAGCGACTGGCGGAACTGCCGACACCGTGTGGCATCCGATTGGTGTCACCCAGGTGCACCTCGATATCGGCCGGCGGGATCTGAAGGGCTTCAGCGCAGACTTGCGCGAGCGTGGTGGGGAGCCCCTGGCCCAGCGAAGTGGCGCCGGTCGCCAACACGATTGTCCCCTCGGGGGTCAACGTCACTCTCGCGCTCTCGAAGGGGCCGGTGCCGGAAGTTTCGACTAGCGCCGCCAGCCCGACGCCGAACCTCACGTCGCCGCCGGCGGCGTTCCGCGCGCGACAGGCGACCAGCCGCGCCTCGCCGAAGTCCTCGCCGCCGAAGTCGGCGTCGCGCCCCGTGACCGAGGCGGCCACCGTGTTGACCGTGTACGGAACCTCGCTCGGCCTCGGGAGGTTGCGACGACGGATTTCGGCCGGGTCCAGGCCGAGACGCGCGGCGAGGAGGTCGAGGACTCGCTCGCGCACGAAGGTGCCCTCGTAGAAGCCGGGCGCACGGACCGTGCCCGTCGGCGTCTTGTTCGTCATGACGCACGAAACTCGGCAGCGAAAGCTCGGCCACCGGTACGGACCGGGCAGATAGGACGTGGTGAGCGCGGCCACCCAGACGCCGTGTGTGCGCAGGTAGCCTCCTAGAACATTCACCAGAGTGGCATCGAGCGCCAGTAGCCGCCCCCGCTCGTCGGCGCCGGCCACGACGGACCATCGCTGCTCTCGTGAGTGATCGATCGCAAGGAAGTGCTCGCGCCGATCCTCCACCCACTTAACGGGTCGACACAGGCGCCGGGCCAGGTAGGGCACCAGGAAGTCCTCGGGGTAGAACTCGCCGCGTGCGCCGAACCCGCCGCCGGCATCAGTCTCCGCGAAGTGGATGCGGCCCTCGTCGAGGCTCAGCAAGGCGGCGAGCGTCCGCCGGTTGAAGTAGGGGACTTTTGTCGTGCCCCATACGGTCAGGAGCTCCGACGCGGCGTCCCACTCGGCCAGGAGTCCGCGAGTCTCCATTGGCGCCGCGGTCTGCCGCCCGAGAGCGAATCGCTCTCGCACGACGCACGTCGCCTCCCGCAGCGAGGCCTCGACGTCCCCGAGCGCGGTCGTCCACGAGTCCGCCACGTTGCCCTCGGGAAAGAGCCTCGGCGCGCCGTGGCGCTCCAGATCCTCGGCGTCGACGAGCGCCGGCAGGACGTCGTACTGGACCTCGACGAGCTCGCGTGCGTCGACGGCGCTCGCGCGATCGGTCGCGACGACGACCGCCACCGGCTCGCCGACGTACCGCACCCGGTCGCCAACCAGTGGCGGTTGCAAATAGGCAGCGTGCCCCGGCTTGGCACCCTGGCGGATGGGAATCGGTGGCACACCGCCGAGATCGGCCCCCGTCACGCAGGCCAAGACGCCCTTCTGCGCCAGGGCTCGCCGCGCGTCCACGTGGACCACGCGGGCGTGAGCGTGTGGGCTCCGCACGATTACGGCGTGCACCATGCCTGGTCGGGCGAGGTCGTCCACGTACCGTCCACCGCCGACGAGCAGGCGTGGATCTTCGAGC
>JAHFDK010000111.1 GCA_023249095.1 Candidatus Rokuibacteriota bacterium | reverse complement strand
TGGTGGAGGGTAAGGGATTCGAACCCTCGACCTCGGCGTTGCGAACGCCGCGCTCTCCCAACTGAGCTAACCCCCCGAGGCCACCAGCGAAGCGAACGTATTCTACATCACGCCTTGGGACCGTCCCCACCCTTGTTGAAGGCCTGGAGCAGCGGGCCGAAGAGGTCCAGCGGCAGCGGGAAGAAGGTCGTCGTGGACCGTTCGGAGGCGATCTCGCGCATCGTCTGCAGATACCGGAGCTGGACAGCGATCGGGTGCCGCGTGAGGACCTCGGCGGCCTCCGAAAGCTTCGCCGCCGCCTGGAACTCGCCGTCGGCGTTGATGACCTTGGCTCGGCGCTCCCGCTCGGCCTCGGCCTGTTTGGCCATGGCGCGCTGCATGTCCTGGGGGAGGTCGATCTGCTTGACCTCGACGGTCGCCACCTTGATGCCCCAGGGCTCGGTGTGCTCGTCGATGATCCGCTGGAGCTGTTGGTTGATCTTGTCGCGCGCCGACAGGAGGTCGTCCAGCTCGACCTGGCCGAGCACGCTCCGCAGCGTCGTCTGCGCGATCTGCGAGGTCGCGTAGAGATAGTCCTGGACCGCGATCACCGCTCGCTGCGGGTCGACCACCCGGAAGTAAATGACGGCGCTGACCTTCAGGGACACGTTGTCGCGCGTGATCACGTCCTGCGGCGCCACGTCGAGCGCGACGGTCTGCATGCTCACCTTCACCATCTTGTCGATGAGGGGCACCAGCAGGACGAGCCCCGGCCCGTTGCCTTGCCCGCCCGGGTTCAAGATCGCCTTGGTGCTGCGGCCCAGGCGGAAGATGACCGCGCGCTCGTACTCGCGCAAGATGCGCGCGAAGGAGCCGATGAAGAAGAGCGCCACGAAGCCGACGACGATGAGCAGCAGCGAGTTCATCGTGATCATGCGACTCCTCCCCTGGCCTCCGCCTTGGTGACCTTCAGCGTGAGCCCGTCCACCGCGACGATCCGCACCTGGCCGCCGATCTCGACGGGCTCGCCGTCGGCGACCGCACGCCAGATCTCTCCGGAGACCATCACCTGACCCTCCGGGGCGAGCCGCTCCCGGACGCTGCCGGTCTTGCCGATGAGCCCCTCCGCGCCGGTCGCCGGCGGCTGCCCCAGCGCGCGCACGCCCGCCGCGACCACGAACAAGAAAAGTCCCGCCGTCGCCCCCACCATCGGCGCGATCACCCACCAGGACACGCGGAAGCCGACCTCGGGCGAGTCGAACAGCATCAGCGAGCCGAGCGCCATCGAGATGATGCCGCCGATGGCCAGGACGCCGTGGCTCACGATCTTGATCTCGGCCACCAGCAACACGATGCCGAAGAGGATCAGGAGCAACCCCGCGTAGTTGATCGGCAGGCTCTGGAAGGCGAAGAAGGCCAGGATCAGCGAGATCCCGCCGATGACGCCGGGCAGGATCACGCCCGGGTTCGACAGCTCGAAGAAGAGCCCGAGCATGCCGAGCATCATGAGCACGTAGGCCACGTTGGGGTCCGTGATGACGTTCAGAAACCGGTCGCGGAAGCCGATCTCGATCGGCCGGACCGGGGCGCCCTTCGTGGCGAGTGTCGTCATTCCTTTCGGCAGCTTGACCGTGCGGCCGTCGATCTTCTCGAGCAGGTCGGGGATGGAGTCGGCGATGAGGTCGACGACCTTCAGCTTCACCGCTTCGCGCTCGGTGATCGCGACCGCCTGGCGCACAGCCTTCTCGGCCCAGTCCGCGTTGCGGCCTCGCTCGAGCGCGACGGTGCGGATGAACGCGGCCGCGTCGTTCTCGATCTTCTTCATCATCGTCTTGTCGGCGCCGCCGCCGAGCGCGACGGGCGAGGCGGCGCCGATGTTGGTCGCGGGCGCCATCGCCGCCACGTGTGCCGCCATCGTGATGAAGACGCCGGCCGAGGCCGCCCGGCCGCCGGTCGGCGCGACGAACACGATGACGGGGACATCGGCGTTCATCATGCGCTGGACGATCGCCCGCATCGAGCGCTCGAGGCCCCCGGGCGTGTCGAGCTGGATGACGAGCGCCTGGGCGCCTTCGGCCTGGGCACGGTCAATGGCGATGCCCACGAGACGCAGCGTCACCGGGTTGATCACGCCCTCGATGTCGATCGTCGCCACGGGTGCGGGCGCGGCCGCCGTCGCCACGGGGAGCGCCAGCAGCGCGATCGCGAGCAGGGCGAAGAAGGCGCGACCCGGATTCATTGTAACGAGCGCCGTGAGGCCGGCGCGACCGGGGGTGGCCTGAGAATGACGCGACCCGGAGTCATCGCTGTAGCGCCAGGAGGCTCACCAGCTCGAAGAGGAGATTCGCGGCGAGCAGCGAGGTTATCTGACCGGGGCCGTCGTATGGGGGTGAAACCTCGACGACGTCCGCGCCCACGAGCGCCTGACCGGTGAGCGCCCGCACCAGCACGAGCGCCTCGTAAGACGTGAGCCCGCCGACCTCGGGGGTGCCGGTCGCCGGGGCGAACGCCGGATCGACGGCGTCGATGTCGAACGAACAGTAGACCGGCCCGCCGCGCAGGCGCGCGAACCGCTCCGCCACCCAGGCAGTCCCCTGCTCCTTCACCGCCTCGATGCGGGCAACCTCGATCCCGTGCTGGTCGTGGAAGGCGAAGTCCTCGGCGCCGTACAGCGGACCGCGGATCCCGACCTGGATCATGCGTCTGGGCTCGACGAGTCCCTCCTCCACGGCGCGGCGGAACGGTGTGCCGTGGAAGAACTTCGAGCCGAAGTACTCGTCCCAGGTGTCGGGGTGGGCATCGAAGTGCACGAGGCCGAGTCGCCCGTGGCGGCGCGCGAGCGCGCGCAGGATACCAAGCGTCACGGAGTGATCGCCGCCGACACACACGGGGATCGCCCCGTCGGCGATCACCTCGCCGACACGCGCCTCGATGGCGGCCAGGGTGCGCTCGATCGAGATCGGCACGACGTCAACGTCGCCGCAGTCGGCCACACGCAGGCGCTCGAACGGGTGGACCTTGAGCACGGGATTCCACGGACGGATCAGGGAGGACTGCTCCCGCACAGCTCTCGGACCGAAGCGCGCCCCGGTCCGATACGAGGTCCCCCCGTCGTACGGGATACCCAGCAGGGCGACGTCGAGGCCTTTGGCCGAGGGGGCGACGGGCAGCAGCATGAACGTCGCCACCTGGCCGAATCGCGGAGAGACGAACGCATCGCGGGGACCGGACGTGCTCACCGAGGTCCTCGTTAGAGCGCCGAATGCAGCCCGGCCACCGTCGCCAGGAACAGCGAGACCTCGTCGGGCGAGTTGAACACCGAGAAGGTCGCCCGAGAGGTGCCCACGACACCAAGACGCCGCATGAGCGGCATCGCGCAGTGATGTCCGGCTCTGACGGCGATGCCCTCCGCATCGAGGAGGGCCGCGACGTCGTGCGGATGGAGGCCCTGGACGGTGAAGGAGACGACGGCCCCGCGCTCGGCCGTGGGTGGGCCGTAGAGCGTGACCCCCGGGATCCGCGCCAACCCCTCGAGCGTCTGGCGGGTGAGGGCGCGCTCGTGCTCGGCGACGCGGTCCATGCCGAGCTTTTCCAGATACTCGATCGCCGCGGTCAGGCCGACAGCCTCGGCGATGGGCGGGGTGCCGGGCTCGAACCGCCAGGGGAGATCGTTCCACTGGGCGTGATCGATCCAGACTTCTTTGATCATCTCGCTGCCGCCGCGTCCGGGTTCGAGACTGTCCAGAACCGCTCGCCGGCCGTACATGACACCGATCCCGGTGGGGCCGAGCATCTTGTGGGCTGAGAACACGTAGAAATCACATTCCAGCGCAGACATATCGAGCCTCAGGTGAGGCGCCGCCTGAGCCCCGTCGACCACCGTGATCGCGTTGACGGTGCGCGCCCGACGCACGATCTCGGTCACCGGGAGAATCGTTCCTAGCACGTTCGAGACGTGCGCGAACGCGACCACGCGCGTGCGCGGCGTGAGCAGACGGTCGAGGGCGGCGAGGTCGACGGTGCCATCCGGGAGGATCGGCACGGCCTTGAGCGCCGCGCCGCGGTCACGGGCCACCAGCTGCCAGGGAATCAGGTTCGAGTGATGCTCGAGCTCGGTGACCACGATCTCGTCGCCCTTCGCGAGCGTCCGGCCGATGGTCTCGGCGATCAGGCCAAGGCCGTCGGTGGTGCCACGGGTGAAGATGACCTCCTCCCGGCTCGCGGCGCCGATGAATCGCTGGACGGCGTCGCGGGCCAGCTCGTAGAGCTCGGTCGCCTCTTCGCCCAGGGTATGGATCGAGCGGTGAACGTTCGCGTGACTCCGCTCGTAATACTGGCTCATCGCCTCGATCACGGCCCGCGGCTTCTGGCTCGAGGCGCCCGAGTCGAAGTAAACGAGCGGCCGGCCGTTGACGATCCGCTGGAGGATCGGGAAGTCCGGGCGTGTCTGCTCGTCCAGCCTCATGGCGTCTTGGTCCCGTTGAGCGCCTGAGCCAGCACCGAGATTGGAAGGGTCACGCAGCGCATCCGCGTGGGACGGATCTCCGCCTGGAGGACGGCGAGCAGATCTGCGATCTCGATGGCCCTCGCCTCGTCCCGTGGCCGGCCGGTGATCAGCTCGGCAAGGACGTCGGTGGACGCAGTGCAGATGGCGCACGAATCGCCCACGAACCGAACCGCTGCGATCCGGCCGCCCGGCTCGATCGTCAGCATCAACCGAACGCGGTCACCGCAGAGCGGATTCACGTCCTCGGCGACGGCGTTCGCGCCCGGCAACTCACCGCGGTGGCGCGGCCGCCGCCACCGCTCGCGGATGACGTCACTGTAGAGCCCGCCGGCCGCGGAGGGCGTGGCGGTGCTCACTCGAGCTCTCCCCTCGCCGCGTTCGTGCGGTAGGGCGGGAAGCGGTACGCCACGTCGCGCGAGAGGAGGCCGCCGTGGCCCAGCTCAGCCAGCGTCCGGTTGTCCACGCGCTCGCCGGCGAGGATGCGCGGCAACGCCAGGTCGAACGTCGTCGCCTGGGAAAACATGCCGCAGGTCGGCATCCCGAGCACGGCCTTGCCGTCCCAGATCGCGAGCCAGAGCAAGCTCCCGGGATGCGCCGGAGCACCGTGGCGCTCCATGCGGGCGCCCAGCAGCGTGAGCCCACCGAAGACGGGATCGAGAGGGTCGAGCGCGCTCGCCCCGGCCACGATCAGCACCTCCGCGCCGTCCCGCCTGAGCGCCGTCAACGCGTCGGCCACGACGCGCGCCGAACCGCCGGCGTAGTGGATCGGCAGGAGGCGTCCGCCGAACCATTCGATCTTCTGCGTCAGCGCCGCCTCGAACCGGGCACGCTGCCTGGCGTCGAGGCGCTCCTGCGCCACGGCGCCGATCGTTGCCGGCCTGAAACCGCTCACGGTCACGAGCCCGTGCACGTCGCGCGCGATCTTCTCGACGGCGCGGAGTGTCTCGGAGGGGATGACGAGCGGTGTGACCTTGCACTTGCCGATCGTCTCGCCCGGCTCGACGGGCTGCGCCTCGAAGAGTGTGAAGACCGAGACGCCTTCCATGGCATTGACGTCGGCCAGCGCCTCGCGCTGAACCTTCAGAAGCCCCCGGCGGGTCGCGACCAGTGTCCACTGGCCCCCCGTGTAGCCCTTCACCTCGACGCCGTCGCCCACGACCGCCGCGGCCAGCCGCTTGCCTGCTTCCTCCTCGTGCAGGTCCGAGGGCTCGACCACAAGCAGGTGGATTTCCTCCCACGGGGTCTCGAGCAGGACCTTCGCCGTGGCCGCGGTGAGCCGCGCGCCCTTCTCGACCGCGACCTTCCCGGCCGCGTCACGGACGTCGTGGCAGAGCACTTTGTCGACCAGGCCCTCGAGGGTCACCGCGTCGCGCCGCTGAGCAATCGCTTTCATTGACGCCGGGGCTTCGTGCTCATGGGCTGGCCGGTCCCGCCGCCGCGCACCGCCTGGATCTCGGCCATGACCGCGAGCGCGATCTCGGGCGCCGAGCGGGCGCCGATATCGAGGCCGATCGGGACGCGAATGCGCTTGAGCGCAGCGTCGCCCTCGCCTTCCTCGGCGAGGAGCTTCAAGATCGCCGCGCCGCGTCGCGCCGAGCCGAGCATCCCGATGTAGCCGACCTCGGTGGCGAGCGCCTTGTGGAGCACCGGCAGATCGTACTTGTAGTCGTGGGCCATCAGCACGAGCGCGGTGGAGGGGACGAGCGGGTATTCGCTGACGAGCTCCGACGGGATGCCGATCCGCAACTCGTCCACGCCGGGGAACCGCTCGCGGGTCGCGAACCGCGGCCGGCCGTCGACCACGACCGTGCGATAGCCGAGCACCTTGGCGAGCTCGGTGAGCGGCATCGAGACGTGGCTGGCACCGACCACGAGGAGCAGGGCCGACGGCGCGAACACCTCGACGAACGCGCGCGTGTTCTCGAGCAAAAGCGTGCGCGAGATTCCGGCGGCCATCGCCTCGCGCGCTTCGCGGGTGAACGGTTCGTCCAGCCCGGGATCACCGAGCGTGCCCGCGGACGTGCCGTCGTCCAGAACGAGGAGCTTCGCGCCGACCGGCCCGTCGAGCCGGGTGACGATCGCCGCCCGCCCGCCGCGGCCTGTGTGGGCGCGCACGCGCTCCAGAAAGTCGGCGGTCAGCGGCTCGACGAATACCTCGATCGTCCCGCCGCACGTGAGGCCGATCTCCCAGGCCTCCTCGTCACCGAGGTTCAGCTCGAGCAACCGGGGCTTCATCGTGTGCAGCACTTCCTCGGTCTGTTCGATGACCTGGGCGTCCACGCACCCGCCGATCGTGACGGAGCCGAGCACGGCACCGCCTTCGCCGACGAGCATCTTCGCGCCTTCTTTTCGGGGCGTCGTGCCCCGCGTGTTGACCAGCGTGGCGACTGCGACCTTGCCCGGGGAGCGTCGAAGTTCGTCAATGTGATCGAAGAGTTCCGCCATGGAACCTAATGATACGCCGACCAGGGCCGGGAAGCACCCCTGTCGACTCCTGGACTAAAGATGAAGCTTTCCGGCGAGGTCACGCAGGGCCGCGAGGTTGTGGCCGGCGGCGAAGTCATCGATCAGCGGCAGGGCCGCCGCCATGCCACGCGTCAGCGGCTCGTACGAGGGATTCCCGAGGAGCGGATTCAGCCAGATGACCCGCGCGGCGCGCCGCTTGATCCTCAGAAGCTCGGTCGCGAGCACGTCGGGCTCCCCCGTGTCCCACCCATCCGAGAGGATGATCACGATCGTCCGCCGATCCACGAGGTGCGGCCACTCGCGGTTGAACTGGGCGATCGATTCGCCGATCCGCGTCCCGCCCGACCAGTCGCGCACGTCCGTCAGGCGCCGCAGCACCTGCCGGTAGGAGCGCCCGCGCAGGTATTCGGTGACGCGCGTGAGTCGGGTCGAGAAGATGAAGGTTTCCACCCGGCCGAAGACGTTCTGGAGGGCGAAGAGGAACTGGAGCAGGAAGCGGCTGTAGAGATCCATCGAGCCCGAGACGTCGCAGAGCAGGACGAGCCTGATCTTCTTCCGCTTCCTCTCTCGATAGCGGAGCTCGATGAGGTCGCCGCGCGTGAGGTTCGCGCGCAGCGTCCGCCGGAGATCGACCCGCCCCCGCCGCTTCACCGGACGGCGGCGGCGGCTCATGCGATGGGCGAGGCGGCGCGCGATCTTGATGGTGAGCTTGAGCAGCTCGTCGAGCTGCTCGGCGCCGAACGTGGAAAAGTCCTGGTGCACGAGCGCCTCGGCCTCGGAGGCCAGGGGCACGCTGAGCGGATCTCCCGACTCCTCGGCTTCTTCCTCGCCCCACGAGTCGAGGGCCAGCGCTTCCCGCTTCTGGTCCGGTTTGACGACGCCGGGATTCGCCTGGTCGTCGAGCGACGGCGCCGGGATGAACCCCGATGGATCCTCCTCGTCCCGCGCAACCCGCCAGAAGGCCTCGAAGCACCGGTCGAAGGGGGGGACTTCTTCGGGTCGCGTGACAAAGACGGCGCGAAGGCCGAGGTAGAGCTCCTGGCGATCGGCGATGTCGAGATGGTCGAGCGCGCGGACCGCGTCGGTGACTTCGACGAGTGTTACGGGGAGACCGGACCGCCGGAGCAGCGTCGCGAACCGCGCGACCGCCGCCGACAGCTCGCGCGCCACCGGCTCAGCTCGGCGCGGGCAGGAAGGGACTGAGGCCCGACTTCGCCACCTCGGCGCGGAAACGCCTCATGTCGTCGACGTCCTTCAGCACGCACCCGAGCGTCTCGGCGACCAGCGGCTCGTCGATGTGATCCGCGTGCAGCGACGCGAGCGCCTGGGCCCAGTCGAGCGTCTCGGCCACGCCCGGCACCTTCGCGAGCCGCACCTGGCGCAGCGTCTCCATGAACTTCGCGATCTCGCGCGCGAGCCGCTCGTTGATCCCCGGCACCTTGCGCGCGATGATCCGGATCTCCTTGTCGGGCGGCGGATAGTCGATCCAGAGATAGAGACAGCGCCGCCGGAGCGCGTCGGACAGCTCGCGCGTGCGATTCGAGGTCAGGATGACGTGCGGCGGGTGCGTCGCCTTGATCGTGCCGATCTCGGGGATCGTCACCTGCCAGTCCGAGAACACCTCGAGCATGAACGCCTCGAACTCTTCGTCGCAGTTGTGGGTGACGACCTGGTTGGCGACGAAGTAGGGCTCACCGTCCAGCACAAAGTCATAGACGATCTGAGGCGCCGTGACGCTCTCGATCGAGGTCACTTCCTCGAGAACCACACCGCGCCCGAGGAGATCCTTCAGCGCAGGCGTCCCGAACGATTCGGCAATCCTTCGGAGTGACCACACATTGGATTTCACGCGCCCGGAAAGGATGTCGTAGATCGTCTGGTGCCCGGGGATGTTGCCGAGCACGCTCTGGGTGCTGATCTGGTTGAGCGCTGTTGTCACCGGAGCGCTCGGCAATGTCTCCGTCCGTCTGAACGCGGGCGATTTCAGGCCGCTCGCACGGGCCCGTTTAGCTGGGGCTTCGAATCCAACAGCGTCCATGAACGCCGGGACGTCGGACACGGTAAGCTGGAAGTAAGTCCCCTTGCCAAAACTCCTGGGGTGGCTCTTGATTTTCGCGATCCGGCTCTCGACCGCCAGCGAGCTCATCACCTGCTGGATTCCGGTGAGGAGATACGGGGAGGCAGAGACGGCGCACACTTGGTGGTCGCCGACCCACCCTTCGCCGTCGAAGTAGCCGCGGACGAACGCAGCGCGCTTCTCCCGAGAAAGCGCAAACACGAACTCTGGGACCATCCGCTCGCGGCTTCGAACCATCCCGGCGCCGAGTACGCGGTGCAGAAAGCGGCCCAGCGGGAGCGAGTGGTACGTGAGCTCGTAGTTCCGGTGCGGTCCCGGAACGATCCTTGGACGCACTCCGAAGGCTTTCTCGAACTTCTCGGCGTAGATCTCGAGATTGAGTCTGTCCTTGTCGGCAATGCACAGCCGATCACTCGTGAAGCAACCGTCGGCGACGATGTATCCGAGGATCTCGAAGAACGCCACACCCTGATCGATTCGTAGCCCCCTCGTGTGCTCGACGGCTCCGAGTTGACCTGAAACGCCCAGCTCCTCGGTCAGCTTCTCGAGCACCCCGGCACGAAGCGAATCCCGGAAGGACCGCGGCTGGAGCACGTTACGCAGGTGCGTCCTCGACACGCCGACCCGTCCCGCGATCACCTCGTAGGTGAGGCCGGAGCGCAGGTACGCGCTGCGAAGGAGCGCCTTGCCTCGAGCCGTGATCTTGACGAGGTTGTCATCGAACTCGAAGCTCGGCTCGACTTCCCGACCTGGCTCAACGCCCTTCGACAATGGAAGCCGGTCAGAAGAACGCAGATCAGCGGCCCGAACCACCTCGAACCCGTTGTCCGTGTATCGAGCGAACTTATGCTCCGCTGTCACCTCAATAAATCGGCCACCCACGATAATCCTTCGGACGTCGTTGGTCTGCCTCGGAATGACCTTGCGTACGCGAGAGCGGGTCAGGCGGAAACGCTCGGGGGAGAAGCTGATCAGCTCGTCGCCAGGTCGGATGTCTTCGGCCCGCTTGATCCCAATCGTCGTTGCGACGAGCGTCCGCGCGGCGATACATCGATCGACCTCGTCGACCAGGAGCACCGGTGACTGCGAATCCTGCGTGATCGCCTGGAGCAACGGGCGGCGGAGCAGGAACGGCTCGGAGAAGATCTCGTGTTCCTTGTCGACCATCGCGCGATTGTTGTGTCCCGCTTCCTCGAGCTTGATGTGCAAGAGCTGCTTCTGGTAGTTCCACTCGTAGAGCGCGGTGGAGACGTCGAGCCCCTCGTAACACTGGAGCCGGATCAGGTTCGTCGCGAGCATGCGCGCCATCACCTTGGCGACCTCGGTCTTCCCCACGCCGGCCGGGCCTTCGATGAGCAGCGGCTTGTGCAGCCGCATCGCGAGGTGAACGGACGTCGCGACCGGCGCATCGGTGACGTACTCGGCCGCTTCCATCATCTCCTGGATCTTCCGGATCTCGTCGCGCATGGCTAGCTATTGTACATGAAGCTTCGCGTAGTCTTCCGGCGTGTCCACGTCGGGCGGCATCGCGAAGTCGAGGGCGACCGCCTCGACGCGCTCCGGATGCGCCCGCACCACGGCGCGCGCTCCCGCGTCGCCCGTGAGCGCGCGCAGCTCGCCAAACACCTCCGACGAGAACACGACCGGCGTGCCCTGCTCGCCCTGATAGACCGGTGCGACGATCGCCTTTCCCGAGCGCTGAAAGGCCTCGATCAGCGCACGCACGACCGCGTCGGGGATCCGAGGCTGGTCACCGAGCGCGATCAGCGCGGCGCGCGTCCACGGCTTCAACGCGCCAACGCCGACGGCGATCGAGCTCCCCTGGCCGTCCTGGGGGCGAGGATTCGCGACGAAGCGAACCGTCAGATCGGACAGAGCCTGGCGGATCGCTGTGTCGTCCTGGCCGGTGACGATGACGACGTCCTCGACGTGCCCGATGATCCGCTCGACGGCCCAGCGCACGACGGCCTTACCCTGGAGTTGGAGCAGGAGTTTCTGCCGTCCCATGCGTCGGGCGAGCCCCGCCGCCAGCACGACCGCCGCGATCACGCGCGCCCCATGACGCTCAAGACCAGAGGGCTTCGAGCTCGGCGGCCACCTCTCCGACACGCTGCAGCTGCCACCAGTGCGAGCAATCGGGGAACGACACGAAGCGGGCGCCGATCCGGCTCGCCAGACGGCCGCCGAAGATGCGCGCGACGTAGGGGTCGTCCGCACCCCAGAGCACGAGCCCGGGGGACTTGATCCGCGCGAGACCCGGCTCCCACTCCGCCCCGACATGCACCGCCGAGCGGTAGAGAGCGAGAATGCTCCGCTTCATCGTCGCGTCGACGTGTCGCGCCGTCTCCGTCGCGTCCGCGGTCGGCACTCCGACGGCGACGAGCGCCGACGCGAGCGTCTCGGGCGTCAGCCTCTCCATCACCTGCTCGCCGATCGCGGGTGTCTGCCAGAGCTTCGCCGCCTTGTGCCATTCGTACTCGGCATCGAGCGGCGCGCCACCGACCGCAACGGTCCGAATCAGCGTCGGCTCGAGCGACGCGACCCTCAGCGCCAGGAGCGCGCCCCAGTCGTGGGCGACGAGGTCTATCGGCCGGTCGATGTTGTCCAGCTCGCGGAGCAACCAATCACAATAGGCCTCCTTGCCGCAATCGAAGCCTGTCGGGATCTCACAGCCGAAGCCCGGAAGAGACAATGCAACGATGTCGTCGCGACGCAGCCGCCGGGTCAGTGCGTTCCACACCCGATGCGTGTCAGGCACCCCATGCACGAAGACCGCAGGCATCAGATTTCTCCGTCACCGTGCCGGGGGAAGAACACGTCCAACGTGCCGAGGAAGAGAGCGTCCGAGACTCGCTGACTCGAGCGTTGCCGGGTAGTCGGCGGAGGGCTGGGGAGAGGGGTCGACGAGACCCGTTCCCTCCAAGCGACAGCGGACGCATCCGCGGATGATGGAGCCCAGCCGCAATGGTCGTGCGGGCGCGTGCCGCGTGGTCGAGCGACCCCTCTCCCCAGCCCTCTGCCGACTACCCGCCAGCGCGCTTGACAGCTTCGGTGAGGGCCCGCTTTGCGAACACGCGGCAGAGGTGAGATTTGTACTCGACGGATCCCTGAAGATCCGCCTGCACGTCAACGCCCTCGGCCGCCTTTTGGGCGGCTGCCTCGATCGCGGCCGCATCTAGCTTCTTGCCGTTGCATCCCGCCTCGACGCCCTTGGCGCGCACCGCCTTGGTGCCGGCGCCCGTGATACCGACCGACGCCTTCGAGCACGCGCCCTTGCTGTCGAGCGTGACCGCGGCGGCGACACCGACGACGGCGAAGCGCGAGGCCGGATGCGGGAATTTTAGATAAGCGGCGCCGGTGCTCGCCGGCAGGACCGGCACACGGACCTCGACGAGGATCTCGTCCTCGCCGACCGCCGTCGTCATCAGCCCCTTGAACCAGTCATCCACCTTCACCGTGCGCCGTCCCTTCGCCCCCTCGCACACCATTTCAGCGCCGAGGGCGATCACCGCCGCCGGGTAGTCCGCCGCGGGGTCGGCGTGTGCGAGCGAGCCACCGACGGTCCCGCGGTTGCGCACCGCCGGGTCGCCGATGAGCGCGGCCACCTCGGAGAGGACCGCCAGCTTCGCCTTCACGAGCGCCGAGGACTCGACCTCCCAGTGGGTCGTCATCGCGCCGATCGCGAGCATGTTGCCATCCTGCTTGATTCCGGTGAGCCCGGGAACCTTCCGGAGATCGATCAGGTGCTTGGGCTGCGCCAGTCGCAGCTTCATCATCGGGATCAGGCTGTGACCGCCGGCCAGGAGCTTGGCGTCGTCCTTGAGCTTGTCGAGAAGCCCCAGCGCTTCCTTCACGCTGGTGGGCGCGTGGTACTCGAACGCGGCTGGATACATGTCGCTCTCCTGGTTTAGAGTCACGCCTCGGCCGGCGGGGCCCCAGCCCCGCGACGGCCTGCGGCGCGCACTACGTTAGCGGGCGCTCTTCGCGCCCTGGATGATTTTCCACACACGCTCGGCCGTCAGCGGCATGGCCTCGATGTGGTCCACGCCGAGCGGCGCGAGCGCATCCACCACGGCGTTCACGACCGCCGGCGGCGACGCAATCGTCCCGGTCTCCCCCGCGCCCTTGACGCCCATGGGATTGACCGGAGTGGGCGTGACGGTCCGGTCGGTCTCGTACATTGGCAGCATGTCCGCCTTGGGCAGCGCGTAGTCCATCATGCTGCCCGTCATGAGCTGGCCGGACTGGCCGTCGTACACGGCGCCTTCCCAGAGCGCCTGACCGACGCCCTGCGCGATGCCGCCGTGGACCATGCCATCCACGATCATCGGGTTGATGACGTTGCCGACGTCGTCCACCGCCAGGTAGCGGAGGATGCGGACGTTGCCCGTTTCCCGCTCCACCTCGACGACACAGGCGTGGGCGCCGAACGGGAAGCAGAAGTTCGAAGGGTCGTAGAAGGACGTCTCCTCGAGCCCGGGCTCGAGCCCCTCCGGATAGTTGTGCGGCACGTACGCGGTCAGGGACACGGCGCCGAACGGCACGGCCTTGCCCGGCGCGCCCTTGACGGAGAACTGGCCGCCCCCGAACTCGATGTCGCCGGGCGACGCCTCGAGCAGGTGCGCCGCGATCTTCTTGCCCTTCTCGATGACCTTGTTGAGCGACATGAGGATGGCGGTGCCGCCGACCGAGGCCGAGCGGCTGCCGTAAGTACCCATGCCGAACGCCACCGATCCAGTGTCGCCGTGGACGATGTCGACGTGCTCGATGGGAATGCCGAGCTTATCGGCCACGAGCTGAGCGAACGTCGTCTCGTGGCCCTGCCCGTGCGAGTGCGAGCCGGTGAACACGGTGACCATGCCGGTGGGATGCACGCGGACTTTCCCAGACTCGTAGAGGCCGGCGCCGGCGCCGAGCGCGCCGACGAGCTTTGACGGCGCGATGGAGCACGCTTCGATGTAGGCCGAGAACCCGATGCCGAGCAGCCGGCCCTGCTTGCGCGCGGCCTCCTGCTCGGCGCGGAATTTCTTGTAGTCGAGCATCTGGAGCATGCGGTCCCAGGCGGCGCCGTAATCGCCGCTGTCGTAAGTGACGGCGACGTGCGTCTGGTAGGCGCCCGAGAACTTCGGGATGAAGTTCTTCTTGCGGAGCTCCGCGACGTCCATCCCGAGACCTCGCGCACCCGCTTCGACGATACGCTCGATGGCGTAGCAGGCCTCCGGGCGCCCGGCGCCGCGGTAGGCATCCACCGCGGTCGTGTTGGAGAAGACGCCCGTCACCTCGCAGTGGATCGCGCCGATCGTGTAGACGCCGTTGAGTAGCGTGCCGTAGAGGAAGGTCGGCACCGCTGGCGCGAAGGTCGAGAGGTAGGCCCCGAGGTTGGCCGTGGTCTTCACGCGGAGCCCGAGGATCTTGCCGTCCCGGGATAGCGCGATCTCGGCGTCGGTCACGTGGTCGCGGCCGTGGGCATCAGTGAGATACGCCTCGCGACGGCTGGCGGTCCATCGCACCGGGCGCTTGAGCCGGCGGGAGGCCCAGGAGCAGACGACCTCCTCGTTGTAGAGGAAGATCTTCGAGCCGAACCCGCCGCCGACGTCGGGCGCGATGACGCGCACCTTGTGCTCCGGGATGCCGAGCACGAAGGCGCACATGAGCAGCCGGTGCACGTGCGGGTTCTGGGACGTCACCCAGAGCGTCAGATCGCCGGTCGCGTCCTCGTAGCGGGCCACGCACGCGCGCGGCTCCATGGCGTTGGCGACCAGGCGCTGGTTGACGATGCGCTTCTTCACCGTGACCGCCGCGCTCTTGAATGCCGCGTCGGTGGCGCCGCGGTCCCCGATCTCCCACTTGAAGGCGACGTTACCCGGCGCGCCGTCATGGAGCCGGGGCGCTCCCGACTGAGCCGCCTTCTCGGTGTCGGTCACCGCGGGCAGCGGCTCCCAGTCCACCTGCACCATCTCGGCAGCGTCGATCGCGGCCGCCAGGCTGTCGGCGATCACCACCGCCACCGGGTCGCCCACGTGCCGCGCGGTGTCCGACGAAAGCGGCATGTGGGGCACCATCGCTAGGTCCTGGATGACGCCCGGAACCTTCTTCTCCTTCCGGAGGTCCCAGCCACAGGGGAGCGAGTTCACGCCCGTCATGTCCTTGCCCGTGAAGATGGCCACGACACCCGGGTGCCGAAGCGCCGCGGCAGCGTCGATCTTCCGGATGCGCGCGTGGGCGTGCGGGCTCCGCACGAAGGCCGCGTAGGTCATCCCCGGGAGCTTCAGGTCGTCGACGTACTGGCCGCGCCCGGTGATGAAGCGTGGGTCCTCGCGTCGCTTGATCGACTTGCCGAACAGACGGTCGGCGGCGACGGTTGCCATGGCGTCTACCTCACTTCTTCGCGGGCATGTGCTCGGCGGCCCACTCGATCGCCTTCACGATGTTGTGGTAACCCGTGCAGCGGCAGAGGTTGCCCTCGAGCTGGTGGCGGATCTGCGCCTCCGAGGGCTTCGGGTAACGCTCGAGCATCTGGTAGGCCGACATGATCATCCCGGGCGTGCAGAACCCGCACTGTAACCCGTGTTTCTCCCAGAACCCCTGCTGGATCGGATGCAGCTCGCCGTCCTTCGCCAGCCCCTCGATCGTCATGATGTTGGCGCCGTCCACCTGGACGGCGAAGAAGTTGCACGCCTTGACGGCCTGGCCGTCCATGAGGATCGTGCACGCGCCGCACTGGCTCGTGTCACAGCCGACGTGCGTCCCGGTGAGGCCCACGGTCTCGCGGATGTAGTGCACCAGGAGAAGGCGGGGCTCCACTTCGTGGCTAACGCTTTGGCCGTTGATCGTCATCTTCACTGGCAGTTTCACGACTCATCCTCCGGGATTCGGCGGTTTGAGAGCGGGCCCTAGATCGCTCCCGATCTGGCGCGTCAGAGGGTAAGACTTCGCCCCCGGCGTGTCAACGGGGGGAGCGGGAACGGTTGGAAGAGGAGGGCGGCGGAGGCTATTGACCGAGGAGGCGCCGGCCGTCGGCGCGGGCCTGTTCGAGGACCTCGCGCGCCGGCAGTGACTTCTCGCGGGCGATGCGCGCGACGTCGGCGAACTCGGGCGTGACGGTCATGATCCGTCCACCAAGCCTCGAAACCTTGAAGGGGATCGCGCCGTATGCCGTCGTCAGCACGATCATCTCGCGGTCGAGACGCGCCCGACGCCACTCGGACCAGCGCACGCCGATCGTCGTCGACTCCTCGAACAGCGCCTGGGAAAGGTCGCTGACGCGATCGGGCGCGCAGAGCGCCGTGACGACGATTCCCGGCCGGCCTCGCTTCATGATCACGGGCTGGAGGAAAACGTCGAGCGCGCCGGCACCGAACAGCCGATCGATCAGCGGCTCGTAGAGCTGGGGCGACATGTCGTCGATCGTGGTCTCGACCTGGAGAACCGTCTCGTCGCCCGCGGCGGCCGTCGTCGTCGCGCCGAGGAAGCAGCGCAGGATGTTCGGCGTGTCCGGCAGATCCATCGTGCCGGCCCCGTAGCCCACGGCCTCGACGGTCAGCGGCGGCATCCGACCCGCCGAGGCGGCGAGCGTCGTGAGGATCGCCGCCCCCGTCGGCGTGACGAGCTCTGCCTTCACCCCCGTGTCCACCACCGGGAAGCCACGGAGGAGCTCGGCGGTGCCCGGTCCCGGCACGGGGATCCTGCCGTGCGGGCCGCCGACGAGCCCGCCGCCGATCGGAAGCGCCGAGATGTGGACCGCCTGCACCCCCGCGAGGTCCAGCGCGATGATGCCACCGGTCACGTCGACGATCGCGTCGACCGCGCCCACGTCGTGAAAGTGCACGGACTCGCGGTCCGTGCCGTGCACGCGCGCCTCGGCCTCGGCGAGCCGCGTGAAGATCCGCGCCGCCCGTGTCTTCACGCTCACCTCGAGCGAGCTGCGTTCCAGGATGTCGAGGATATCGCCGAGCGACCGGTGATGGCGGTGGGCCTGTTGGTCGATCTCGACGTCGACCTTGGTGGCCCGGAAAGCCCCCTTGCGGACTTCGCGCGCCGTGAGCGTCCATCCCTCGAGCGGCAGCTTCCCGAGCTCGGCGCGCAACGCCTCCAGCGGAACGCCCGCGTCCACGAGCGACGCCATGATCATGTCGCCCGCCGCCCCGCTCGGACAGTCAAAGTACGCGACCTTCATCCCACCCCACGCCTACGCGGAAAACGCTCCAGGCGCCTCCCCACCACTCGTGCGAAGCAGTCGATCCTCGCGCCGGGCGGGGCCAGCCGCGGTGGGAGGGGGTTGCGCGACTCGTTCCCTCCGAGCGGCGACGGACGCGGACCCACCCAGATGGAGCCCAGCCGCACCAGAGCAGCGCAC
>JAHFDK010000384.1 GCA_023249095.1 Candidatus Rokuibacteriota bacterium | reverse complement strand
GATCCTCCCGGGCAGGCGCCTCCAGGGCAGCGATGGCCTTGTAGATCGACGTCTCGAGGACGGCCACGTTCAGCACGTCATGCTCCACCGAGGCGAGCACGGCCTGCCCGGCGGCCTCCAAGGGGACCGTGAGCCCGTTGCCGCATACGGTCCGGCCTCGCTGGTGGTGGAGCACGCAGCCATAGTCGGTGTGGCGCGCGCCGTGGCGGTGTACGAACATGCTGGAGCCGCAGGTACCGCAGGTGCCCAGCCCTGTCAGCAAATAAGGCGAGGCGACGCGATTGACGGGCCGGCCGTAGGCGTGGCCGCCAGTCGCCTTGAGGTAGATGCCCCGGCTCGCCGCCAACCGGGCGTGGGCGGCCGCCCAGGCCTCCTCAGAGACGATCCGGAGCTCGGGGACGTCCGCGACCGTCCACTCACTCTCGGGCCGGAGGCGCCCGGTCGCGGCGATTCCAGACGTTATCCAGGTAGAAGAACACCCGCACGCCGGCGTCGAGAATCCGCTTGAGCGTCCACGCCGTCTCGATCTGCTCACGTCCGAGCCGACTCTCCTCGCTCATGATGAGCACCCGGAACGGCAGGGGCGCGGCGAGGGTGTTCAGGAGCCGGGCCAGCCCGGGCCGCCGATCGCCAAACTCGGCGCCCGAGATCCCGTCGTCGACGTAGACGTACGCATCGGCGACTGACCAGCCCTTGGGCACGGCGTAGGCGCGGGCGTGCTCGACCTGGCGGGCGACGCTCTTCGATTCGTCGGCGAGGCCGCTCTGCTCGTTGGATTTCCGGGCGTAAATCGCGCAGATCATCACTTCCTCCTCCGCTTGCGTTCCACGTCGCCCCCACGGGCGAGGTATATGGTCTCTGGCTCCACCCCCCTTCCCACGCCCGGCAGGCGCTCGGCGAAGCGGCCAGATCCTGCGCCAGTCCATCCAGGCGGAAGTCGACCGGAAGGCTATGCCCGCGATGATCACGTTCGCGTTCGCGGATGCCCTGAACACCATCGGCTCCGACCGACTCCGTGCCTGTCCACTGATCGCCAGCGATGGCGCGCCGTGCGACGCAATCTTTCTCGGGCATCTGCGCCAAATCTATTGCACGCCGCGCCATGGCAGGCCTAATGTCGCCCCGAAGACTGAAGACGGTGTTGAGGAAGCTGCGCGAGGAGAAGGGGCTGTCGATGGCGGACCTGGCAGCGAAGGCTGATGTGACCGACGCCTACATCGCGATGCTTGAGACAGGGAAGCGGGCGAACCCCTCGCTCGAGGTCCTCAAGCGCCTAGCCCGCGCCCTCGGCGTGTCGGTGGCGGAGCTGTTGGGGGACCACTGACATGGGACGTGGGCGCTCGGCGAAGAGCATCGAGCTGGTTGAGAAGGCGCGCAACGTCGTCGAAGCGATCCAGCCCGCGAGCGTGCGCGCCTGGCTGTTGGCAATTCTGTTGTGTGCTTGTGCTGCGCCGCAGCCGCCGCCGCAACAGCGTCCGCTCCCTATGTCGTCTCCATTACCAAGATATTGCTGTCCGCCGGTGTTGGAAATGTACAAAGAGTACAAAGGCGATGGAATCGCGGCGGATGGTGATGCGTGCCACCGTGAATATCTTCTGGCACTCGGTCCGTACAGTCGTGATGAACTCGTAAACTTTATGAACAGAGAGCGAGCGCGGAGCATTTACAAAAATTGCATGGAATCTAAAGGTTGGCTCCCACTACCCTCCGACAATATGGGAAAGTGGAGACAAGAGAACTGCCCCGCTATTTTACGGCTCAAAAAAGAAACGGGTAGATTCCTGTACCCGGAGCAGTTTTGCCAATGACCATTGGTTTACGGAGCACCACGGGACCAGGAAGGAGAGGCCGATGGCGCGAGGCATGCTCTTGGCCCTTGGTGAACGTTGGACAGATGGCGACAACGAAGAGGAGGAGGAGTCGGATGCTCGCGCGCCTTGCCCATTCTGCGCTGAGAGCATCCTTCGCGCTGCCGTCCGGTGTCGATACTGCCAGGGTGCCTTGCCACCGATGTGGGCAACTCACCCGCGCCCACCGTTCGACCGATGGATCAGCGAAATGCTCAAAGAGTTCGAGACTCATCTTGCCCGCGAGGCAATTCATGGCGCGCGCGAGCAACGAATGCGCGGCGCCCGAGAGTTTGCGCGGCTTCTCGTAGGCCAGCCGCACAGAAAAGGTGAACGAACCAAGGGCACTATATGATGACCGCCGCCATCTACGCGAGGAAGGCCCGCCGGCAGCTCGAGGGGCTGGGGAAGTGAGGGACCGGGCATCGTCGCGACGTGGTCCGCAATTCGATGAGCTCAAGGACGCGGTGTACCAGGAGATCGTCCATGCCACGAGCACGTATGCGCTTCTGACGCGGGTCATGTTCCCGATCTACAACGAACGGCGGCTTCGGCGGGCTTACCCGTTGATCGTGCCCACACTGAAACACGTATTTACAGGGGCCGTGCTGATGGGGCTCTGCCGGCTATTCGAACCGACGGGGCACGCGAGCCTCGCCAACTTCCTGAAGCGAGTGCGGGCGCATCACACCGCCGACAAAGCAGCCGAGACCGGACGCAGCTTTCTACAGACGATCCCGCAACGCATCAAGGAGATCGAGACGCACTGGCGCTCGCTGGTGCTCCACCGCAATGGCTACCTGGCCCACCTCGATCTATCCAAAACGCCAAAGATTGAGCAGGCCAAGCTGACGTATCGCGACATCCGGCTTGCGCTCGAGCTAGCGCAGCGGATCTTCGGTGGCTATCGCGGTGCCTTCGATGGTGTGGATGCCTCGATGATGTTCGAGCCAATCGAGCTTCTCTCAGAGCCCGATCAGTTTTTGCGGACCCACTTCGAACTGGAGGCTCCTGATGGCCCGACGCGGTGACGACACCATCCTCGGCGACGCCCTCGAGGCCTTCATCCCCTCGAGCACGAGTACTGCGGCGAGCTGGACGCCGCCGTCGAGGACGGTCGCGTCTGGATGACGTGCACGTGCGGGGCGGTGATCAGTCGCGCGCTGGAGCCGGCCGGCCGTGAGTGACCACCGGGACCGCCTACTCCTTGTTTCGTTGGCTCTACCGGCTTTCGTGTGGGTAGAGATCGAGCCCTCCGCAGTGAAAGTAGATGGCGATCTTGAAGTGCTCCGGGTTGCGGAAGCCGCGGGCGGTCTTCTTCACCCACTGGATCACGGCGTTGATCGCCTCCAGGCCCGCGTTGGTGATGCCGTGCTGCAGGTAGGTCAGCAGGTTGGGAAGATGGCGCTGAATCAGCTTGGCGACGCCGACCACTGGCTTGAGCCGGCTGTGGCTGGCGCGCCAGAACCACCGCGTGAAGAAGGTGCGCGCGGCGCCCAGGTAGGTGTAGTCCCAGAAGGCCCCGAACTGCTCCTTGAGCATCCACGCGCGGGCCACCTTGAGATCGCCCCGTTGCAGCGCGCGGAAGGCCTCGCGCTGCGGCGCCGTCATGTCACGTGGCCGCATGAGCCAGAGATACTTCGAGCCGGTGAGGCGCTCGTCCCCGCTCCGCCGGAGTGCTCGGTGCTCGGCCCGGCGCACCAGATCGACGGCGTCGTGCAGATGTTTGACGACATGGAACTTGTCAAACACGATCTTGGCGTCGGCGTCCGGCAGGTGCGCGCGCGTCGATTGCGCGTAGGGCTCCCACATGTCCATCGCGACCGCGGTGATGCCGGTCAGCTGCGTCGGCGTCAGCGTGGGCCAGAAGCTGTCCAGACTCTCCTGTGTTCGATCGTCGCTCACGTACAGCACGCGGTTGCGGTCGAGATCGGCCACGATCGTCAGGTAGCGATGGCGCTTCGCAATGGCTTTCTCGTCGACACCGACGTGAGGAACCACCTCGGGGCTGCGCCGGACCAAGCCCCGTTTCACCGCCCGCCCCTTGATGCCCCACGCCTCATCCCACGTGATCCGCAGCAGGCGGCCGGCACCGGTCACCGAGCATTCCCGCAACAGGTCGATTGCGAGCCGCTCGAACAGCGCGGTGAACTGCGAGCCCGGCTCCGCCCACGGAATGCGGATCTGGCGCACGCCGTGGGTCGCGCACTCCACCCGTGGGACGTCCGCCTCGATCCAGGTCGTGAACTGCATGGTGTCCAGATGGCGCCACTGGCGGGGCTTGCGATCGTAGCGCGGCCCCGCCGCACCGCACTCCGGACACGTAAAGGGGCCGGCCCCGGCGTCGACCTTCACGAGCACTCGCTGCGCCGTCACGTCCAGCTCCACGCTCACGACCGTCCACGGCGGAGTCAGCCCCAGTATCGTCCGGTAGAGCTCGACGTCGCGCATCGCGCCGACCCTCCTTTCGGTTGGTCGGAGCATAGCGGCTCGAGGTCACGAACCCACCCGATTCCCGGAAGAGCCGTTTCGTTGAGGGCCGCTCGTGTAAGGACCGTGCGTTCGATATGACCGACGCACAAACCCTAGATTTCCTGATGAAGGGCGGGTGGTTCACGCTCGAACAGGCCGGACGTCTCATCAACGATGCCCGTCTGCTCTTCGAGGCTGGCTCGCATGGCAGCGCCGCGGGACTTGCGCTGCTATCGAGGGAGGAGCTAGCGAAGAGCCGAGAGCTCTTCTCCCTTTGGATGAGGGCCAGTCGGGGCGAGACGATCACTCGCGAGGACGCTGTCGCGCAGATTGAGAGTATGAGCCACGAAGATAAGCAGCGTCGAGGAGCGTCAATGTTCAACATCCCATCTGACGAGCGGACGTTGAGCGTGCTCCTTGCTGGGCGGGCTGCGGACCCCAAGACGTACGACGAGGTATCAGAGAGAATGCGCCTGTTGATTGATCGTATTATGAAGCGCGCACCTCGCGCTCGAACGAATCAGCGGGAACAGGCGCTTTACGTCGACGCGTCACCCCAAAGTGACAGCTGGCGTCGGCCCATCGAGATGTCACGTACTGAGGCGGCGAATATCCTCGACGAGGCGCGTCAGGACTACTGGCAACAGCACAGCCCGGCTTGGGGGTCTGATCTTGCTCGTCTGGACGAGGCGCTCGCGCGGTGGCATGACAAGCCGCAACTGCCGCCT
>JAHFDK010000383.1 GCA_023249095.1 Candidatus Rokuibacteriota bacterium | reverse complement strand
GGGATGTACTTCCTGCCCGGGGACCCGGCGTTCAAGCCGGACGTGGCCTGGACCAAGAAGCCGGTGCGGCAGGCCCTGAACATGGCCATCAATCGGAAGGAGCTCCTGAGCACGGTGTTCGCCGGCAAGGGGACCATGACGTACGTGACCGGCTGGTCCGCCCAATCAGAGGGCTACAACCCGGAGTGGCAGAGCCGGTTCGACCAGATGTACGGCTTCAACCCCGCGAAGGCCAAGGCGCTCCTGAAGGAGGCCGGCTACGGCCCCGGGCAGCTCAAGTTCAAGATCCTGGCGTTCACCGAGCCCGGGGAGTCTGAGGGGCCCCAGGTCGCCGAGGCGCTGGGCATCTACTACAAGGACATCGGCGTCGACACCGAGATCGAGGTGCTCGACTGGGCCAAGGTGCGGGAGATGTTCCGCAAGAAGACGATCCAGTGCTGCATCTGGCCCAACATCATCTCCTGGCGGCCATCGGAGGAGTGGATCCGGATCAGCTACTGGAGCAAGAGCCAGAACCACCACTACGAGAACGAGTTTATCGACAAGACCTACAACACCCTGACCCAGACCATAGATCCCAAGGATCGGCACCGTCTGACTCGCGCGATCGCCGACCACCTCTTCGAAGAGTTCGCCGACATCCCGCTCTTCTGGTTCGCCAACGAGGTTGTCGCGAATCCCAAGGTGGTGAGCGAGTGGGTCTACCCGGGTCTCGGGGCCGGGAGGTCGACCCACTTCCATCTCATCAAGGCCGCGAAGTAGACGTAAGGACCGCGAGGCTGCGAGGCCCCAGACATCAGGAGAAGCGCTTCTCCTGATGTCCGGAGGCCTGCTCCGACCCTCCATGTGACGGTAGGTGGTGCATGCCCAGACAGATCGGTGATGTCATTCTGGAAGTCGAGGATCTGCACACCTATTGCTTCACCCGTTGGGGCGTGGTGAAGGCCGTCGATGGGGTGAGCTTTTACCTGCGAGAGGGAGAAGCTCTGGGAATCGTGGGCGAGTCGGGGTGTGGGAAGACCATGACCGCCCTGTCGTTGCTGAGACTGGTGCCGCGGCCGGCAGCCCGTATCGTCAAGGGAAAGATCACGCTCGAAGGGGAAAATCTCCTGGAGAAGAGCGAGCGTGAGATGCGGGCCATCCGGGGGCGGCGAATCTCCATGATTCTCCAGGACCCGCAGACCTCCCTCAATCCGGTGTTCACCATCGGGAACCAGCTGATCGAAGCCATCCAGATCCACCACCGGGACGGTCATCGGTCTCTGGTACGGCGGGCGATCGATGGCTTGAAGCAGGTGCGGGTGGCGGCGCCCGAGCGCCGCGTACAGGATTATCCGCACCAGATGAGCGGCGGCATGAAGCAGCGCGTCGTCGGCGCCATCGCCATCTCCTGTGAACCGCGAGTCATCATCGCCGACGAGCCCACCACGTCGCTGGACGTGACCATCCAGGCTCAGTACTTGCGCCTGCTGCGCGAGATTCAAGAGGAAACCAATCTTGCGCTGATCTTCATCACGCACGACTTTGGCATCGTAGCGAAGATGTGCGACCGCGTCATGGTGATGTACGCCGGGCGTGTCGTGGAGAGCGGCCCGGTGCGGGCGATCTTCAACCAGCCCTCCCATCCGTATACGCAAGCCCTGTTGAACTCCGTGCCCACCATGGACGAGCGCGTCGAGCGGCTCTATTCGATCACCGGCCAGCCCCCCGCTCTCTGGGACTTGCCCCTGGGGTGTCGATTCGCAGCTCGGTGCCCTCATGCCGATGAGCGTTGCCGGCATCACTATCCTCCCCCGTTCACGGTGGGAGAGGGCCACACCGCCGACTGCTGGAGGCTGGAATAGGCATGGAAGCCGAGCCGATTCTGCGGGCTCAGGCGCTGAAGAAGCACTTTCCCGTCACCCGGGGCATGCTCTGGACGACGGTCGTCGGCTGGGTCCAGGCCGTGGACGGCATCAGCTTCTCGATCCAACCGGGTCAGACGCTCGCCCTCGTGGGCGAGTCCGGCTGTGGCAAGACGACGACCGCCAAAGTCATCCTGCGTCTGGAAGAGCCCACCTCCGGCCAGGTGTTCGTCGATGGGAAAGATGTCCATACGTTGAATAGCGACGCATTGAAAGAGTACCGGACGATCGTGCAGGCGGTCTTTCAAGACCCCTGGTCCTCCCTGAGCCCTCGCATGCGGGTGCAGGAGATCGTGGCTGAGCCGCTGGTGGTGAACCGGCGGGTGTCCCCTCAGGAGGTCAAGAGCCGCGTCGCAGAAATTCTGAGCCGCGTGGGCCTGCGCCCGGAGCAGGCGAAGCTCTACCCCCACGAGTTCAGCGGCGGGCAGCGCCAGCGCATTGCCGTGGCCAGCGCCCTCGTGTCAGATCCGAAGCTCATCATCCTGGATGAGCCGGTCTCGGCCCTGGACGTTTCCATTCGAGCGCAGATCATGAACCTGCTGGTGGATCTCCAGAAGCAATATGGCGTGAGCTATCTGCTCATTGCGCACCACCTGGCAACGACCCGCTACATGGCCCATGAAGTCGCGGTCATGTATCTGGGCAAGATCGTGGAAAAGGCCAAGACGGAGGAGCTGTTCAAGAATCCGGCGCATCCCTACACCAAGGCCCTTTTCTCGGCCGCCCTTCCGGCCCACCCGGACATCGTGCGAGAGGAAATCATCCTGTCTGGAGAAGTTCCCTCTCCGATCAATCCCCCCTCGGGCTGCCGCTTCCATCCCCGCTGCCCCTTCGTGATGCCACAGTGCTCGGAGATCGAGCCGGAGGAGAAAGCGCTCGTCCCCGGTCATATGGTTGCGTGCCACCTCTACTAGCTGGAGCGGCCTGGCGGAGAAGGCTAGGGCCTTCGGTGAGGCCACATCGTCAACGAATAACCGTGCGTTCGGAGAGGATTGCCTTCGGCGCAATTCGCACCGGAACGTAGCTAGAACGCGAGCCTCACTCGTGCCGCCAGCATGTAGGAGTCCTTTGGCTCCCGCCGCGTGTGCACGCCGTTGAGAACCTCGGCGGTCCCCAGCGCGTCTCCCGCAAAGAGATAGGCGCCCTGGAGATCGAACGCAATATTCGGGGCGAATCGCCAGGTGAGTCCGAGGTCCACCTCGGTGCCGATGTAGCGGGAGTCGCCTTCCAGCCAGCTCTGGGCGTCCAGAGTTGTTCGGCTGACGGCGCTTGCGCCTGTACCGGGGGCCGCACCCGTATCGGTGTCGACCTTTTCCGCCGTCCAGGTCGGGCTGACCCAGGTGTAGACAGCGAGCGCGGGCGTGATGCTATAGGTCGCCCTGACGCCGAGTCCGGCGCGGCCGTACCGGTCGTAACCGATGTGGCGCCCCTGGTTGGTCAGCAGCTGGCCGTTGAAGTAGTCGATTCCGCCGTTGGCCAGGAGGGCGGCCCAAGAACTCCAGTAGCCTCCGTCCTCATCGAGCTGCTGGAAGTAGCGGACCGACTTGGTGAGGTTGTCACGGGCCTTGTTGCCCGGGCTGTAGACAGCGCGCGCCTCGACGAGCAGCGGGCCGGTCGAGAAGCTGCCGATTAGGTCGACAATCCAGGAGCTCATGTCGGCCTCGACCTTCGCGACCGAGCCGTCCGGCTTGAACGCCCTGTGGTCCCGCTGGCCCCACTGGTAGTAGAACGTGGGATCGAAGCCGAAGGGGCCCGAGCGCCAGCGCGCGTCCAGACCGACCGTGTAGCGATCCTCGTGGTACGTCGGGTCGCCCGCGGCAGCACCGCCGCCGAGCGCTGCGGCAGAGTTGGTCGTGGTGTTCGCGCCACCAGCGAAGCGGCGGTCGACCACGTGGTGCCGGGCGCCACTGGCCGTCACGCCATCGGCGTGGAACCACGAGAACAGCGGTTTCAGGTCGAGCCCCTTGAACGGCGTGATCTCGGGGCTCACGATCACCGCATAGTCCTCGCCGCGAGTAATCTTGGCCGCGCCGATACCGCGGTTCGCCCCCGCGAGTTGGTCCTCGAGGATGACATAGGCGAGGTTGGTCGTAATGTTCGGCGTGAACTTCGTGACCGCCGACACGCCGGCAAAGTCGCCGTTCGCGTAAACAATCTTGTAGTTGGCGAGCCTGCCGAAGGGCTGGCCGCCCGCCCGAGCCATGGTCTCGACCGGGATGAACGGCAGGAGGCTGTCCTTGCCCGTCAGCGGAAACTCCGTGTAGATCCACTTGATCTCGATCATGCCGCCGACGTCGCCATTGAGGTCATAGCAGCCGTTGGTGTTGACCTTGCAGCCCGAGTTGGTCCCGGAGGTGTTGCCAGGGAAGCCACCGTCGTTGGGCCCGGCCTGCCCATACATCAAGTCGATCTCGAGGCCGAGCACGGCCTTGACCCGGCCGACCGCGAACTCGAAGTCCGGACGGAACCGGGTCCGGGCGTACCACTCCCGATCGCTGGTGCGGGTCGAGTCGCCGTCGTAGAAGTTCCTGCCCGCCGAGGTGATCTGGTCGAAGAGCCCGGTGATCGTCACCTTCGGCGCCGGCGCCTGAGCGAACCCAGGCGGAGCCAGCATCGCAAGGATGAAGAAGGCGAGTACTGCCGTGACGATGAATCTTCGCATTACCGCCCTCCCTCAAGTGGTGGTGAACAGAAGCTGAGCCATTGACAACACCTCAGGGCCGACATCACCAACAGCTGCAGACGGACTGCGCACAACCGGCATGCTGTGCGTCCTCTCGAACGCCGGCCTCACACGCGCGGCCGTCTGGTAGGCATCCTGCGCCTCCCGCTTCACGACCGCCGCCAGTGCCCCGAAGGCTCGGCACACTGGCACATTCGCCTCACGCACATGGTTGGCCGCGATCGAGTGGGAGTCGCCAGCTTTGAGGGTCGTCGGCTCGAAGGCGACGACGCGAAGGAATGTCCGTGTACCCGATCCGGGGGCATTGGAGGCCTCCGCGAGGGTAGGACGGTCTAGGTCGTGCGGGGATAATCGGCTCGCACCTACCGGTTGTCAAGCACAGTTTTTGACCTGCCTCGGCCGCGGCGCTACGGTTGGCAGCACACTCTTCAGGTGCTCCCCTAAGCTGGATCGAGACACTAGC
>JAHFDK010000110.1 GCA_023249095.1 Candidatus Rokuibacteriota bacterium | reverse complement strand
ACTTCATTGCCGACTTCTCGGCCGATCACGTCGACACCCTCCGGGCGCAGAGCCCGCGCGCCCAGGTCATGACCGGGAAAGAGACCACGCCGATGGTCGCGATGATGAAGGTCACGGTGCCCGCGGACGGCAAGCCCCTGTCGAAGGACCGCGCGCCACACGCGATCTTCAACGACATCCGCGTCCGCAAGGCCGTCGGCTGTTACGGCATCGACCGCAAGGAGATCGTCAAGATCGCCTACAAGGGGCAGGCCACGCCGTGGGTCGGGATCATCCCGCCGGGCACGGTGGACACGGTCGACGTCAACCACATGTGCCCCTACGATCCCGCCCGGGCGAAGGCGTTGCTGGCCGAGGCCGGCTACGGCCCGCAGAAGCCGCTGACGTTCGAGCTGATGACCAACACCGAGAAGAGCGTGTTCAACGTGATCGCCACGGTGATCAAGGAGCAGATGGCGCGGATCGGCGTGACCGCGAACATCCGGCTCGTCGACAAGCCCAGCTGGATGCTCACGGCGACCCAGGACGGCCCGTTCGACATGTACGTCGAGGATCTCGCGTCGCTCCTGGTCGTCGACCAGAACGTCTACCTGTCGGTCACCACGGCGGGCTGGAACAGCGCGCGTCACACCGATACGAAGGTCGACGAGTTCTACGCCCGCTACGCGCGCGAGATGGATCCGGCGAAGCGCAAGACCATCGCGAAGGAGCTCCAGGAGTATTCGGCCGACAAGCTCTACTGGAACACGGTCTCCGGCTCACCCTTCTACCAGGTCGCCCAGCCGTGGATGAAGGGCTACGTCTACCAGGCCGAGTTCAAGGTCCGTTACCACAAGGTCTGGCTGGACAAGTAAGGGGCCGAGGGGCGAATGCGCACCTATATCCTGAGACGGCTGCTGCAGATCGTGCCGACGATCCTCATGATCACCTTCGTGGTGTTCGTGATGATGCGGTCGGTCCCCGGGGACCCCGTGGTGGCCCTGCTCGGTGACGCCTACACGGAGGAAGACGCGGTCAAGGTGCGCGCGGAGTACGGACTGAACAAGCCCATCGTGGTCCAGTATGCGATCTGGCTCGGCAAGCTCGTCCAGGGGGACTGGGGGGCCTCGATTCTGAGCGGGCGCCCGGTCCTCCAGGACGTGCTGGTCCGCCTGCCGGTGACGCTCGAGCTGATCGTCCTGTCCATGGGGGTGGCGCTCGCGATCGCGATCCCCGCTGCGATCATCGGCGCGCTACGCCAGAACACCTGGGCCGATTACACGGCAACCACCGTCGCCATGGTTGGGGTCTCCATTCCAGAGTTCTTCATCGGGGTCCTGCTCCTCCTGGTCTTCTCCATCGGGCTCGGGGGGTTGCTGCCGAGCTCGGGCTGGGTCTACCTGCCCGGCACCTGCCCCTCGATGGTTTGCGGGGTGAGCCTCTGGGGCAACATGCAGCACGTCCTGATGCCCGCCATCGCGCTTGGCGTGGGGCGGGCCGCCATCCTGACGCGCCTCCTCCGCGCCAGCATGCTGGAGGTCATCCGCACCGAGTACGTCACCACCGCGCGGGCCAAGGGCCTGAGCGAGCGGCCGGTCGTGTTCAAGCACGCGCTGAAGAATGCCCTGATCCCGACCGTGACCGTGATGGGCCTCCAGGTCGGCTTCCTCATCGGAGCCGCGATCGTGGTGGAGACGCTGTTCGCCATGCCGGGGCTTGGCACGTTCGGCATCGACGCCATCATCGCGCGGGATTACCAGCAGGTGCAGGGGTTCGCCCTCATCACGGCGTTCGCGTTCGTCGTGATTAACCTCCTCGTCGATCTCACGTACACTTTCCTGGATCCTCGGATCCGGTACTCCTGAGGGCATAAATGGCCGACGACAGCGAGTCGCTCCAAACGAAGGCGCGGGCCATCAGCGGAGGGAGCCTCGGGGAGGCCGAGCTCCAGGCGGCCCCGGGCGTCGCCTGGCCGGCAAAAGTCGCCCGCTCGGAGGCTCCGCTCGTGCAGGGGCTGCGCCGGCTCCGGCGCAGCACGACCGCCCTCGTCGGCGCGGCCATCGTCGTCGTGCTGATCGTGGTCGCCATCTTCGCGGACGCGCTCGCGCCCCGGAGCCCGATCGCCAGCGACCAGACGCACACCTTCGAGCGCCCGAGCTGGGACTACCCGCTCGGGACGGACCAGCTCGGGCGGGACATGCTGAGCCGCGTCATCCACGGCAGCCGGATCTCCCTGGTCGTCGGCGTGTCGTCGGTGCTGCTCGCCCTCTTCGTCGGGGTGCCGTTCGGGATGATCGCCGGGTACTACGGCGGCCGTGTCGACACGGTCATCATGCGGGCGATGGACCTCATCCTCGCCTTCCCGATCTTTCTCCTGGCCATCCTCCTGATGGTGATCTTCGCGCCGACGGCGGGACTCATCGGCGCCATCAAAGTCACGGGCGCCATCGCCATCGTGCGGATCCCGATCTACGCGCGGCTGGTCCGGGGCAGCGTGCTCTCCATCAAGGAAAAGGAATACATCGAGGCGTGCCGCGCCCTCGGCGTGCGCGATCCGTGGATCCTCCTGCGCCACATCCTGCCCAACTGCTGGGCCCCGATCATCGTGACGACGACCCTCGGCATCGCCACCTCGATCATCGTGGAGGCCACGCTGTCCTTCCTCGGCCTCGGCACCCAGCCGCCGACGCCGAGCTGGGGCTGGGACCTCAAGGCCAACGTGTCGTTCATCCAGGCCAACGCCTGGCTCTCGATGTTCCCCGGCCTCGCCATCTTCGTCACCGTGCTCGGCTTCAATCTCTTCGGCGACGGCCTCCGCGACGCGCTCGACCCGAGACTGAAGTAACCCCGGCTGCGCCGGCGCGCTGGTGCTCGTGGGCGGGATCGACGCCGCCCACCACTATCCGCTGAAGCTTCCGATGCCGACACGCCTGGCGACGCCCGCGTTAGGTCGTGGGTCAGGCTGTGATGGGGCGGGGTCGATGGACCCGTTCCCACCCAGCGCACGGCGGACGCACTGCGCCCAGATGGAGCCCAGCCGCACAGGGGCAGCGAGCGCGTGCCGCGTGGTCGATCGACCCCGCCCATCACAGCCTGACCCACGACCTGACGTCGCCGCGCGTTGACAGCGATAGATGCTTCCGCCATAGTCGTCCGACCCGTGCCGTCCATGGATATGACGCCCTTGATGAAGCCGACGAGCATCGCCGTCGTCGGCGCCTCGCAGCGGATGACCCGCGCGACGCGGGTCGTCGCCAATCTCCAACGCTTTGGCTACCGAGGCCGCATCTTTCCGATCAATCCGAAGTACACCGACATCCTCGGGCTGCCCTGCTATCCCGACCTCGTGTCGACGCCGGAGCCCGCGGACACCGTCGTGGTGGCGATCCCGGCTGAGCAGGTTCCCGGCGTGCTCTCGGCCGCCGTCGAGAGCGGCGTCCGCGGAGCCGTCGTGCTGTCGAGCGGGTTCGCCGAGGCGGGGCCCGTCGGCCAGAAGCGCCAGGCCGAGCTCGAGCGCCTCGCCGCCGACCGGGGCCTCCTCATCTGCGGGCCGAACTGCTACGGTGTCTTCAACATTCGCCTGGGCGCGGCGACCTTCAGCGCTGACGTGGCGGAGCCGCTGCGGCCGGGCGCCGTCGGGCTCGTGTCCCAGAGCGGCGGCTTCAGCCACGCGATCGGCGAGTACTTGATGCAGCAGCGGTGTGTCGGGCTGAGCTACATCGTCTCGTGCGGCAACCAGGCCGGGCTCACGGTCGAGGACTACATCGCGTTCCTCGTCGAGGACGAGGACACGGCGGTGGTCGGCGCGTTCGTCGAGGGCTTCAAGCAGCCGGCGAAGCTCCGCCAAGCGGCGGCGCGGGCGCGGGATCAGCGGAAACCCATCGTGGTGCTGAAAGTCGGTCGGTCGGAGAACGCTCGGCAGGCGATGCTGGCGCACACCGGGTCGCTGGCCGGCACGCCCGAGATCATCGACGCGGTGCTCCGGCAGAGCGGGGTCGTCCAGGTCTCGAGCATCAACGAGATGATCGACACGCTGGCCCTGCTGTCGGCCGCCGGGCGGTACAGCCGTCGCGGATGGCGGGTCGGGATCCTGAGCGGTCTCGGCGGCGAGTGCGGGCGCGCGTCGGACGCCGCGGATCGGGCCGGCGTCGAGCTCCCACCGCTGTCGGCCGCCTCGGTGGAGACGCTCCGAAGCTTCATGCCGGACTTCGCGAATCCACGAAATCCGCTCGACGGCACGGGCGCGATGTACGAGGACGCGCGGCTCTTCCCGCAACTGTTCGACGTCCTGCTCCAGGACGAGGCCGTCGACGTGGTGGCCGTGAATCTGCGGGCCAACGTGCCCCGTCCCGGCGGCGGGGCCCCCTCGCGACAGTTCAGCCGAGCCATGAGCGAGTCACTGCAGACAGGCACTGACCGTCTCGTGCTCGCGTTCAGCTCGTTCGCCGGCGGCGACCTCGACCAGGACGTCGTCCGCGCCCTCGCCGAGGTCGGCGTCACGTTCCTCGAGAGCACGGAGACCGCGATGCTGGCCCTGCGCAACGCTCGCGAGCACCGGCGGTTCCTGGACCGGCCCGCGACCGTGCATCCTGTCGACTCGGTGCCCGCGCTCACACAGCCGGCCGGGCGCGGAGCACTCGGTCACGAAGCGGCGATGCGGCTCCTGCGTGACTTCGGGGTGCCGCTGGCCGAGACGATCGCCGCAAAGGACGCGGAAGAAGCGGTCTGGGCCGCGGAACGGGTCGGGTATCCCGTGGTGCTCAAGATCGACTCGCCTCAAATCGCGCACAAAACCGACGTCGGCGGCGTTCGCGTGGGGTGCGGCGACGCGGCGGCGGTCCGCGCGGCCTCCAAGGACATGCTCGACGAGGTCCGCCGGCGGGCGCCCGCGGCCCGCCTCGAGGGCGTGCTCGTCCAGCGCATGATCGCCGGGGGCCGGGAGATGATCCTCGGCGTCAAGACTGATCCACTCTTCGGCCCAGCGGTCGTCTGCGGGCTCGGGGGTATCTTTGTCGAGCAGCTTCGCGACGTCTCGCTCCGCGTGCCGCCCGTCAGCCTGGCCGACGCGATGGCGATGATCGCCGAGCTGCGGGGCGCCGCGATCCTGTCCGGTGCCCGCGGCCGAGCGCCGGCGGACACCAGAGCGCTGGCGGGCGCGATCGTCCGGCTGGCGGCGCTCGCCGAGGCCCATCGGCAGTCGCTCCGAGCCCTCGACATCAATCCGCTCCTCGTGCTCGACGAAGGGCGGGGCGTGGTGGCAGTGGACTGGCTGATCGAGTTCGCGTGACAGCCTAGTGATGCGCGCCGCAGGCCGTCGCGGGGGCTGGGGCCCCGCTGGCCAAGGCGCGGCTATGAATTGGAGGGGACGCAATGGCCTACGAGATGATCCGATACGAGAAAGCGGGACCGGTGCTCACCCTCACGCTCAACCGGCCCGACACCATCAACGCCATCAATCCGCAAATGACGGCGGAGGTCCACACAGCTCTGGACGAGGCCGATGCCGACGCCGAGGTCCGCGCGATCATCCTGACCGGCGCGGGCCGCGGGTTCTCGGCCGGCTTCGACATCGCGCGCCGCCCGGAAGGCCGATCGTCGCTCGACGCCACCGGGGTCGAGGTCGCCGAGTACATCAAGCGGTGGTGGGCGCGCGACCGCGACTCCGTCACCGAGCTCTTGCACCTCTGGCATCTCACGAAGCCGGTCATCGCCGCCGTCCACGGCTGGGTGATGGGCGGCGGATTCTGGTACGCGCTCGCCTCGGATATCACCATCGCCGCGGACAACAGCGTCTTCGCTCAGCCCGAGGTCCGCCACGTCTCGAACACGACGTTTCTCTTCGCCGCGCTCGCGGGCTGGAAGGCGGCGCATCGCTACGCATTGACCGGCGACCACTTCGACGCCGCCGAAGCCCTCCGCCTCGGCATCGTCAACGAAGTGGTGCCGCAAGCCGAGCTCCTGCCGCGTGCACGCGCGCTGGCCGAACGGATCGCCCGCGTGCCCGAGCCTTCGGTTCGGCTCAACAAGGCGGTCACCTGCTACGGCCTGCTCGCCATGGGCCTGGGCGCCGGCATGCTGATGAACATTCCGTTCTCGAGCATGGCGCATGCGTCGTACAACGCCCAGCGCGCCGAGCTGATCGCGGCGATGCAGTCGGGTGGCCTGAAGGCGTTCCTGGAGGCTCGCGACGGCGGATTCCGTCCGGAGCCCTTCGGACCCAAGTCGGCCCCGAAGTCCTGATGTGATAGCCTTCCAACGAGCTCGCTAGCGGAGGGCTGACATGGAAGATACGAGCGCGTCGGTCCACGACGTTCGCAGGCCGTCGGGCGGGTCCGAGCCCTCGGCGGCGCCGCGCGACCTTCGCGACTGGCTCGCCAGGGCCGAGGCCATCGGCCAGATCACGCGGATCCGCGAGCCGATCGACTGGAACGAGGAGATGGGCGCCATCACCTACATGGCGCACCAGCAGATCGGCGCTCCCGCGCCGCTCTTCGAGAACATCAAGGGCTGTCCGCCGGGGTTCCGGGCGCTCTGGAACATCATCGGCTCGAGCGTGGACCGCTTCGCGCTCGCCATCGGCGAGCCGTCCGGGCTCAGCGCGATGGACCTGATCCAGCGCTGCCGGAGTAAGTTCACGAGCACGCTGTCGCCGGTGATGGTCGAAGCCGACGCCGCTCCCGTGAACGCCAACCACCGCTACGGCGACGACGTCGACATCACGATCTTCCCGGCCGCGCGCCACTGGCCCGGCGACGGCGGGCGCTACATCGGCACCGCCGACGCGATCATCACGCGCGACCCGGACGCCGGCTGGCTCAACGTGGGCTGTTACCGGCAGATGGTGCACGACCGCAATCACGTCGGCCTCTACCTCTCGCCCGGCAAGGACGCGCGGCTGCACATCGAGCGCTACTGGAGCCGCAACGAGCCGTGCGAGATCGTCGCCGTCTGGGGCGTCGACCCCGCCATGTTCATCGCCGCCTCGCTCACCTTCGCGAAGACGATCTCCGAGCTCGAGTTCGTCGGCGGGATGACCGGGCGGCCGGTGGAGCTCGTCAAGGGCCAGGTCGGGAGCATCCCCTACCCCGCCCGCGCCGAGATCGTGATCGAGGGCATCATTCACCCGCAGGCCATCAAGCTCGAAGGGCCGTTCGGCGAGTTCACCGGTTACTACGGGCGCCCCGAAGACTACGCGTTCAACGTCGAGGTCAAGGCGATCCACCATCGGGACGACCCGATCCTGACCCATGCGCTGATGGCCGATTACCCGGCCAACGAGGACGCGCTCCTCTACTCGATCGCGCGCTCGGCGAAGATCTGGAACGACCTCGACCGTGTCGGCGTCCCTGGAATCAAGGGCGTGTATAGCCACCCGGCCGCCGCCGGAGGCTGGGGGATGACGGTCGTGTCGCTGGAGCAGCGCTATGCGGGCCACGCGCCTCAGGCGCTGGCCCTGGCGGCTCAAGTTCCCGGCGGGGCCTACTACGCGAAGTGGATCATCGCCGTCGACGACGACGTCGATCCGTCGAACATCAACCAGGTGCTGTGGGCGATGTCCACCCGCTGCAACCCCGTCGAGGACATCGACATCCTCCGACAGACGTGGTCGACCTGGCTCGATCCCACGCAGAACCCGCCCGAGGAGCGTCCCTACGGCTCCAAGGCGCTGATCAACGCGTGCATGGAGCACCGTTACATCAAGCAATTCTCCCGGCGCACGAAGCTCCGCCGCTCCGTCTACGAGTCGGTGGCCGCGCGCTGGTCGGAGCTGGGCTTCCCGGGCACGCCCCCGAAGCTCTGGTCGCTGGAAGAGTAGGGCGCGGGAGGCCCGGGCCCTGCTCGACGCCCTCGCGTGAGCCGAACCATCTCCGGGATGATCGGCCGGCCGGTCAGACGCCGCGAGGACCTCCGCTTCCTCACTAGCCGCGGCCGCTACGTCGCCGACCTCGCACTCGACCGCGCCGCGCACGTCGCGGTCGTGCGGAGCCAGCACGCTCACGCGCGCATCCTTCGCGTCGATGCGAGCGCCGCGCGGGCTTTGTCGGGCGTACTCGGCGTGTTCACCCTCGGCGATCTTCCCGAGCTGCGCGGAGCCCTGCCGCCGCCCGTCGTCCCGGGCGTCGCCGTGAAGCCGTATCGCCAGTCAGCGCTCGCCGACGGCGCCGTCCGGTTTGTGGGTGAAGCCGTCGCCGTCGTCGTCGCCGCCGATCCGTACGTGGCCGCGGACGGCGCAGCGGTGGTCAGCGTGGAGTACGCGCCATTGCCGGCCGCCGTCGATCCCGAGGGGGCGGTCGAGCCCGGCGCGCCGCTGGTCCACGCCGACTGGGGTACGAACGTGGCCGCAACCGTCACGCTCGAGATGGGAGACCTCGAAGCGGCGCTCCGGCAGGCTGCGCTCGTCGTGACCCGGCGTGTGCGCTGCGGCCGCCTCACCGCGCTGCCGCTCGAGCCCCGGGCCGTCGCCGCGCGCTGGGACGCGCCGACCGCCGGTCTGCACGTCTGGTCGAGCACCCAGATGCCGTACGGCGTGCGGCAGCGCATCGCAGAGGCCCTGGGGCTCGCGCCCGACGCCGTGCGGGTGACCGCGCCCGACGTCGGCGGTGGCTTTGGTGCGAAGGGGCCCGTGTACCCGGAGGAGCTGATCGTTGCGACGCTGGCGCGCCGCCTCGGCCGCCCAGTCTGCTGGAACGACACGCGGTCCGGAAGCTTCCTCAGCACGACGCACGCGGGCGATCAGCTTCACACCGCGACGCTCGCCCTCGCCGGCGACGGCACCATTCTGGGTCTCGCCGACGACTTCCTGATCGACGCTGGCGCCTACCTCCCACGCGGGGCCGTCGTGGCCGGCGTCACCGCGGCGCATCTGGTCGGCCTCTATCGCGTCCCGGCGTTCCGGTGCCGGGGCCGCGTCGTCGTCACCCACAAGGTGCCGAGCGCTCCTTACCGCGGCGCCGGGCGCCCGCAAGCAACCTTCGTCGCCGAGCGGTTGATGGACATCGCGGCGCGGGAGCTCGGCCTCGATCCCGCCGACCTCCGCCGTCGCAATCTCATCGCCGCCGCCGAGATTCCGTACGATCGTGGCCTCCTCTATCGCGATGGGATGCCGATGGTGCACGACTCGGGCGACTATCCGGCGCTGCTGGCAAAGGCGCTCGAGGGCGCCGGTTATGCGACGTTTCGCGCTCGGCAGGCCGCGGCGCGACGCCAGGGGCGGCTGCTCGGCATCGGGATCGCCACCTACAACGAGGCCACCGGCATCGGCCCCCACGAAGGTGCCTGCGTCGGCGTCGAGAGTGACGGGCGCGTGCGCGTCACCGTGGGCGCTCCGTGCCAGGGGCAGGGACACGAGACGACGCTCGCCCAGGTGTGCGCCGAGCGCCTCGACGTTTCTCTCGACTGTGTCGCCGTCATCGGCGGCGACACGGGCCGCTTCCCGACGAGCGCCGGCACTTACGCGAGCCGCGTCGCGGTCATCGTCGGCAACGCCGTGGCGCTGGCAGCCGAGGCAGTGCGCGACAAGGCCCGGAGCGTCGCGGCCCGCGCCCTCGAGTGCGACCCCCACGACATCGTCTTGGCCGAGGGACGAGCTCATGTCAAAGGGGCCCCGGACCGCGGGCTCGGCCTGGCGGAGCTCGCGACGCTGGCCCAGCGCCCGGACGTCGTTCGCGCACTCGGCGAGCCCGGTCTCGCCGCCACGCGTTACGTGAGCCCGACGAGCGTCACGTGGGCCTCCGGTGTCCACGTCGCGACCGTCGAGGTCGATGGCGAGACGGGCGCCGTGAGGGTGCTCGCCTACCACGCCGTCCACGACGCCGGCCACGAGATCAACCCACTCATCGTCGAGGGACAGACACAAGGCGGTGCCGTCCAGGGGATCGGCGCGGCGCTCGGGGAGGAAATTGTCTACGACGCGAGCGGTCAGGTCCTCACCGGCTCCCTGATGGACTATGCGCTCCCGCGGGCCGACAGCGTCCCGGCGATCGGGGTCGCGAGCAGCGACTCGCCCTCGCCGCTCAATCCCCTCGGGCTCAAGGGCACCGGCGAAGGGTCAGCGGTGCCCGGCCCGGCCGCGATCGCCAACGCGGTGGCCGACGCCCTCGGCCCTGGAGGCCCGGAAATCATCGCGGTGCCGATCCGGGCCCGAGAGCTCGCGCGGCCATCGTGACGAAGCTCGTGTCCGTCGGCATCCACGTGCCGACTTCGGCGGTCGCCCCGCTGGGCTCGGGCGAGGCCTACGCGGAGTTCTTCCGACACGTGGAGGCGCTCGGTCTCGACGCGGTCTGGACCGAGGATCGTGTCTTTCACGCGGCGAACATGCTCGACCCCCTGATCCTCCTCGGGTGGGCTGCGGCGTGCACGCGCCGCATCCAGCTCGGCACCGCGGTCCTCGTCCTGACCCTGCGCAACGCCGCCGTCGTAGCCCGCCAGGTGTCGACGCTCCACCATCTCTCCGGTGGACAGCTGGCGCTGGGCGTCTCCCTCGGGGGTCGCCCCGAAGAGTATCTGGGCCTCGGCGTGCCGATGAAGCGTCGCGTGTCACTGTTCCGGGAGAGTGTGACGGTGCTGCGCCGATTGCTGGCCGGACAGCCGGTGGACCTGCAGGGCGAGTTCTTCCGCCTGGAGAACGCGATAGTCCGCCCGGCCGCCCCGATACCGCTCTACGTCGGCGGGCACGCCGAGGGAGCGCTGCGCCGCGCCGGAGAGCTCGCCGACGGCTGGATCATGGGACCGTTCGGCACCGTGAGGGATTTCCCCCGCGCGTGGCGCATCGTGAAGGACGCGGCGCGCGCCGCCGGCCGGGACCCGGACGCGCTGGTGGCCGGGCGTCTCGTCTACGTCGCCGTCGACGAAGACCGCGAGGGGGCACGGGACGCGCTGCACGCGTTCCTGCACGGTTACTATGGCCCGCGCTTCGACGTCGATCAGCACGCGATCTTCGGGCCGCCGCGCGAGGTCGCCGCGAGGCTCGCCGAGCACGTGGACGCGGGCATCACGCACCTCATGCTGGGGGTGCCGACGCTGGATATCGCTCACCTCAAGCGAGTGGCCGGAGAGGTGGCGCCGGCAGTCCGGGACTGGTCGGCCGCGCGGTGAGCACGCCCCGACGATCGCAAGTCGCGACGAGCGGCACCTTGCTCGCACGATGGGGCCGGTTCGTGCACGGCGCTCGGTGGCACGTGCTGACGCTCTCGGCCCTCTCGCTGGGCGCATTTCTGTGGATGATTCACGCGGGAGGCCGGCTCGATCCCCCCGATATTCCTGCCGAGACGGAGTCGGGGCGCGCACGGCGACTGATCGGAAGGGAACTCCCGGGCCAGCCTCCATCGTTCAGCCTGATCTTCAGCAGCCCGACGCTGTCCGCGCGCGCCCCGGCTTTCCGGGCCGAGGTCGAGCGCGCCCTGGCACCACTGCGAAGCGATCCGAGGGTGGCGCGCGTTCACACCGCGTACGACGGGCCCCCCGGCTCCGGGCGCGCCGAGGCGGTCCCGCTCGTCTCGCGAGACGGGCGGCGCACGCTCGTGACGGTGGAGCTGCACGGGGTGGCGGCGGGCTTCGCGTCCTTCGAGTTCTCCGCACTCCCACCCGATCTCTACCCGTCCCTCCGCGCGCTGGTGCGCTCCGAGACCCTCGAGGTCGTGTCCGTCGGCAACGTCGCTCTGAACCACGACTTCACCGAGGTAGCTCGGCAGGACCTCGGCCGGGTGGAGGTGTTGATCCTGCCGGTCGTGGCGCTGCTGCTCGTGCTCGTCTTCGGCTCGCTCGTCGCCGCGGCGCTGCCGCTGGTCGTCGGCGGGCTCGCGATGGCGGGCGCCTTGGCGGGCACGCTCCTGCTCGCCCGCTTCGTCTCGGTTTCGATCTACGCGCCGAACATCGTCAGCATGATCGGTCTCGGGGTGGCAATCGACTACTCGCTCTTCGTCGTGAGCCGCTTCCGCGAGGAGATACGCGAGGGCTCGACCCCGGAGGCGCTGGCTCGCACCGTCGCCACGGCGGGGCGCGCCATCCTGTTCTCCGGTCTCACGGTGGCGATCGGCCTGCTCGGTATGCTCTTTCTGGGCCTGGGCAACCTCGGCTCCATGGGTTGGGCGGGAACGCTCGTGGTCGCGCTCGCCGTCGTCCATGGCCTCGCCACGCTGCCCGCGCTCCTCGCCGTCCTGGGCCCGCGCGTGAACGCCTTGCGCGTGCCGTTCCTGCACCCCGAGCGCTCCGACGCCGGCCCGGGCGGTTTCTGGAATCGCCTGGCCGCGGCGGTGATGGCCCATCCCTGGCACGTCTTCGTGCCGGTCGTCGGGATTCTGCTCCTCTTCGGGCTGCCCTTCCTGCACTTGCGCGTCGGCTCCGGCGACGCCACCTCGCTTCCCCCGGCGGTGGAGTCGCGCCGCGGCGACGAGCTTCTCCGCCGGGAGTTTCCGGGAAGCGACGTCAACCGCATCGTGGTCGTGCTCGACGCCGGCCGCGGATCTCCGCTGGAGCCGGCGCGCGTCGCGCAGACTCACGGGCTCAGTCGCTGGCTGGCCGGGCGACCGCACGTCCAACGCGTCGAGAGCTTCGTCGACCTGCACGCCTCGCTCGACCTCGCGATGTACCAGCAGATCGCCGCGCTCCCGCGCGCGGCACGACCGCCCGAGCTCGAGACCGCGCTTCGGCACACGGTGGGCGAACACGTCACCATCCTGGTCGTCAGCACGGGCCTGCGCCCGTCCGGCGACGAGGCGCGCGCGCTCGTGCGGGAGATCCGGCGCGCGCACCCGCCCTTCGACGGCGAGGTGCTGGTCACCGGGCAGACCGCGTTCGATCTGGACTTCATCGGCCTGGTGGGCCGCCGTGCCCCGCTGGCGATCGGCCTGGTCGTGGTCATCACCTATGTCGTGCTGTTCCTGCTCCTCGACTCCGTCCTGCTCCCGCTGAAGGCCATTGTGATGAACCTGCTCTCGATCACCGCCTCCTACGGCGCACTCGTGTGGATCTTCCAGGACGGCCACCTGGCCGCGCTGCTCGACTTCACCCCGGGACCGATCCAGACGGCCACGCCCCTCATCATGTTCTGTCTCGTCTTCGGCCTGTCGATGGACTACGAGGTCCTGCTGCTGAGCCGCGTGCGGGAAGAGTACGAGCGGAGCGGCGACAACGCCCGGGCGGTGGCGGTGGGTCTGGAGCGCACCGGGCGCTTGATCACCGGCGCGGCCGCGATCATGGCGACCGTGTTCTTCGGCTTCGGGCTGGCGCGGTCGGTCATCATCCAGGCCGTCGGCGTCGGGATCGGCATCGCTGTCGTGGTCGACGCGACCATCGTCCGCACCCTGCTGGTGCCGGCGACGATGCGGTTGATGGGCCGCTGGAACTGGTGGCTACCGGCCTGGCTCGATGCGCGAACCTGGCGCCGAGGAGCCTAGCGCCGCAGACGTGGATCGATGCTGAACCGTCGCGAATCGCCGACGCAGCGCAGCACGCGCCGGCCGCCGAAGCTGTCGACGATGCGCCGCGGCGCTCACGGCGACCGCTGGCGTTTGCGCTTGACGCATTGGATACTGGCCGGCACGGTCAGGATGACCAAGCGATCAACCCGCGACATTTCAAGGAGGAAGGGGGAGCCTGGGGCGGGGACCAGAAAGCCGGCGGCAAGGTGCGGATGATGGCAGACGGGAGCGCCACCTTCACCAAGGTGCTCGGCCTCGAGCTGGATCTGTCGCGCGCGGCATGGGCGTGCGCTCGCAGCGCTATTCGATGCTGGTGGACCACGGCGTCGTCAAGGCCCTCAACGTCGAGGCGCCCGGCAAGTTCGAGGTCAGCGACGCCGACACGATGCTCAAGGCGCTCTGACTCGAGATGCACGCCGTCGCCGCGAGTGGGAGAATAGCGGCATGCGGTGGCGAACGTCGTTTCTCGGCGCGGTCCTCATCCTGAGCGTCAGCGCGCTCCAGGCGCTCGGCCAGATGAAATCGCCGCCAGGCGGGACGACGCCTGGGGGTGCCATCTTCGACCATCTACGGGACTCGACGACACGAACAGTGCCCCAGACGCCGCCGCCGACCGTCCGCCCGCCCGACATGATGTGGGTGCCCGATCGTTACGTTCAAATCCCCGGCGCCGAATCTCCGGTGCTGGTGCCCGGGCACTGGGAGCGCCGGCTCTCCGACCACGAGGTGTTCACGCCGCCGCTCACCGGCCGAACCCCTCAGGGCGACATCATCAACTTCCCGGCCGGCACCCGCCCGCCCGTCGAGGAACGGCAGGCGCCCTGACCACGAGAGGCTCCATGTGTCGCACGCTACGGGGCATCGCGCCGCGGTCATCGCCGACCTGGTTCAGGGCTTGGAGGTTTACTTCGCGGAGCATCGAGAGTGCGGAGGTCTGACGGGCGACATCGTGGAGAAAACCGTCGACGGCGTGCGGTGGGGCGTGGCGGGAATGAGATGTCCCGAGTGCGGTGTGCGCTGGGAGCGGCGACTCGCGGTTGATGCAGAGAGTTGACGGAATGAGGGGGGGGCGACATGGGTAGGCTCTTGCGGAGGATCCTCCTCGTTTCCATCGTCGTCGTGGCGACGTGGTGCGGCGCAGTCGGTGCGCAGGCTCAGCCCGACGGACAGCTCACGGTCGCATTCGACGCGTCCATCGCGCCCACGTTCCTCGATCCGGCCGAGACGCCGGGGATCGGCAGCCGTTCGTGTTCCTCTATGCGATGCACGACGCGCTGATGAAGCCCCTCCCGGGCAACGACATGGCGCCGTGTCTGGCGGAGTCGTGGAAGGAGAGCCCGGATGGGCTCGTGTACGAGTTCAAGCTGCGCCAGGGTCTCAAGTTCCACAACGGCGATCCCTTCACCGCAGACGACGTGAAGTTCAGCTTCCATCGCTATAAGGGCGCCGCCGCCAAGCTGCTGCACGACCGGGTGAAGTCGGTCGACGTCCTCGATCCGCTTCGGGTGCGGTTCGTGCTGGACAAGCCGTGGCCGGACTTTTTGCTGTTCTACGCCACCCCGGCCACCGGTGCGGCCTGGATCGTGCCGAAGAAGTACATCGAGAAGGTCGGCGAGGAGGGCTTCAGGCGGCAGCCCGTGGGGCTCGGGCCCTATCGGTTCGTCCGCCAGAGCCCCGGCGTCGAGCTCGTGCTCGAGGCCAACGAGCAGTACTGGCGCAAGAAGCCGTCGATCAAGACGGTCGTCTTCAAGGGCGTGCCCGATCGCACGACGCGTCTGGCCATGCTGAAGACCGGCGAGGCGGACATTGGCTATCTGATGGTTGGGGTCGAAGCGGCGACGATCAAGGCGGACCCGAAGCTGCGCCTCGCCAAGGTGATTCCGCCGGCGGCCTGGTGGCTCGACTTCCCCGAGCAGTGGAATCCCAAGTCTCCGTGGAACGACCGCCGGGTCCGACTGGCGGCGACCATGTCGGTCGACAAGCAGGCCCTCAACGAGGCCGAGCGCCTGGGCTTCTCGCGCCTGACCGGATCGATCATCCCGAGTGTCATGGAGTTCGCCCTGCGCGTCGAGCCGCATCCCTACGACCCCACGCACGCCAAGCGCCTCCTTTCCGACGCCGGATACCCCAACGGCTTCGATGCAGGCGAGATCACGCCGCTGCCTCCGTTCACTACGATGGGGGAGAGCGTGGCGAACTACCTGGCCGCGGTCGGCATCCGCAGTCGCGTGCGCGCCATGGAGCGGGCAACCTTCATGGAGGCGTGGCGAACGAAAACCCGGCAGGGCGTGTTCGTGACCGTCACGGCGGCGCCGGGCAACGCGGCCTCGCGAATCGAGAACTTCGTCATCAGCACCGCGCCCTACGCGACCGGCGGGTATCCGGACATCGACGAGCTGTACCGGCAGCAGGCGCAGGAGCGCGACCGCAAGAAGCGTGAGGCACTGCTGCATCAGATCCAGCGGTTGATGCACGAGCGCGTCATGTACGGGGGGATCTTCGAGCCGGCCACGCTGCACGGGATCGGCCCGCGGGTCGAGGAGGCCGGGGTCGGCTTGAGTGCGCAGCTCTACTTCACCTCCCCCTGGGAAGACATGCGCTTGAAGAAGCAGTAAGGGCCCAACATCGTAGGAGGTGTGCGATGGCCATCATGCTCGACCACGTCATCATTCCCTCGCGTCATCGGCGCGAGTCGGCGAGGTTCCTGGCCGACCTTCTGGGCGTTCCCTGGGAGGAGTCACGGGGCGAGTTCACGCCCGTCTATGTCAACGACGCCCTGACCGTGGACTTCGCCGATCGCGAGCAGTTCGAGCGCTATCACCTCTGCTTCCGCGTCAACGACGCCGACTTCGACGCGATCTTCGCCCGCCTCCAGGGGGCCGGGATCAAGTACCGCAGCCGGCCCCGCGGCGAGGACGACATGCAGATCAACAGACGCCTCGGCGGCAAGAACGTCTACTGGCAGGACGGCGACGGTCATCTCTGGGAGATCCTCACGGTCAGCTACGCCAGAGCCGATTCCCCGCCGCTCGCCGCGGCGCGCTAGTCCCGCGATTCCATGAAGTCGACCTAAGCGCCGCCGAGCATGGTGGCGGGGGCGGCGGACGGGGCCGCCAGGGGTCGCCAAGGACCCGTTCCCGGCACGTGGCGTCGGGGCGCCGCGCGCCCGGATGGAGCCCAGCCACCGTGGAGCAGCGCACGCGTGCCGCGTGGTCCGGGCGACCCCTGGCGGCCACGTCCGCCGCCCCCGTCACCTCCGTCGCCTCCGTCTCCGCCGCCGGCTCAGTTGGTTCTGAGTCGGAGGTCTTCGAAGGGCGCGGTGTAGTAGTGCAGCGGGATGCGGCCGAGGCTCGACTCGGCGACGCGCGGCCCCACGCCGTTGTGGAAGCTGAGCGCGTAGAGCGGGATGTACACCACGCGCTCGTTGGCGAGCTGCTGGATCCGGTGAAGCAGCGCCTGGCGTTTGCCGCGGTCCAACTCGCGCGCCTGCTGCTGGAAGAGATCGTCGATGTCGGGGTAGCCGCCGGCGGCGAAGGTCCCGCCCGACACCAGGTAGTTCTCGACCCGCGTCGCGGCGTTGCCGTAGCCGCCGGCACCGCAGAACACGAGGTTCTTCAGCTTCTTCTCCCGCTGCGCCGTCAGGTACGCCGCGCGCTCCATGGTGCGGAAGCGCGCCCGGATACCCACCTGCCCGAGATAGTTGAGCACCGCCTCGGCGGCGGTCGCGAACTGCACCGTGCCGACCATTTCACCAGCGTCGAAGCCGTTCGCGTAGCCGGCCTCCTTGAGAAGCTGGCGGGCCTTCGCGGCGTTGTAGGCGTGCGGCTCGGTCAGCAGGGCGAACTCGAGCACCCCGGGGACGATCGAGCCGATCGGTTTCGAGGCGCCGAGCGATTCGCTGTCGGTGATGGCCTTGCGGTCGATGGCGTGGCTGGCGGCGAGCCGCACGCGCACGTCGTGCCAGGGGGATTTCGCGTCCCACTGGTCCATCATGCAGATCGACGTGACCCACTGCCCGCCCGACGCGATCAGACGCAGGTTCGGCGTGCGGCGAGCCTCTTCGGCGAGCGGTCCCGAGATCAAATAGGCGATGTCCACTTCGCCGTTTTTCAGCATCGCCAGGCGGGTGGATTCCTCCGGCACCATCTTCATCACCAGGCGCTTGACCGACGGCGTCTTCCGCCAGTACTTCTCGTGCGCCTCGAGGACGATCTCGACGCCCGGCTGGTGGCTGACCAGCCTGTACGGCCCGGCGCCGACCGGGTGCTTCTTGAACCCGTCGTCACCGACCTTCTCGACGT
>JAHFDK010000109.1 GCA_023249095.1 Candidatus Rokuibacteriota bacterium | reverse complement strand
CGGCGACCGGCAGTAGAATGTCGGGCGGCTTCCATAAAGGCGTGCGCCACGGAGAGGATTGGCATGACAAAGGACGAGCTGAAGCACCGGGTCTATCAGGCGATCGATCAGCGCGGCGAGGAGATCATCGGGCTCGGCGAGCAGATCCGGCGCCACCCCGAGCTCGGGTTCAAGGAGGTCAAGACCGCCCGCCTCGTGGAAGAGACCTTCAAGAAGCTCGGGTTGGTTCCCCGGGCGGGCCTCGCCCTGACCGGCGTGCGGGCCGACGCGAGCGGCCGCGCGGGTGACGGGCCGACGTTCGCCGTGCTCGGCGAGCTCGACGCGCTGGTCGTCGCCGGCCATCCCGAGGGCGATCCCACGACCGGGGCTGCGCACGCGTGCGGCCACAACGCCCAGATCGCCGGCATGCTCGGCGCGGCGATCGGACTCCTGGACGCCAAGGCGCTCGACCGGCTCGCCGGCCGCGTCGCGTTCTTCTCGGTTCCGGCCGAGGAGTACGGCGATATCGAATGGCGCGTCGCGCAGGCGCGGGCGGGGAGGCTCGAGTTCCTGGGCGGTAAGCCCGAGCTCCTGCGGCTCGGACATTTCGACGACGTCGACCTCGCGATGATGATCCACACGACGCCGCGCACCGAGGACGGCAAGGCGGGCGTGCCCGCCTCGAACAACGGCTGCATCGTGAAGACGGTGCGCTACGTCGGCCGCGCGGCGCACGCCGGCGGCGCCCCGCACATGGGGATCAATGCCCTGTACGCCGCCCAGATCGGCCTGATGGCGATCAACGCGATCCGCGAGACGTTCCGCGACGAAGATACGATCCGGGTCCATCCGATCATCACCCACGGCGGCTCTCAGGTGAATGTCATTCCGGGCGAGGTGAGGATCGAAACGTACGTTCGCGGCCGCACGATGGACGCGATCCTCGACGCCAATCGCAAGGTCGATCGCGCGCTCCGCGCGGGCGCCCTGGCGCTCGGCGCCAAGGTCGAGATCGAGACGCTCCCGGGCTACATGCCGATGACCTGCGATCCGATCATGACACGCTACTTCCGGGACATTGTTAGCGGCCTCCTCGGTGAGGAGCACTACCGGCAGATCGGCCACCGGACGGGCTCGACCGACATGGGAGACCTCTCCCAGGTGATGCCGATACTGCATCCCTACATCGGAGGCGCTCGCGGCACCGGCCACGGGGCCGACTTCGAGATCGTCGACAAGCCGCTCGCGTACCTCGGCCCCGCGAAGGCGCTCGCCGCGATGGTGATCGACATGCTCTGGGACGGCGCGGCCGCTGCCCGCGAGGTGCTGGCCAAGGCCAGGCCGCCGATGACGCGCGCGAGCTACCTCGCGGCCCAGCGCGGACTTGCTCGGCGCGAGACCTACGAGGGGTAGGCTCCAGACAGGTCCGGGCGTGTACGGCGAGAGCGCGGTCGAGTTCCCACGCCGCATCGTCTGCCTGACGGCCGAGACGGCCGAGATCGCGTTTCTGCTCGGCGCCGGCGACCGTGTCGTCGGCGTCCCCGGCACGGCGCGGCGGCCGGAAGCGGTACGGGAGAAGGCGCGCGTCGGCGGATTCACCACCTTCAAGCTCGACCGGATTCTGGCGCTCGAGCCCGACCTGGTCCTGGCGTTCTCCGATCTCCAGCGGGACATCGTCCACGACCTGATCGGCGCCGGGGTGACCGTGCTCTGTACGAATCAGCGCTCGTTCGACGACGTCCTCGGCGCGATCCTCCTCATCGGCGGCGCGCTGGGCTCTGAACGCCAGGCGCGCGAGCTCATCGCCGACCTGCGAGACGAAGTCCGACAGATCCGCGAATACTCGGCGGTGTGGCCGGACCGCCCGCGCGTCTACTTCGAGGAGTGGATGGACCCGCTCATCGCCGGTATCCGCTGGGTGTCGGAGATCATCGAGATCGCGGGCGGCCGCGACGTCTTCGCCGAGTTGCGCGACCAGCACGCAGCCCAGGGCCGTGTCGTCGCACCCCACACCGTCGTCGAGCGCGATCCTCAGATCATCCTCGTCTCGTGGTGCGGCAAGCCAGTCGATCCGGCGCTGATCGCGCGCCGGCCCGGCTGGGAGCGGATCGCGGCGGTGAAGACCCGGCAAATCCACGAGATTGACGGCGCCGACATCCTGTCCCCCGGCCCCTCGCTCGCGCACGGTGTCAGGCGCATCCACGAGATTATTCAAGCCTTTCAGACGACTGGTTAGCTTTCAGCCGCCAGGCCAGCCTTCACCAGGCAGGTACAATGAATCTGTAAGGGCGACCGAACCCAAAAAGTTTTGGGGCGCGGCGGGGCGCACGATAGGATTGGGCCTCCGACGAGCCTGGAGGCCGAACAACTATGACAGAGCTTGCGCGCACGCGTCCTGAAAGCTTCTTCTCTGACCGCTTCAACATCACCTCAGGGCTCATGGACCGCGTCCTCGGCGGAAATCTCATCGGCAAGGTCGATGACGCCGATATCTACCTCGAGTACCGTATTAACGAAGAGCTGGTACTCGAGGAAGGAACAGTCAAAAAGGCCTCCCGCCACGTGAGCCAGGGGGCGGGGGTGCGGGCCCAGGCCGGCACTCGCACCGGCTACGCCCACACCGACGAGATCTCGATCCAGAACCTCGACGAGGCCGCGCGTCAGGCGCGCGCGATCGCGGACCGGAGCGGTGGATCAGGCGCGCTGGCGCTGCCGACTCGCGGGCGGCCTCACGATCTCTACACCCTGGCCGAGCCGCCCATCGTCACCGACCTCGCGCGCAAGCTCGACCTCCTCAGGCGGATCGACGCGGAAACCCGCGCGACCGACGCGCGCGTCAAGCAGGTCATCGCGTCGATCTCGAGCGAAGAGGTCATCATGCTGATCGCGACCGCGTCGGGCTGGACGGTCGGCGACATCCGCCCGCTCACCCGGCTGAACGTCACCGCGATCGCGGAGGAAGGCGGCAAGCGCGAGATCGGCTCGTACGGCGGCGGTGGGCGCGTGACCTTCGACTTCTTCCTGGAGGCTGGCCGATGGCGCCGGTTCGCCGCGGAGGCCGCGCGCCTGGCGGCCCTCAAGCTCGGCGCGGTGGACGCACCCGCGGGAGCGATGACGGTCGTGCTCGGGCCGGGCTGGCCGGGCATCCTCCTGCACGAGGCGATCGGGCACGGGCTCGAGGGCGACTTCAACCGCAAGGGCACATCAGCTTTCGCGGGGCGCATGGGGCAGAAGGTCGCATCCGAGCTCGTGACGGTGGTCGACGACGGGACGATCCCGAATCGCCGTGGCTCGCTCAACGTCGACGACGAGGGTACGCCAACCGGCCGGACTGTCCTCATCGAGAACGGGGTCCTGACCGGCTACATGCAGGACCGGCTGAACGCGCGGCTCATGGGCATGAAGCCGACCGGCAACGGGCGCCGCGAGTCCTACGCCTATCCGCCGATGCCGCGGATGACCAACACGTTCATGCTGGCCGGGGAGGATGACCCCGAGGAAATTGTGAAATCGGTGAAGCGCGGCCTCTACGCGGTGACCTTCGGCGGCGGCCAGGTGGACATCACGAACGGGAAGTTCGTCTTCTCGGCGAGCGAGGCGTACCTGGTCGAGGACGGACGCGTCACAGCGCCGGTCAAAGGGGCGACGCTGATCGGGAACGGCCCCGAGGCCCTCACGCGCATCTCGCGTGTCGGTCGCGACCTGCAGCTCGACGAGGGTGTTGGGACGTGCGGCAAGGACGGCCAGTCCGTGCCGGTGGGCGTCGGGCTCCCGACGATCCGCATCGACGGCATCACGGTCGGCGGAACGGCCGTATGAAGCCGGGTCGCCCCTCTCGGGTACGGGTGAGATCGGGCGTGTCGGAGCGGGCGATGCGGAGCCGGGTCGCGCCTGACTCAGGCCACCCTCGGTCGGAGCCGGGCTCACGGACATCGCTACAATGAATATTGACCTTCTCGTCTCGGTGCTCAAGCGCGCCGCGCAGCGCGGCGCCACAGTCGCCGACGGCTACCTCGTCGAGGAAAGTCGCTTCGGCGCATCGGTGCGGATGGGCGAGATCGAGACCCTCAGCCACTCACGGGAGCAGCGCCTCGCCCTCCGCGTCTTCGCCGGCCGGGCGTCGGCCGCCGCGTCGACCTCAGATCTCTCGCGCGACTCCCTCGAACGTGTCGTCGACGAGGCGACGGCGCTGGCGAGGATCACGGCGGAGGACCCGCACGCCGGGCTGCCGGAGCCCTCGGCGTTGATCGAGCGCGTACCGGACCTCGACCTCGAGGACAGTAGCGATGATCTCTCCCCGGAGGAGAAGATCGAGATCGCTCGCCGAGCGGAGGCCGCGGCGCTCGAGAGCGACCCGCGCATCACGAACTCGGAGGGTGCCGAGTACTCCGATCGCCGGGCGCACTACGCGTACGCGACCTCACACGGCTTCGCCCGGGGCTACGCGACGACGAGCTTCGGGATCAGCGTGGCGCCGATCGCGTCCCGGAACGGCGAGATGCAGCGAGACTACTGGTACTCGGCGGCGCGCAAGCGTGCCCGGCTCGAGGACCCGGCCGCGGTTGGGCGGATCGCGGCCACCCGCGCGCTCCGGCGGCTGGGCGCCCGGAAGATGAAGACGGTCGAGGTGCCCGTGGTGTTCGACCCGGACACCGCAGCCAGCCTCGTGCGCTCCATCGCGTCGGCGGCGAGCGGCCCGAGCCTCTATCGGCGCGCCTCGTTCCTGCTGGACCGGCTCGGCACGAAGATCGCGGCGCCGGCCGTGACGATCGTGGACGACGCGCTGATCCCGGCGGCGCTCGGTTCGCGGCCGTTCGACGGCGAGGGGCTGGCGACCGGCCGGGCTGTGCTGGTGCGGGAGGGCGTGCTCGAGTCCTACCTGCTCGACACCTACAGCGCGCGGAAGCTCGGGCTCCAGTCCACGCATCACGCCGGCCGGGACGGCAGCGGTGTGTCGGTCTCGACGAGCAACCTCATGCTGCTGCCGGGCAAAACGTCGCCGAAGGAACTCATCGGATCGGTCCAGAACGGGTTCTACGTGACCGAGCTGATTGGATTCGGAGTGAACGGCGTGACGGGCGATTACTCTCGCGGCGCCGTGGGGTTGTGGATCGAGAACGGCGAGCTGGCGTATCCAGTGGAGGAAGTGACGGTGGCCGGCAACCTCCTGGAGATGCTGGCGGCGATCGACGGCGTCGGCGACGATCTGGTCCTGCGCGACCGGACCGTGGCGCCCACGGTGAGAATCGGCCGCATGGTGGTGGCGGGAACCTGAGAGAGGACGCGATGGTCATCGACAGCCACTGTCACCTGCACGACCGGGCGTTCGCTGATCTGCAGGAGACGCTCCGGCTGTCGTTGACGCACGACGTGTGGGGAGCCGTCGCCGTCGGGTGCGATGCCGAGACGAACGCGAAGACGCTCGCGGCGGCGGCGGCGGCCCCGAAATCGATCTGGGCGTGCCTGGGCTTTCATCCCGACTGGACCCGTCTCACGGACGAAGACCTCGATCGCGTCGAGGCGCAGGTCGCCGCCCACCACTCGCGGATCGTGGGTGTCGGAGAGATCGGTCTACCCTGGTATTCGCTGGAGGGCGCGCCGGACGCGGCCGCGATCATGGCGCGGGGCCGCGAGCGGCTCGACCGACTGCTCGGTCTCGCCTCGCGGTGGGATCTGCCGGTGGCCTTGCACGCGCCTCACGGCGCCGCCGCCGATGCCCTCCAGGCGCTGAAGCGCCACCGCACCGAGCGGGCCGTCTTCCACTGGCACAAGGCGCCTGTCGAGGTGACCCACGCGATCGTCGATGCGGGCTACTTTGTCTCGGTCACTCCCGACGTCGTCTATCGCGAACGCGACCGCGAGATGGTCGCGGGGGCGCCGCTCGACGCCCTGCTGGTCGAGAGCGACGGGCCGTGGAAGTATGGAGGCGAGTTCGAGGGCATCGAGTCCGGTCCTTGGCTCGCCAGCCGGGTGGCCGAAGAGGTGGCGAAGCTCAAGCGGCTGCCGGTCGATGAGACGATGTTCCAGCTCTCGACGAACACGTGCCGGCTCTTCGACCTCATCTGGGTTTGACTCCGGAAGGCCACACCGTCGGGCTATCCCGGGGAAAGCTCGGTCGCCTCAGGCCCACAACACGAGGGCGAAAATGCTCCCGGCGAGGAGCAGTCGGTAGACGACGAACGGTCGAAGCGAGCGGGTCTTGAGATAGCGCACCAGGAGCCACACCGCGAACCATCCGCTCACGAACGCGACGCCCAGCGCGACCGCCAGCGGCCCGAGCTCTTCCGCGGGCAGGCCGGTCTTTCCCAGATGAAGCGCCTTCACCATGCCGGCGCCGGCGGTGATCGGGATGCCGAGCAGGAAGGAGAAGCGCGCCGCCGTGGCGCGGTCGACGCCGCCCAGGAGCGCGGTGGTGATCGTGATGCCCGAGCGGGACGTGCCCGGGATCAGCGCGAGGGCCTGAGCGCACCCGACCGCGAGCCCCTGGCCCCAGGAGACGCGCTCCAGCGGATCGCCGGGCGCCGCTGGCGCGGCCGCGGCGCGGCGATCGGCGATCCACATGACGATCGCCCATCCGCCGGTGGAGATCGCGATGACGATCGGCCACCGAAGCTCCGTCTCGATGAGTTTCCCGAAGAGGATGCCGGCCACGGCGCCCGGGATCGTGGCGACGCCGAGCATCGCGGCGAGCCGACGCGGAACCGCCCCCGAGGCCATCCCCAGGAGCTCGCGCCGGAAGTACGCCAGGAGCGCTGCCAGCGTGCCGAGGTGCATGACCGCATCGAAGGCGAGGCCCTGATCGGGCCAGCCGAAGAGGTACGGCACGAGGATCAGATGACCGGAGGACGAGACGGGCAAAAACTCGGTCAGGCCCTGGACGAGGCCGAGGACCACGCCCTGCGTGTAGGTCACCCGACGATATCTTCGCCGCCGTCGACACCGATCACGTTGCCCGTGATCCAGTACGTGTCGGGGTGGGCCAGGACCACGATGGCGCGCGCAACGTCATCGGTCGTCGTCATCCGTCCGCTCGGGTTGCGGCGCCGGGCCTCGGCGATGATCGCCTCATGGCGCGGAATCTTCTGCAGCGCGGGCGTGTCGGTCACGCCGGCGCGGACCGCGTTCGCGGTGATCCCCTGCGGGGCGAGCTCGGCGGCGAGCTGCCGGACGTGCGACTCGAGCGCCGCCTTCGCCGCCGACACCGGGCCGTAGAAGGGCAGCACGCGCGAACCCCCGGCCGACGTCATCGCGTAGATGCGCCCGCCGCGGGTCATGAGTCCACGCCCGACGACCTCCTGGACCCAGTAGACAAGGCTGTGCGCCATGACGTCGAGCGTCATGTCCATCTGGGCCGGGGTGACGACCTCCTTCATCGGGTCGGCGACGTAGAGCTTGAGCGTCCCGAACGCGAGCGAGTGGAGGAGGACGCGCACGGTCCCCACTTCGCCGCGTTCCTCGAGCACGCGCTCCATCTGGCTCACGATTTCCGCGCGCTTGTCGGGGTCGGCGGCGTTCACGTTGAAGAACACGGCCTCGTGGCCGAGCGCCTTGATCTCGCTCACGATCCGCTCGACGTTGCCCAGCGTCGCCTTGCGATCGAGGTGGACGCCGAAGATGTTCAGTCCGGCGCGCGCCAGCGCCAGGCTCGTGGCCTCACCGAACCCTGATGACGCGCCGAGCGCGAGCGCCCAGCCGCTCAGTTGGATCATCGTATCTCCTTCCCGTGGACGACCGTATTCTAGCATCGTAGAATCGCCTGGGGGCCATGCCGAAGACCGCGGGAATCATCCTCGTCGGCAACGAGATCCTCTCCGGTAAGATCGCCGACGCCAACGCCGCGTATCTGTGCCGCGAGCTCCGCGCGCTCGGCGTCGACGTGCGCCGCATCGCGGTTGTTCCCGACGAGATCGAGGTGATCGCCCGCGAAGTCGCCGCGTTCAGTCGGGACCACGACGTCGTGTTCACGTCTGGCGGCGTCGGGCCGACCCACGACGACGTGACCATCGAGGGCGTGGCGCGCGCGATGGACGTCAAAGTGGTGCGCCATCCGCTGCTCGTCGGCATCCTCGAGCGGCATTTCCGGGACCGGCTGAACGATTCGCACCTGAAGATGGCCGCGATGCCCGAGGGCGCCGAGCTGGTCGGGGGCGAGACGGTGCGGTTTCCGACGGTCCTGATGCGGAACGTGTACATCCTGCCGGGGGTGCCCGAGATATTCCGCCAGAAGTTCGAGGCGATCCGCGAGCGGTTCCGCGACCAGCCCATTCACCTGAACAACGTATTCGTCGCGATCGGTGAGGGATCGCTCGCCGACTACCTGAACGGGCTCCTCGCGGACTTCCCGCTGCTGCTCCTGGGCTCGTACCCCGAGTTTTCGAATCCCGAGTACAAGGTGAAGGTGACGCTGGAGTCGCGGGATCGTGGCTACCTCGAGGGCGCGCTGGCGGAGTTCCTGCGGCGCCTGCCGGCCGACGCGCTCGTGAGGGTCACCTAGCTCGCTCGGTCGGCGGACGCCGGCTCTATTCGAACCTTGCCGATGGGGGCCCAGACGCCCGATGATAAAGCGATGAGCGACGCGAGCAGCGTCCCCAAGGTCGTCGTCGTCATGCCCGCCTACAACGCGGGCCGGACGCTCCGCCTGACCTACGAGGAGCTGCCGAAGGACGCTGTCAACCTCGTCATCCTGGTCGACGACGGCTCCACCGATGCGACGCTCGAGGTCGCCCGGCAGCTCGGCCTGGAGATCTTCGTCCACAACCGAAACTACGGCTACGGCGCCAACCAGAAGACGTGCTACGCCGAGGCGTTGCGGGCCGGGGCCGACGTCGTGGTCATGGTGCATCCCGACTACCAATACGACCCGAGGCTCGTTCCGCAGATCATCGAGCCCATCGTGGCCGGCGAGGCCGACGTGGTCCTCGGCTCGCGACTCAAGAGCGGCTCGGCGCTCGCCCAGGGGATGCCGTGGTGGAAGTACGTCGCCAACCGCTTCCTGACCGGCGTGGAGAACCGCGTGTTCGGTCTGTCCCTCTCCGAGTACCACACCGGTTACCGCGCGTTCCGCCGAGAGGTGCTGGAGACCGTAAACTTTACGGCGAATTCCGACGGCTTCGTGTTCGACCAGGAGATCATCGCGCAGGTCGTCGCGGCGGGCTTCCGGATCGCCGAGATCGGGGTGCCGACCCGGTACTTCCCGGAGGCCTCGTCAGCCAGCTTCCTGGCGTCGGCCGCCTACGGATGCCGGATTCTCGCGGCCCTCTTCTGGTTCACCCTGAACCAGCGCGGCCTGCGGCGCTCGCGCCGCTTTGACAGTCTCCGGGCCCGATACACCCGTCTGCCCTGACGCCCAGGCGCTGGTCAGGGCGCCGTCTCGGGCGCCGCGTCGTCGGGCGCCGCGCCCAGAACGTGCGAGGCGTGATGGTGGATCATGCGCCACCCCTGGGGCCCGTGCTCGAACATGTTGGTGGCCAGCACCGAGGTGACGGCGAGGCGGCCGCGAACCTCCGAGAAGATGTTCTCGGTGCACGTCACCCAGGCGAGATCGCCGCGCGCGGCGGACCGCACGTCCGAGAGCGTGAACCGCATCTCGGCCGTGTTCTCGAAGATCGCTTTCCATGACGACCGCACCGCCTCCCAGCCGACCAGGAGGGGCCAGCCCGGGTGGACGCACTTCACGTGCTCCTCGTGAGCCCACACGAGATCCATGCGTGCGAGATCGAGCGTCTCGAACGCCTGGTAGAAGCGCACGTTCGCCTGCTCGATTTCGGTGAGGTCACTCATCTCGAGCCGGCGCGGGGGAGACCGCGGCCGCCGGCAGTCGCACGACGAGCGTCTCGCCCTCGAGGGCCAGCGGCAGGGCAGTCAGCCGGTCGCCGACGCAGGGGCCCGCCGTGCAGAGCCCGCTGGTCGGCTCGTAGACGGCACCGTGGGTCGAGCAGATCAGCGTGCGCCCGTCCTCGCTGAAGAACTCGTTCGGCCACAGGTCGAGCGGGGTGCCCACGTGCGGACAGCGGTTGACGTACGCGCGGTAGTGGCCGTCGTGGTTCACGACGAAGCCGTTCACGGCGCGCCCGGCGCGCTCGAGGCGGAACGTCGCGCTGTGGCCGGGCGGCACCGTCGCGGCGGCGCAGCGCCACTCGTCGGAGCCCGCCATGGCCCGGATGGTATCATCCCTGGGTATGCTCGCGATCGACGCGCGCGATGTCGAGAAGACCTTCCGTTCGGGGTGGCCCCGCCGGCGGGAGACCCAGGCGCTACGCGGTGTCTCGCTGACGGTGGAGCGCGGCGCGATCGTCGGGGTCCTCGGCCCCAACGGAGCGGGCAAGACGACGCTGCTCTCGATTCTCGCCACGCTGCTGACACCCGACCGCGGCACCGTCATGGTGCTGGGCCACGACGTCGTCCGTGAGGCCGGCGCGCTGCGACGCCGGCTCAACATGGCGAGCGGCCGGCCGTCCTTTCTCTGGAGCCTGCGCGTCGCCGAGATCCTCGCGTTCTACGGGCGGCTATACGGACTGAGCGGCGCGACGCTTCGCCGGCGCGTCGACGGGCTGATCGAGCTGTGCGAGCTCGGCCCGTACCGCCGGATCCCGTACAGCGATCTGTCGACCGGGCTGAAGCAGCGGGTGGCCCTCGCCAAGTCGCTCGTGAATGATCCCGAGCTCCTGTTCCTCGACGAGCCGACGCTCGGCCTCGACCCCGACGTCTCGGTGCGGGTCCGTGCCCACATCGCCCGGCTCCGGCGCGAGCAGGGCATCACCATCGTGCTGACGACCCACTACATGCGCGAGGCGGACGAGCTCTGCGACGAGATCGCGTTCATCAAGGGCGGTCGGATCCTCGCCCGGGGGACGCCCGGAGAGCTCAAGCGCCAGATCCGGCTGGGGGAGGTCATCGCGCTCCGGCTGGATCCGGCGCGGGTGCCATGGCTCTCCGAGATCCCGGGCGTTCTTCGCTGCGTCGAGGTCGACGGGTGGGTCGAGTGCACGGTGGACGAGGCCGAGAAGCGACTCCCGGAGCTCCTCCGCGCGCTCCACACCGACGGCGTTGTCATCCGCAACGTGCAGGTGCGCGAGCCGGAGCTGGAGGAGGTCTTCGTTGAGCTGGCGAAATGAGCTGCTCGCCGTCTGGGCGGTGACGCTCCGGAACGCCCTCATGGGCGCGCGCAACGTGTTCTTCTTCTTCGAGCTGCTCTTTTGGCCGATCGTCGGCGTCCTCTCCATCGGCCTGATGTCGCGGTTCCTCGAGCTGACGGAGGCGCAGGCGTCGTTCGTGCTGGTCGGCACCATCGCGCTCTCGGTGGTCAACGTCTGCCAGCTCGAGGTCGCCTACGCGGTCCTGCTCGACGTCTGGTCGAAGTCGCTGAAGCATCAGTTCCTGGCGCCGATCGGCATCCGCCACCTGACGCTCGGCTCCTGGGTCGTCGGCATGGTGCGCAGCCTGGCCGTGTTCGTGCTGCTGGCGGCGCTCGGCCGCTGGGCGTTCGGCTTCCACGTGCTCCAGCCCGGCTGGTTTGCGCTCGCGATGTTTCTCCTGGGCTGCTTCCTCACCGCCTGGGTCGTCGGCGTCGCCGTCTGCGCCCTCATCACGCTCTTCGGCAACCGCGCCGAGGCGTTCGCGTGGGCGACCGTCAACATGGTGCTCGTGCTCGCCGGGATCTACTACCCCATCTCGGTTCTCCCGGACTTCATCGCGGCGATCGCGCGGGCGATCCCGCTCACGTACTTCCTCGACGCCTACCGGTCGCACTACGGATTTGCGTCGGAGTTCCGCGCGCCGATCGCGACGGGGCTCGCGCTGTCCGCCCTCTACGCCGCGCTCGCCCACTGGGCGTTCCTGGCGGCGATCCAGCGGGCACGACGGACGGGGCTTCTCCTCAAGATGTCGGAGTGACGCCCCAGGTGGACCCGGCGCTCTCGGCGATCTTCCTCGGATTCATTCTCGGCCTCCAGCACGCGACCGACCCGGACCACCTGGTCGCGGTGGCGACCATCGTGACGCGCGAGCGGCGCTTCACCGACGGCGCGCTGGTGGGGGTCCTCTGGGGCGCGGGCCACATGACGACGCTGACGATCGTCGGCGCCATCATCGTCGGGCTGAAGCTCACGATCACGCCGGCGGTCGGCAGCGGGCTCGAGCTGGCCGTGGCCGGCATGCTGATCCTGCTGGGCGTGCTGCGGCTGCGAGACGCGGCGCGCGGATTCGCGACGGTGCCCACCGCGCACCTTGTCGCCGACCACGAGCACGGCGGCCAGGGGGTCGTCCACAGCCATCCCCACGTGCACGGCGCCGAGCACGCTCATGAGCATCCGCACGTCCATCCGTCGCGCTGGCTGGCGTCGCTGGGGTGGCGCAGCGGCTGGCCCGCAGGCCGCGCCCTTCTCGTCGGGGCCGTGCATGGTCTGGCCGGTAGCGCCGCCGTCTCGTTGCTGGTGCTGGCGACGCTGCGGTCGACCGCGAGCGCCGTCGCGTACCTGTTGATCTTCGGAGTCGGGACGATCATCGGCATGACCCTGCTGACTGCCGTGATGGCGTATCCCGTGGCCCTGGCACTCCGCTTCCGCCGCGCCCGACAGGCGCTCGCCGTCTGCGCCGGCATCGGCTCGATCGTCTTCGGCCTCGCCTACGGCTACCACGTTCTCTAGAAGTCTCACCGGCATGGCGGACCAGACTTCCGCGATCCGCATCGAGACCGACAGTATGGGTCCGATCGAGGTCCCCGCCGGGCGGTACTGGGGCGCCCAGACCCAGCGCTCGCTCCACCACTTCAAGATCGGCGAGGATCGGATGCCGCTCCCGGTGATCCGCGCGCTCGGCCTCTTGAAGAAAGCGGCGGCGCTCGTCAACCGAGAGCTCGGGGTCCTCGACGCCCGCCGTGCGGAGCTGATCGTGCGCGCCGCCGACGAGGTGATCGCGGGTAAGCTCGACGAGCACTTCCCGCTGTCGGTCTGGCAGACCGGCTCCGGCACCCAGTCGAACATGAACGTGAACGAAGTGATCGCGAATCGCGCGATCGAGCTCGCCGGCGGAAAGCTAGGGAGCAAGGACCCGATCCATCCGAACGACCACGTCAACATGTCGCAATCGTCCAACGACACGTTTCCCACTGCGATGCACGTCGCGGCCGCGCTCGAGCTCACGCAGCGGCTCCTGCCGAGCGTCCGGGCGCTGCGGGACGCACTCGCCACCAAGGCCCGCGAGTTCGACGACATCGTGAAGATCGGCCGCACCCATCTGCAAGACGCGGTGCCCCTGACGCTCGGCCAGGAGTTCTCGGGCTACGTGGCCCAGCTCGGCGCCGGCCTCGCGCGGATCGAGACGACGCTCCCGGGGCTCCTGGCCCTCGCGATCGGCGGTACCGCCGTCGGTACTGGGCTCAACGCGCCCGCCGGTTTCGGCGAAGCCGTCGCGGGGAAGCTCGCCGAGCTGACGGGTTTCCCGTTCACCTCGGCGGCCAACAAGTTCGCCGCGCTCGCCGCGCACGACGACCTCGTGATGGCGAGCGGCGCGCTCCGCACGCTCGCGGGCTCGCTCATGAAGATCGCCAACGACCTTCGCTGGCTCGGCTCGGGGCCGCGGAGCGGCCTCGGCGAGCTCTCCCTGCCCGAGAACGAGCCCGGCTCCTCGATCATGCCGGGTAAGGTCAACCCGACCCAGGCCGAGGCGCTCACGATGGTCGCGGTCCAGGTGATCGGCAACGACACCGCGATCGCGCTGGCCGGCTCGCAGGGCAACTTCGAGCTGAACGTCTTCAAGCCGGTCATCATCTTCGACTTCCTGCACTCGGTTCGGCTCTTGACCGACGCGTGCGCGCGCTTCCGCGAGTTCTGCGTGGAGGGGATCGAGGCGAACCGGCCGCGGATCGCGGAGCTCGTCGAGCGCTCGCTCATGCTCGTGACCGCGCTCGCCCCGCACATCGGCTACGACCGCGCCGCCGCGATCGCCAAGAAGGCCCATGCGGAAGGGCTCACGCTGCGAGACGCCGCGATCGGCTCAGGCTACGTGACCGCCGAGCAGTACGACCGGTGGGTACGACCGGCGGACATGGTTCGCCCCATTTAGCGTCGCGCGTCCTGCCTCGAAACGAGCCTCGAACCCGTGTTTGAGTCGCGACCACGTTTTCGCTAGAGATCGTCGCATGTTACGCGCTGTTTAGTTCCGAGAAAATCGACGGGATGAAACACGCGGTCGAGCCGAGGCTCACGAGCGCGCTCCACGTTTGCGCTGGCGCTGTTTCTTGCGTACACGCCTCGAGCTCCGAAAACCCATAGGGGCTACCTGAGGCGACCCAGAACCACCGACCGTCGGGCTCGACACGGTCGATTTGCCCATGCTTGACCCGCCCCGCGGCCTTGCAGGCCTCATAGGCGGCCCACGTCCGCTCCTGTTGGGGGGTGTTCTGGACGGTGGCACAGCCAGCGAGAAGCACAGCAGCAAGGATCAGAGCGTTTCTCCATCGTCCCATCATCGGCCCCCCTCGGCCTGTCTCAGCGCGTCCCGCGCCGCGCCCTGAACGGCATGCCAGGGCGTGCGTTCCCACGCCGACGCGGTCGCGCTCGTGATCGAGTGCTCCATCCCGGTCGTGTAGAAGGTCGCGCGCCTGCCCTTCTCGTCGTACCGCGTGAGGTGGAGGTCGGAGCCCTGGCGCGCCATGCCACGCTCGACGTCACCGATACCGCGCCACGAGTTCAGCCACGAGCGCAGGGGCCCGAGCACGCGCACGTCAGCGTCGAGGCGCGTCGCTTCCAGGGTGACGAGAAGCAGCCGGCCGAGGCGATCAGTCATGGGCGACGGGCCCGGGCGCTCGCCGCGGGCGTGCAGCCGCTCAACATGCCACGTGAATTCACGGTGGCGATCGCCACGTAGTAGAGCTGGCCCATAGTCAGCCCCGTCAGTCTCACGCTGACCTTTTGGTCAGGAGTAGGGCGTGCCGTCGAGGAGGCGACCGTAAGAAACGGACCACCGGGACAAGGGGGATTCGTGGTGCTGTAGTAGACGCGATAGGACACCAGATCCGTCAGAGAGCTCCCGTCGGCGTTCGTGGTCGGAGCTGTCCACGAGGCGTCCAGGACTCCGTCCGACCCCCTCATCAAAACGCATCCGCCTATAGTCGCGATGCAGGCAACAAACACGAAGGCAAGCACAAGCCGCATGAAGCGCTCTCCTCCTCCTGAGATCCTCAAGCCTTCGCCTCCAAGCAATTATTCTCGAACTCGCTCTCCAGCTCGCCGCACCGGGCCGGTGCTCGAGGATGAAGGCTTCGAGGGCGGCGGCGCGCGTGGTGGTCATGGGGCGCATGCGGTCGGGGCGGGAGGGGCGGATCATGCTTTCCTGAGCGGATTGATCTCGACGAGCAGCTCGCCGCACCGATCTCGGTCAAGCACGACCCGCTTGCCCGGCTGATCACGCATCGTCTCGGCGACGCGGTTCGTTCTCATCATGTGAACGACGGTGTGCTCCTTGAAGTCGTCCAAGAGGGGTCGGGCGATTTCGAGCTGGTGCTCGACATGCCCCTCAATCACGGGGAATACGGGCGCGACGCTGGTTGCATAGTCCCGGGGTGGGAGCACCTGGGCGGTTGGGAATGCGGCCTCAAGGTATTCGATGATCTCCTGGTGCTCTGCCATCACTCCCTCCCCGCCAGCAGGCTCGACATCCGCCCCTGATACCAAGGCTGCGCGGATATTAGCCATAAATACACGCCGCCGCCCTCGCGTCCTACAGCGTGGAGGTACAGACTATGCGGACGCGGTTGCAACGCCTCACTATGACGGTAATTCTTACAGGACTGGTTGCTGTCGCTGCCGCCGGATGCATCGCCGTTCCCGTTCCGGGTCCCGGTTACGCCTACGGCCCGCCGCCGCTGCCCGCCGTCGTGGTACCCGCGCCGGTCTTCGGTTACTACGGCGGCTATCACCGGGGCGGTTACCGACGCTGGTAGTGACGAGCCTCGCCGCAGCGTGGAGGACAAGCACACATCGACGCGAGGCGCGCGTTGCTGAGATCACTTCCCCAGCCCCTCGAGCTGCCGGTACGCCGAGCGGACGTACTCCCGGTCGAGCTCGTCCGTCTCGTTGAGCCAAGCCCAGTAATCCAACCACTCCGAGAGGGGCAGCATCCGCCAGAAGCACGGGCCGTGCGCCGCGATGGCCGGAGGTTCCGAACGCCACCCTCTGCTCGCGCCGCGCGGGATCGGGCCGCGTCGTGTAGTACGCCGTCATCAGCCGAGGAATGTTCGCCAGCATGGCTGGCTCGGCAAGCGTTCCGGCGCGGGGGTCGACCCTCATGAGGCCGGTGCCGCCGGCGCCAGGAGTCCGGGGAGATCCCATTCGAGCAGGTCCCCGATGCGCTCGACGCTCACGGTGGCCGGGGGGTACGTGGCAAGCGCCGTGGGGTCGTGCGCATAGTGCCCCTGCCGCGGGAAGACGGTGGTCACGCGCGGTCCCCACGCCTGCTTGATGGCCGTCAGGATCCTCAACTTGTCGTCCACCACGACGTAGTGGTCGGCGGGGTAGCGACATTCGACGTCGGCGAGCTCGCGTTCTTTGTGGATGTAGATCAACACATGGCCGTCCACCGCGTCCCCCAGCCCCGAGATCTTCACTTTCCGCGGCTGGAAGACCGCGTCCCCGTCGGACAGAATGACGGTCGGCGCCCAGGCGCGAAAGCGCGCGAGGACGTCGAGAGCCCTGGGGTACAGCCGGTTCGCGAACGGATAGTCGACGAGGAACGTCGACACCGTCAGCACGTGCGGATCGCGCGGGTACTCGACCCGATAGCGTTGAAGCGCGCCCAGGTAGTCAGCATAGCCCAGCTCCGCACGTAGCTCCTCGAAGATCGCCCAATACCGCTCCTCGCGCTCGTGCCCGACCTCGCGCTCGAGGTGGCCCTTGAGGTCGGCCGTGATGCGATCGTTGTCGAGCAGCGTGTTGTCGACGTCGACGAGGAACACGACGGCGCTCTTTGCGCTCACCTCGGACACCTCGAGCGATAGGACCAAGATCCAATAGGCCTATCCTGGGCAATGACTCGGTTCGGTCTGTCCCTACTCGGGCTTAGACGTTCTCCAGCCTCATTAAGGGTAGCTCTCGGCGCGCCGACAATCTCTGGAGTCGCGATGGCCCCCCTTGATCGTCCTCTGGACGTTCCTCCACGGTCAGTTCGGCGGCCAAAGCTCTCCCGATGGGATCGGCTCGTGTGGTCACACCGGGCAGCGCGACTGACCTTGCGCTGCCGTCAGCGGTTCAGGAACTTCCTGACGCTCGCGGCGATCCCGGCCGGATCGAGGCCGTGCTTGGCGTAGAGGCCTTTGGCGTCGCCCGACTCGCCGAATCCCTGGACGCCGAGCCGCTTGAGCGGCGTCGGCAGCACCTCGCCGAGCACCTCGGCGACGGTGCCGCCCAGACCGCCTGTGACCGAGTGGTCCTCGACCGTCACGACGTGACCCGTCTTGCCCGCAGACCGGACCAGCAGCTCTTCGTCGAGCGGCTTGATGCATGCGGCGTTGATCACCTCGGCCGAGATGCCGTCGGCCTCCAGGCGCTTGGCCGCCTCGAGGCAATTGAACATGGGGCCGCCCGAGCCGATCAGCGTCACATCGTGGCCCCGGCGGAGCAGGAGCCAGCGGCCGTACTGGAAGCGATAGTCGGGCGGGCACACGGGCTCGAGATTCTGGCGCGTGAGCCTCAGATAGAGCGGGCCCTGGTGCTCCACCGCGAACGCGATGACCTGCTTGGTCTCG
>JAHFDK010000382.1 GCA_023249095.1 Candidatus Rokuibacteriota bacterium | reverse complement strand
CACGCGGGGACTGCTTGAGGTACGCTCACCGGCAAGGAGTTCCACGTCCCCTTGTTCCATAGTGGGGCCGCCTGCCCAGGCGGCCAGTGGACCCACCAAACCTGTACCGTGGCCTGGCCCACCGCCGACTCGCCACGATTGCCCACCTCCACGGACACCTGGTTGCCTATCACCCGAATGGCGTTGGCGCTCGCGTGCCAGGGCGAGGCGTTCGGCGCGGGGTGCCAGTCCAGCGACACCGGCATGTATCCGCCGCGCGGGTGATCGCCCGCCGAATCGGGTCGTCCATCGTCGATGAACACGTCGGGGTCGGGCGGCTTTCCGGGCTTGTCGACGACAGCCAGCGGATCGTTCGTCGCATACAGGCCCTGCGCTTCGAACGCCCAGCGCACGACCTTGTGCGCACAACCGCCGACGCGGCCCTGTAGTGGTCCGGCCGGCACCGGCGCGGTCCCGATGTCCGCGTCAACGAGGGCCGACACGAACTGGTCGGGCGTCTCCATGGGCGCCACGAACGCCGGGTTCATGAGCCCGATAGCCTTCATGACCAGGTACGCGGTGTAGTCGGCCGCCGCCCTCCGTCGATCCGTCGCAGGCGTTCCGTCAGAGCGGACGGTGTCACCGCCAAGGGCCCGGTACAGGCGGAACAGGGATGTCGAGAGGATCTGTTCCGACTGATACCCCTTGCGCGGGTAGCTGTTGATGTCGGTGGAAAAGTCCGCCGGCCGGTGGTAGCGCCCGCTCCAGCTCCAGCCGAGGAAGACGTCACGATCGTGACGCCGATGCAGATACACCCAAGGAAAGGTCAGCCCGCGCAGTCGCCGATGTTGCCGATGCGTGGCGAGCGCCGACTCGGGATCCGACTGGATCGCCGCCAGCGCATCGCCCGCGCTGTGGGCGAACCGGAACTGGAGAGCACCGGTCGACGTCACGAGCAGAACGTGACCGTACTCGTGCCAGCTCCAACGCGGGTCGGCCGCGAGCCCCAGCGGTTCGCGGCGGGACACCGACCGTTTCACATCCGCCAGCGCGAATCTCACCTGGATCGGCTGGAGACTGAGCCCAGTCGTCCCGATGAGGTCGCCCCGGGGCGGATCGAAGTTGACCTGGGCATTGACCGTCTTGCCGTTCTTCCCCGGCCCCGGCCTGATGGAAGCCCGGTAGCGGATACGCAACGGCAAGAGGGCGAACCTGGAGTACTGGATCGGGTCCAGGCCGTACCCTCGCATCGTCTCCCAGAGCCCGCGGGCGCGATGATAGCCGCTGAGGGCCGCGAACCAGTTCAGCCGCGAATGCGTCACGCATACGGGGTACACCGTCTGCGCCGCGGTTTCGTCGGCGTTCGGCTCGACGAGCTTCGACCGAGTTACCAGGACCTGGTCGCGGTCGTCGAGGAGATCCGTTTCGCCCCCGTTGCCTGGGGTCAATCCCGGCAACGTCTCGATCGTGCGGTATTTTTGCAGTCGCGCTGGCGCTCGGTTGGGTCGGGCGTCGATCAGGCCGCTGAGCCCAGCCCGGGAGGCAGGGTCGCGCCGGAAGAGCCGGGCTCGCACGGGCCCCGCGTGAGCGACGAGAGGCCGCTTGTCGATTCTCTGCAGACGTGGACGGTCCGACGGATCGATCAAAAATCGCGCCGTCACCGCGTAGGCGGGTATCTCAGGCTGGTGCCCCGGCGGCGACGTGTACGCGTACACTTCGAGAATGGCGCCCGACCCCGAGGTCCCGACAATCCGCAGACCATCGAACCAGATCCGGGTGCGAGGATCGAGCGGCAGCGCCTCCAGGATGCGCTTCTCGAGGTCGTTCCTGCCCCGGAGGCTCATGTCGAAAAAGTCGTCGAAAAACTTCGCGGCGACCGAGATGTGCGGCCCAATGGCCTTCGTGAATCCGGTCGAACAGGACGAACTCGTGATCCGTACCTTCCACGGCGGCGGCCCGCTCGGCGAGACGTGCGCCACGATCCGTATCCCGAGGCGACTGCCGATCGCGAACCTCGGATCGTTCGCGATCGCCGACTTGACGGCCAGGACCACCACCGTCCGGTCGACCAAGTGCGGGGGCGACGGATGGTACCGTCGGACCCAGAACGACGCCTGCGGCGGCGCCGGGGTGTCACCGCCGTGAACGGGGAGCCAGGTCATCGGCACGTTGAACGTCGCGTTGTTCGCCTCCAAGAGGCTGGGCAGACCGAACTTTCCTCCAGTCTTCCTCAGGTAGCTGGCCGCGATTCCGATGAGGGTGGCGGAGTCGTCCACCGACGTGTCAACTTCGTACGGATAGGCGGGGTGGCGGAGAGAGATGGCCCGGCTCTCGCCGGGTGCCCGTTCGATCCATATGGCGGCATGACCGGGATCCCACGCGTCTGCTTCAGGCACGGCGTCCCTCCCGATGGACCCAAGCGGTGTTCGGCACAGCGTCGAATCATCCGCCGAAACGTGCTCCAGGGATTATGTCACCGGTGCGCCGGCTGATCCAGATCTGCGACGTCGGCGGCGAGGGCGCCGCACCGTCAGCCGTAGTCGGAGAGCGCCTCGGCGCCCGTGAACACATAGCGGGCTATCGGCGCTAACCTCTGCCTAAGTGCGGAGCTCATGCTATGGCGTCGTCGCCGTCGCCGCGATCTAGGAGGTCGTCGGGCAGATACCCCTTTACAAGGGGGTTCACCGGTCCGCCTCATGAGCCTCCACTCGACTCCGGCCCGCGCCCGTGCTCGCCGTGTCCGCTGTCAGCGGGATCACGCCGCCGGGCTCGCTGGCCAGGATCCAGTCGATCAGGAGACGATAGCGCTCCGTCGGCACGGCGCCCACGAGCGACAGCTTCTCGTTGAGGATCACCGTCGGGAGCCCGGACACGCCGAACCACGCCGCGCCCTCGGCGCAGTCGCGCAGCACGGCCTCGTAGGCCTCACCGGCGTAGTCGGTCTCGAAACGCGCCAGATCCAGCGCGGTCTCGCGGGCGAGGCTTCGCAGCACTTCGTGGCGGCCGATGTCGAGGTTGTCGCGGAAGTGCGCGGTGAAAAGCCGCTCGTGAAATCGCTCGAACGCGCCCTCGCCCTGACGCTCGGCGCACTTCGCGGCCGTCAGCGCGGGGATGCTCGACGACGGCAGCGGCGCGTCGATCTCCGGCGGCACGAAGCACGCGCGAGGCTCCTCGGCGCCGACGCGCTGCCGACCCTCGCGCGTCTTCTCAGTCACGCGCCGGTCCGGCTGCTCGCCGGGGATGAGCGGGAAGGTCCGCCAGTGCACGTGCACCCGGGCGCCGTAGACCTGCTCGATCTCCCGGAGCCGCACCGCGGCGTTGTAGCACCACGGTCACAGGTAATCGGAGAAGACGTCCAGCCGGATCGGTGACGTCATTCGCGCGTGAACACCGTGGGCCCCGCGACCTCGGTTCGGAGCGCCTGCAGCGCCTGTTCGACGATGCGGCGGCGCAACGCCTTCTCGTCGTCGGGGGAGAGGTCGGCGCTGCCGAGCGGGTGGATGATGCCCGCGGCGGGCACGATGCGGTTGGCACCCACCATCACGGCCACCGGCGTCATGGTCGAGACCTGCACGGTCGGCAGTCCCGCGCGCTCCAGCTCCCGGGCGATCGCTGCGCCGCAGCGAGTACTCGTCCCTCAGGTGGAGGTGAGGATGACGGCGTCGACGCCGGCGGCGCGCAGCTTCTCGGCGATCTCCGCGCCCATGCGCGCGCTGTGGGCGAGGGTAGTCGCGACGCCGACGGTGGAATAGACCGTTTCGTGGAGCTTGCCGATGGCGCCGCTCTGCTCGAGCTCACGGGCGACGTCGACAGGCACCAGGCGATGCGGGTCCTGCTTCACCCAGGTCGTGTCGTATCCACGATGCGGGTTGTCGTACTGCGCGGCGTCGAGACTCGCCTTGCCCTCGATGCTATAGGCACCGTAGCGCGTCGCGTTCAGCGCCTCGATGCCGTCGGGGTTGCCCCGCGGCACCAGGCCGCCGTCGGTGACGAGCGCGATGGTCGCGCCCTCGAGTGCCTTGGCGAGACGCGGCGCCGGGACGGGCGGAAACGCCGGCCGCGGGACCTCGCTCGCGAACGGCCGGCCCGCAAGCTTTTCGAGCAGCATAGCGATGGCGCGGTCGGCGGCGCTGGCGCCGGCCACGACGTTGCGCGTCACGCCACGCGCGAAGTAGCCCTCCGTGGCGGGGGCGCCGATCGCCTCGCAGCGCGCGAGCTTCAGCCCGAGCGCGACCAGACGCTTCACCTCGGCGAGCATGCGCGTAGCCTCGGCGCCCGTCTGCACGATGTAGACCTGGCGGCGATAGAGCTCGACGCCGGGATTCTCCGCGTGCATGCCGGTCACCGCCGGGATCTTCAAGCCCGCCTGCACGGCCGCGCAGAGTGCCCCGCACGCGACACCGTAGCGGCCGGCCAGGAACGCGGGCCCCGCGACGACCAGGTCGGGCCGCACCGCGGCCACCAGGGCGACCATCTCGGCCACCGCGCGCTCCGCCTGCTCGGCGGCGTAGTTATCACCGCAGATCACCGTCGCCGCGACCGTACCGGCGTCGCCGAGAGCCTGCTGCACGGCGCGCGCGGCGCCGACGGCGCCGTTCATCACCTGCGGCCCGACGCCAGCTTTCTCCTCGCCGCCGAGCTGGCCGAAGAACTGGTTGACGTAGCAAACCACGCGCAGGGTCTCGGTCGCCATCACCGCACCTCCGCCATCACCCGGGTCGTCCCAACCTGCTCGATCGCGCCGCACAGCGTCCCGCTCTCAGGCAGCTGGCTCAAGATGTGATCGCCTCGACACGTATGTCGGCGCCGAGCCGCCGAAGCGTCCAGGCCCAGCGTGCCATGCCGCGTACGTCTTCTGACGCAACCGTCGCATTCAGCCGAGCGGCGGTCACCGCGACCAGGGTGTCGGCGAGGTGGTCGCGCGGCCGAACCCGCCCCCAACGTTCCGCGTATTTTGCGAGGCACCGGCCCGCCAGGACCCAGTCGTCCGCGACCGTCCCGACGATCTTCGTCCCCAGCGCCCGACGCAGCGTTTCGACATCTGCTCGATCGCCTCTGGTCGTTGTCCCAGCCTGCAACTCGTACAGCACGACGCCTGGCAGGAATACGCCTCCTCGCGGAATCTCCCGC
>JAHFDK010000381.1 GCA_023249095.1 Candidatus Rokuibacteriota bacterium | reverse complement strand
CCGCCTTTCTCCCCATCCCCGCGCGGGGAAGCACATGCACTTCACCCTCTCGACTCCGCCAATTCCCGCCGGGGGATTCCCTCCGGAAGTACATCCATCACACCCCCACCGGCCGTGACAACGAGAATGCGACCGATTCCTACCAAGGACCCGGCGCAGAGATAGCGCTGCCGTGTAGGCATGTCAAGAATGCCCTCTCGGGCTCAGGTCGCCAAAAAGTCTCCGCTCGAAATCGGTTCGGAGCGAAAGGCCGCGATGAGGTTGTACAGACGCTGGGCAAAGGCTAGCAGAACTGCGAGCCACCCGGCGATACTTGCTCCCTTGAACAGGGCGCGGGTCATGCGGTCGATGGTGAGGGAGTGTAGGCGAAGAGCTCCATCAGGAAGATGTCTAAGACTTCGTTCAGCATCGCGACGTCGTGATCCACAGAGTTGAGGGCCGGGCGAACGTACGGTCGAGACGAGTTGTGGACATACACGACGCCATCTGCCATGACCTTTAGCTTCCTCCAACGCCAGTTCGATATCATGAGCGGAATCATAGCTTCGAGCGCGTCTTTCTCGAAAATCTCGAACGGCTCTGGGTCTTCCTTCTTGAGAATCTCCAGAACCTCGGCGTCGCTCAGTCTGCTTTCCGGCGTATGCGAGACAAGCTGGGTGGGAAGAAGCATAGCTTTATGAGCAGCCGGATGGCGCATGTCTGACATCACCGCGATCCAGTCGTTAACTCGAGATTGTTGTTTGACGGCTTTTCTGAGCGCCAGCGCTCGCGTCGAGACCGCAGCCCAGAAATCGTCACCAGCAATGCTGCACCGATTATCAGCCAGACCAAGGCCGAGGTGGCGATTCGCCACCAACGTTAGATGGTCAAGGAGGCCCCACGTGTGGAAATAGAGATTCACGAGGTGGAAGCCGACGAAAGAGCCAAGACGCCTTCGCTCTGTTCGCCTCGCAACATGATCGCTCTGGAGCTCGAAGAATCGAACCATGTCGCGCGAATAGAGAATAAAGGGATAGCGGTTGTAGATGATGCTTCGCAGTTCTTCCGCCGTCTCCGGCGAGAGCTGCGGGCGAACGCGGGAATGCCAATCAATCAGGTGCCGATTCTTTCGATCCAGCCACTGGTAGAACAGCTCCTCCGGGATGTTCCGGTTTGGATCGACGGCCGATACGAACGTCGAATGTCCAATACCACAAACCTCTATCCATCGCGGGAACTCGTCGAGCGGGATCACACGAATTCGGTGATGCGCCAGCAGCGAATACCGCGGAGCTAGAAGCTCCCGGGCATCACTGACCACCCCGTCAGCTTTTGTGGCCTGGGCCAACGCCAGCAGAGCCAAGGCCTTTTGTCCGCCCTCCCTCGCCGCCGACAAGAGCCCTCTGTGTTTGCTTGAGAAGTCCTTGGAGACATAGAACTTGCCATCGCCAAGTGGCGCCGCAATATCACGGATGAAGAGCCGGTATTGGCGCACACGCGCCGCGTCCTTTGCATCGAAGAAAGACGGCATCGCTAGTTGAATCTTCACCGCCGGCTGAGCCTCGGCTAGTCGTGCGACGGCACCGAGAAACGGAGTTAGCGGAAATGCTGACATTCGATGCAGACAGCGGGGATCAATAATGAACAGAAACTCTCGCGTCAGCATCTCACTCGATCGTGCCCAACGCTTCGTAGTAGTCGATGCACAGCCTCATGGCCGAGCGGTCATTGATCGTCATTGAAAGCTCAGTCCACTTGCGGATGAATTGAGCATGCCCCTCACGGTGGACGTTCCACTGCTGCTTCAAGTAACGCGCGTGCGTGTCGGTCAGCTTGCCCGTCGTGAGCGCCTCTTGCAACGCGCGATGGCGGATCAGGCAGAAACGGTTGTACTGGTTGATCAGCGTGCCTAGTTCATGGCAGAGACTTGCGAATTCACACCTGCCGTAGCTGACAATGCGTGACTCGAACGACGACAGCCAACCTCGAAGACTCTCCAAGTGCTCGGCGTCATACAGAGGACTCGGGCCTGAGACTCGTAACTCATCCCACTGGGCCGTTTCCTTGACAACGTAGAGGACGTTGCTCGCGTTGTCACTCGATAGAAGTCGTTTGAGCTCAACGATCGCTTCCTCGAGCCGAGGGCGGCTGAAGCGTGCAAGCCGACTCAGCTGGCTCCGCCTAACAAGGCAACGATAGGTTTGGATCGCCGGGTCGTAGAGAGTCACCACAATAACGACGGCCAGGTATACGACGGCGGTACGAACAGCCCATGCCGGCAGCGTGATGTTCTGCGTCAGGAACGAGAGTGCGGCAATCAGGACAGCGCCGAGCGGTAGGAGGAAGCGAGTTAACCACGGTCGCGGCGCCCGAGGCTCGGGATTCCCCTTGACAGGTGAGCCGAATAAGTCTTGGAAGGGGGATTCCGGGCTGGCACCGAGTCTCCGCCTGAGCCTCACTGGCTAGCCATCCTACCACCCGGCGAACCCCTCGAGGCCGGTGAACGCCCTCGCACGCATGGACGAGCCGCTCCATCCGCACGGTGGCCACGCTGCGGGTGGCCGCGCGAAGCCCGTGACGCCCGGCGCCGCGCTGGAGATTCAGACGACGCCGGGCGCAAGTTGCGCGATCGTCGTCCGCTATAAGTCCGGCCCCTCGAAGGCGAAGGGCCTGGTCCCGAAGCTGGCCGATGGCAAGGGCCGTATCGCCTGGACGTGGCGGGTGGGCTCGAACACGACGCCTGGCAAGTGGCCCATCGAGGTGAACTGCCAGAAGGGGGAGGCAAGGGGCGTGTTGAAGACGAGCTTCGAGGTTCGTTGACCGATGCTGCGCTGGTGCGCGTCCCATCGTTCGGCTAGACTCCCGCCAGCCGTCCTCCACCGAGGTGCCCATGCGGCTGATCGGGCTCGCGGTCATTTTCCTTGTTCTTGCGCCGCTCGCTGGCGAGGCGCAAGAGACGACGACGGCATAGCTCCAGCGGTTCCCTGCGTACACGCTAACCTTCGAGAGGAGGGACCCCGGGATGGGAACGAGGCGACGAAGCGACAGCCATCAAGGGGGGATGATCTCATCCATCAGTCTAACCAGCTTGGTACTGCTCCTCGGAGTGCTGGCCGCTGGATGCGGGCCATTCGTGGATGTGGTGCGGCTCGATGAAGCCACCCGGACCAAGGCTCGGTCGGACGTGAAACAGTACATAGACCCGCCGCCGGCACACAGAGTGATCCAGCAGATCGAGGCCACGTCGTGCCGACACTTGGCGTGGGACCCGCCCGCCACCAACGAGGATGCGATCGACCAATTGCGGTTCAAGGCGTCCCAACTGGGTGCGAATGGTATCGTGCAAGTCTTCTGCGATAGCGCGGGGGCATTCGACCTCGGCAAGAACTGCTGGTCCTCCGTCAAGTGTCGAGGAACGGCTATCCGGGTAGCTCCGTAGACGCACCGATATGACACCTCCGCAGCGGTGGGGATTGCTTATTGCTTTCGTACTGCTCGGAGGCTTGAGCGGGTGTGGCCGCTACTACTGGTCCAAGCCGGGCAGCACAGCGGAGCAGTTTAACAAGGACAGCCTGGAGTGCGCCCGCGAGGCCAGCCCCACCCAGGCCGACCGGGAGCGTGGCATCGTTGTTGACACGCTCTACCGGACCTGTCTTACGGCGCGTGGCTATACCCGCGAGAAGCAGCAGTACGAGCCCCCACCGCCGGGCTTCTATCGCGGCATCGAGTAGCTCATCATCAAGCGCAAGATGACCAAGGCCCGCGGCCTCACGATCGCCCAGGCGATCCTCGTGCGGGCGGACGAGGTCCTCCAATGAGGGGTCGCGGCTCCCGTCAGAATCTCGAAGGCTGGTTGCGCCGCAAGGCGGCCCCTGCGCCGCCCCGCCCGAAGCCCACGCGCCCGCCGCGACGGCCGCCACCGAAACCCCCTGCGCTATCGCAGCCACGGTGACGGGCCTGGTCAGAGAACCTGTCACTGCCGAAGGGTTGTGTAGCGGAAGGGAACCTGTCAAAAATCCGGGGGTGTGTGTACCCCTCTCCTATCACCTACAACACCTAGCCAAGCGTCAGAATGAAGAGAAGGATATAGAGTTACCGTCCACACACACCCCCTGAAAAATGACAGGTTCGGGATGGGCAGTCGCTGTGGCGGGACTGACGGCTACCGACTGCGCCTGAGCGTGATCAAATTTGATAGCCCTCCTCGCCGATCTTGAAGAGTTCGTCCGCGACCACCACCCTCACGGCCCCATACCGCCGACGCCACCGAGCCCGCCTGGAACGGCTATTTGCTCATCGGTTGACAAACGGGTTTGTCGGGGGGTTTACTAGCCTCAGCGGGGTTAGCAGTGAGACGAGTAGTTGAAGTATCCCTCCTAGTGGTTGCACTCCTTCTCGTTCCGGCAGCGCCCAGCTACGCATGGGGCCGCGGGGGCCACGGATTCCACGGCCACTTCCATGGCCACGGTGTCATCGTGGTCGGCCCCACATTCTGGTGGGACCCGTGGTGGTATTACCCGCCGCCCTACTACTATCCTCCGCCACAGGTTGTCGTCCAGCCGGCGCCCGTCATCGTGGAGGAGCAACCGCCGCAGTCGTACTGGTACTACTGTCCCAGCGCCAAGGCCTACTATCCGACTGCTCCCACGTGCCCCGAGGTGTGGATCAAGATCCCGCCGCGAGCACAGTAGAGCGAGACCGCTTGCTCCTGAGCGTAGGAAGCCACTTCATGAGCATTCAACGTGCGGTCGCCGCGTTCTTCGTCCTCGCGCTCACAGCCGGGTGCGCTACCACGTCGTCCAGGCCCACTCGGGGCGAGTTCGAGGACATTCCGGTGCCGAAGGGGCTCACCTACCAGCCCAGCAAGTCCACGATCATCGAGTCGCCCACGGTGAAGGCCGCGCGCCTCGTGTATCGGGGCCGGCTGGAGGTGGACAGCCTGAGTGTCGCGATGCGGGCCACGCTGGAGGCGAACGGCTGGCGCCACGTCAGCAGCACCTCCGCCGGGGACCATGGCATCACGCAGGTCTACGAGAAGCCCGGGAGCTCGCTCGAGGTTCGCCTGATCGACGGCTGGTGGTTCACGTTCGTCGAGCTGACGGCCAGCCGCGCTCAGCAGCAAGCCCCGAAGTAGCGAGGCTCCGGGTCGGGGGAGAGCCGC
>JAHFDK010000380.1 GCA_023249095.1 Candidatus Rokuibacteriota bacterium | reverse complement strand
CAGCGATCGTGAGACCCCGGACATTCTCGACATCTTCAACACCTCGCCGCAGGAAGTGCAGCGGCGCAGCTGGCACGATTCCGGAAAATGGGCGCCCGACTTCAACGCGCTCTCGGACGACGAGCTGGTCGTTCGCGCCCGGAACTGGGAAGCGCTCTGCCTCTACGGCTGGCATCCTTATATGTACAACCCCCAGCTCAAGCGCTGGCTCCGCCGCATCACGGTGCCGACGCTCGTGCTGTGGGGCGCCAGCGACGGCATCGTGACGCCGTCGTATGGACGGACCTATAGCGAGCTCATCCCCGGCTCACGCTTCGAGCTGATCGAGCGGGCGGGGCATCATCCAGAGATCGAGCAAGCCGACGCCTTCGTCGACGCCGTCGCGAAGTTCCTGAATCACTGACGCTGCTCCGGAGAGAGAGCCGATGGATGCTTGGTGGCAGTGCGAAGTCCCGTACCCGTTCGTGCCTCAGGAGGTTCTCAACGCCGCGGACTCCGTGCGGGCCAGCCTGCCCAACAGGTACTGCGATCCGAAGATCGCCGCCGATCTCTTCGAGGAGGTCATCGACGAGTTTCTCCTGTGCGACGACCTCGGGCTCAACGTGCTGGCGGTCGAGCACCACGCCGGGATCAACTCGCTGCTCGGCGCCAACCCACTGCTCGTGGGCATCCTGGCCCGCCAGACGCACCAGGTCCGCATTCTCAGCCTCGGCACCCTCATCTCGGTGCGGAAGGACCCGGTTCGGGTGGCCGAAGAGTATGCCACGGCGGACGTCATCTCCCGCGGGCGCCTCGAGATCGGCTTCGTGAAGTCGGGCGGCAGCGAGATGGCCTCCGCCAACGCCAATCCGGTCAACAACGTCGAGCGCTACTGGGAGGCGATCGACCTCATCAAGAAGGCGTTGAGCCATCACGAGGGACCGTTCAGCTGGGAGGGCAAGCACTTCACGCATCGTCACGTGAACATCTGGCCACGCCCGTGGCAACACCCGCATCCCCGCATGTGGTCGGCCACCGGCGATCCGGAGACCGCCGCCGAGGTCGGCCGGCGTGGCATGGTCCACGTGCTGGTGCTGCGCGGCCCCGAGGGCACCCGGCGCGCCTACGCCGCCCATCGCAAGGCCCGCGTCGAGGCCGGCTTGCCGAAGGTGACCACCGACAACTTCGCCTATGCGGCGTTCGTCTACGTCGGCGACACGGACGAGGAGGGCCTGCGCGTCGGCAGCAAGCTGCTCTGGTTCCTCCACACGAGCCTCAAATCGGCGCCCCAGTATTCGAAGTTCTTGCCAGGCAGCGCACCGCCGGTCAGCCTCGTCAATGCCGAGAAGGGCGTCGCCTCGGCCGGTCAAAACGCCGCGCGGCTCACATCGCTCACGGCCGAGCAGGCGACGGCCCAGGGCATCTTCTTCGCGGGCAATCCCGACACCGTCTACCGGCAGGTGATGGAGTTCTACGACAAGGTCGGTGGGTTCGGGCACCTGAGCCTGGTCGGCCGTTCGGGCTTCATGACCCACGCCGAGTCGGAAAAGAGCATCCGGCTCTTCTCGAAGGAAGTGCTCCCGCGGCTGCGCGAGATCAAACCCGTCATCGCCGATTGAAACGGGTCAGTCTCGCACTGCTCGTCGTCTCCGGCGCCGCGCTGGTCGCGGTGGGGTGCTTCTATCGCGGTTACCTGACCGGCTTCCTCCCGAGCGCCGCCGCCGAGATGGGCGATATCAGCCTGCCCCCGGGCTTCCGGATCGCCGTCTATGCGGGCGACGTGCCGAACGCCCGTCAGATGGCGGCGGGCCCCGACGGGCTCGTGTTCGTCGGCTCGCGATCGGCGGGCAAGGTGTACGCCGTGGTCGATCGGGACGGCGACCAGCAGGCGGACCAGGTCCGCGTCCTGGCGAGCGGACTGAACCAGCCCAGCGGCGTCGCCTTCCGCGATGGCGCTCTCTACGTGGCCGCGCTGAACCGGATCCTTCGCTTCCCGGACGTGGCCCGCGATCTCACGCGACCGCCGAAGCCCGAGGTCGTCACCGACGCCTACCCTTCCGATGCGCACCACGGCTGGAAGTTCATCGCCTTCGGCCGCGACGGCCGCCTCTACGTCCCGGTCGGCGCGCCGTGCAACGTGTGCCCGCCCCCGGGCCCGCTGCACGCCACCATCACGCGACTCGACCTCGCCGGCGGACGGCCGGAGGTGGTGGCGCGCGGCGTGCGCAACAGCGTCGGCTTCGATTTCCACCCCGAGACGGGCGAGCTCTGGTTCACCGACAACGGCCGCGACTGGATGGGCGACGAGCAGCCGCCGGATGAACTGAATCGCCTGGCGCGCCCGGGCGAGCACTTCGGCTTCCCGTACTGCCACGGCGATGGCCTCCGCGACCCCGAGCACAATGCGGGCCGCGCCTGCGACGGGTTCACGGCGCCGGCCCGGCTGCTCGGCCCGCACGTCGCCGCCCTCGGGATGCGCTTCTACACCGGGCGCATGTTCCCCGAGCGGTACCGCGGCGGCATCTTCATCGCGGAGCACGGCTCGTGGAACCGCTCGACTCCGATCGGCTACCGCGTCACGTTCGTGAAGATCGACGGCGGGCGCGCGACGTCCTACGAGCCCTTTGCCACCGGCTGGCTCAAGGGCGGCGCCGCGTCCGGTCGGCCCGCGGACGTGCTCATGATGTCCGACGGCGCACTGCTGGTCTCGGACGACAAGGCCGGGCGCATCTACCGGATCAGCTACACCGGGGGACGGTGACACGATGATGTACGAGGGCTTCCGCCGTTTCGACATTCGCACCAGCGATCCGGAGGTCACGATCCACGGGGTGGTGGGCGGCGTCGGTCCGCCACTGCTCCTGCTGCACGGCAATCCCTTGACGCACATCCACTGGCGCCTCGTCGCGCCCCGCCTGGCAAACGATTTCACCGTGGTCGCGACGGACCTGCGCGGCTACGGAGACAGCGGCAAGCCGCGCGGCCTGCCGGACCACAGCAACTATTCGTTCCGGCGCATGGCGCAGGACCAGGTGGACGTGATGCGCCAGCTCGGCTTCGAGCGATTCATGGTGGCCGGCCATGACCGCGGCGCGCGCACCGGCTACCGCATGGCGCTCGATCATTCCGCCACCGTGCTCAAGCTCTGCGCCATCGACATCCTGCCGACGCACCACGTGTGGACGAACGTCACGCGGGAATGGGCGCTCAACAGTTATCACTGGTCGTTCATGGCCCAGCCGTACGACTTCCCGGAGCGCCTGCTGGCCGGCAACGAGGAGTACTACATCCGGCTCAAGCTCGGCTCCCAGGGCCTGGGGAAGGGCGGGTTCAGCGACGAGGCGCTCCAGGAATACGTGCGCTGCTGCACACCCGAGCACATTCACGGCGTGTGCGAAGACTACCGCGCGGCGGCCACGATCGATTACGCGATGGACACCGCGGACCTCGCGGCCGGGCACAAGATCACCTGTCCGGTGCTCGTGATCGTCGGCGGCCAGAGCCATACGAGCAGGTTCTACAGCTACGACAAGGCCTGGTCGAGCTACGTCACCACCCTCGTGGGCTGTGTCGCGCTACCGTGCGGCCACTATCCCGCCGAGCAGGCGCCCGACGCAACGTACGCCGCGCTCGTCGATTTCTTCCGGAGCTGAGCCGCCCGCCTAGCGCCCGGTGAACCGCGGCGCTCGCCCCTCGCGGTGCGCGGCCATTCCTTCGTCGACGTCGCGGCTCCATTCGAGCTCGTGCCGCAGCGCATCCGAGAGCGCGCGGGCCGCCGCGAAGCCGGCCGCGTTGCGCACGTTCATGATGCGCTTGGCGCCGCGCGTGGCGAGCGGACCGCTCGCGCCGATGCGAGCCGCTAACGCCTGGGCCTCCGGGAGCAGCCGCTCGGCCGGATACACCCCCGACACCAGCCCGATCCGCTCCATCTCCAGTGCATCCACCTCGCGCCCCGTGCAGATGAGCTCCAGCGCGCGCCCACGCCCGACGATCGCCGGAAGGCGCACGGGGCCGCCGGCGCCGGGAAAGCCGCCCCAGCGCGCCTCGGGCAAGGCGAACGTCGCGTGCCCCGCCGCCAGGCGGATGTCGCACGCGAGCGCCAGCTCGGCCGCCCCCGCGCGCGCGACGCCGTTGAGCGCCGCGATGACGATCTGGGGGAGCGCCTCGATCGCATCGTAGAGGCGGTTGGCAATACGCACCAGCTCGAGAATCTGCTCCTTGCTGTAGGTGGCCCGCACCGCGGGATTCAGGATCCCCATCGAGAAGAACTCGGTTCCGCTTCCCGTGATGACGACCACGTGGCTCTCGCCGTCGCCGCTCAGGCGATCGGCGATGCCCTGCAGGGTTACCAGGACATCACGTGTGAGCCGGTTCTGGTCGGCCGGCCGAGCGAGCGTGATGGTGACCACGCTCCCATCGCGTCCGAACCCTACCCCCTCGCTCGATGACATGGCGTGCAATCCTAGCGCAGGTGCGTCCGTCGCGACAGCCGCCGCTTGGCGGTCCCAGGCCACACGCCGCGAGCTTCAGCACCTTGCCTCCTCGATCGGCCCTATGGCATCTATACTGACGCGGGCCACGCACCGCGGTATCTCACGAAAACACCGAGAGGCCATGACGCGAGAGCACGGCGATGATTCGAGCCGGCACGCTGGGTCAGATCGTGTTGGCGACGGTCTGTTTTCTCCCGATGCCTATGCGCGCGACGACGAGTCCCCGGACGATCGCTTCTACGTCGCTCCGCGCAAGGTCGTCCACATCGACGACGGCGCCATCGCCGCCCTCGGCCGGCTGTATTCCGAGGTGCTCCCCACCGGCGGCCGTCTGCTCGATCTGATGAGCAGCTGGCGCAGCCATCTCCCGGAGCGTTTTCAGGCTCGCGAAGTGGTCGGGCTGGGGTTGAACGCGGAGGAGATGACGGACAACCCGCGGCTGACGCGCTCCATCGTCCACGACGTGAACCGGACCCCGCGCTTGCCCTTCGGCAACGAAGAGTTCGACGGGGCGATGTGCGCCGTGTCGATCCAGTACGTGACCCACCCGTTGCTGGTCTTACGAGAGGTCCGCCGGGTGCTCCGGCCGAGAGCACCTTTCGTCGTGTCCTTCTCCAACCGTTGCTTCCCCACCAAGGCGGTCGCCGTCTGGCTCAGTACCACAGACCAGCAACAC
>JAHFDK010000108.1 GCA_023249095.1 Candidatus Rokuibacteriota bacterium | reverse complement strand
GTTGAGCATCAGGACGAGGAAGTGCTCGCGCGCATCGTCCGGGACGGCGGCCTCCCCGAGCGCGCGGATCAGGTCGGCGACGGCGGCGGGTGACGACAGGTTCGCCGGGGCCGGCGCGCTCTCCCGGACGACCGAGAAGCGCACCTCCCGGACACGGTAGTTCTTCGGGGGCGAGTTACCGTTGGTCGTGAACGCGTCGAGCATGGCGTCCTCCTCGTTGGCGGGCGAGCAGGACGCGCGGCGGCTCGGGGAGCGAAGACAAGAACGCCGCTCAGGCGAGCGACCCGCCCTCTTGTGTGGCTCTCCGTCGAGCCGCATCCCCCGCTCTCGCGGGGTAGGCACCGTGCCCTGGCGTCAGGTCCGGTTGCCGGGAGCGCGTCCTCCACGCTCCGCTCTGGATGCGATGTACCGTCTAGAGTACCTCGACCTGTTTCCCCGACACAAGGCCGCGCGGGCGCGATGGAGCAAGGCAGAGAGCCTCTGCTCCTCGTTGAACTTCTGCGACGCCTAGGGTAGGATCGCTTCAGCATCCAGAGCGCGGGCGTCGGCCCGCCGCCAACCGTGCCAGTCACGGTGGCTTCCGGAAAGACCGGGATGCGGCTCGGGGAGCCCCGAGCAAACTGGCGGGACGCGGCCCACCTGATCGGTCCTCCCGCCACCCCAGCGGGAGGACGCCATGCGGATCGACTTCGAGCTGTCCGGTCACGGCACGCTTTACCTGTTCCGGCCGATCACCCGAGCGGCGCACACCTGGGTCGATGAGCACGTGCCAGTCGACGCGACGTGGTTCGGCGGCGCCGTCGTCGTCGCGCCCCGCGACATCGGGCCGATCATCGGCGGGGCCATCGGCGACGGCTTGGTGGTGCGGTGATGGCGAACCAGGGGATCCCGGCCTTCGCGCCGTCTGGCGCTTCACCCCCGGCGTGGCCTCGATCATCCTGGGGCACCATCACCCGAGTCGGGAGGATCTCCGGCTCACGAAGCAACTCGTCGCGGCGGCCCAGCGGCTGGACCTCACCGTCCACGACCACGTCATTCTCGGCGCCGGCGACGCCTCTGGGTCCTTCACCGACCGAGGACTGTTGTGAGGGGCTCGGGCGGGAGCCGTCAGGATCCGCTCATCTCGAGCTGGCCTCTGGCCCGGTCGGGCCCCCCGGCCTGTCCCTCAGGTTTTGCTGGTTGGTGGAAATCCGCCCGCGTAGGGTCGAAGGCAGGGGGCGCAGCGCTTGGAACGCCGCCCCGGCCGTGGCAGCCAACCCCGAACCCCCTTGGAGGCAGCGTATGACTGCACATCAACGGTACCAGCGGGAGTGCGGCGGCAGGACCGGGCCGATCGCGGCGCCGGCGGGCCCCTGACATGCTCAGAGCCGCCGCGTACGCGAGAAAGAGCAACGTCGAAGAGGGCAAGGAAGCCGACCGCAAGAGCGTTGCCCATCAGATCGCTGAGGCCAGGCGCTACGCCGAGGGCAAGGGCTGGCGGTGGTGTCCTGAGCACGCCTACCAAGACGACGCCATCAGCGGGGCCGAGTTCCAGAAGCGCCCTGGCTTGACCCGCCTGCTCGACGCGGTCAAGGGCAAGCGCCTGCCCTTTGACGTGTTGATCGTCAGCGAGCGCAGCCGGCTCGGGCGCGACACGTTCCGATCGCTCGCCTTGATCCAGGCGCTCGAAGACGCGGGCCTACAGGTGTGGGCCTACCTCGACGACTCCCGCGTCACCCTGGACTCTGACACCGACGAAGTGAACGAGTTCATGCGCGCGTGGGCTGGATCGCAGGAGAGACGCAAGGCGGGCCAGCGTTCACGCTCGGTCAAGGCGCGCGACGCCAAGGAAGGCAGGCCGACCGGCAATCGCCTGTACGGCTACCTGCCCGACCTGACCGTCATCCCCGCCCAGGCCGACGTGGTGCGGCGCATCTTCAAGCTGCGCGCCGAGGGCATGGGGTTCTTCCGCATCGCCCGCGCGCTCGAACGTGACGGGATCGAGCCCCCGCGCAAGGGCAAGCACTGGAACGTTTCTCAGGTCGCCGCGATCACCCGCAACGAAACGTACCGGGGCGTACGCGTGTGGGGCCAGACGATGCGGGTCAAGCGGCGCGGCACGGTCGAAGTCGTCGAGGCTCCCGCCGCGACCGTCATCCGCGCCGAGCGCCCTGACTTGCGCCTGGTCGACGACGCGCTCTGGCAGGAAGTCCAGCGGGTGAACGAGGCGGCGACAGCGGGCACGTGGCGGAACGAGCGCGGACGGCTGAAGTCCCGGCCGACTTCTTCCCGATGGCTCCTGAACCCCTTCCTGTCTTGCGCTCTGTGTGGTGGCAGCATGCACGCCAAGCAGTCGGGCAAGCACTGGCGCTACGTCTGCTCGCGCCGTCATCTCAACGGCGCCAAGGCGTGCAGCAACGCTCGCGGGCTGAACGTCGAACACGCCGACCGCGCCATCCTAAAGCAGTTCGAGGAAGCGCTCGTCGGTCAGGTTGTGCTTGCCCAACTTGAGCAGGCGCTCGACGAGCACAAGCGGCGGGCTCAGGACCCCGAGCCGCTGAAGGCTGAGGCCGCCAAGCTGAAGCGGGAAGTCTCGAACCTGGTCAACGCGCTCGCGGCCGGCGACCTGGACGACGTGCACGACGCGATCAGGGCTCGCAAGGCTCGGCTCGAACATCTCGAAGGCACCCTGCAAGGGCTCGGCGTTGCCGCGTTGTTCGACGTGGCCGAGTTTGCCAAGCGCGTGCTGCCGGTCATCGCCGACTGGCAGGCGCACCTGAAAAAGAACACGTCGACCGCGCAACAGGTGCTCCGGAAAATCCTGCCCGAGAAGATCAAGGCCACGCCCGGACCCGAGGGCTCCTGGACGTTCGACATGCTGGCGGACTACTCGGCGGTGCTGAAGGAAGTCGGGCTCGACGCTATCTCTGCGATTCTTCAGGAAGTCAAAGTATCGGGTTCACGAGCGCGTCGTGGATGGCGTAGAGCACCCAGCGCATCTCGCCTTCCGGCTTGGGCTGGCCATTCGCGTCGTCGAGGAGACCACCCGCGAGCAGGACGCACACCAGGCCGATGACCATCGAGCGGACCCGTTGCCGTTCAGATCCTTTCCTCCGACGAAAGGTTCAGGAGCTCGGCATCACCGCCAGTCGTCCACCGAAACGGTCTTCGCGTACGACGCGCCCATGATGCGCCAGTAGCCGTTGGTCTCCCCGCCGACCACCACGACGTGGATATCCTCGCGCCGGTACATCTGGATCATCTCGTCGGGCGCGGCCTTGAGCTTCGAGGCCCACGGCTCCTCGCCGAAGGTGGCCCGCGGGTACAGGTAATTCTGGACGAGCTGGTAGTCCCAGAACTCGCTGGCCGGCATCCGCGCGGTCTCGTAGATCCAGTCGATGAGCGCGTCCTTCTTGGTGAACCCGCCCCGGTCGATGAACTGCCGCGCGGTGATGGGATCGAGCACGAAGACCGGCGGGATGTGCGGGTCCATGCCGCGCAGCATGTTGCGGACGTGCTCGCGCCAGTGCTTCTCGCGGATGCCCAGCGTGTAGGCGGTGGAACGGCATCCGCTGAAGACGCTCACCGTGCTGTCGGTCGGCCGGAAGCCCTGCTGGACGTGGAACGGCTCCCAGGGGCTCCGCTCCTCGTTCTCGGGGAACGTGATGCTGTTGTAGGCGTAGCTGTTGCCCATCGAGCCCATGTAGGTGACCCCGGGCACCGAGCCGCCCTGGAGGTTCTGCGAGAGCAGGCCGTAGGCGCGGCCGATCGTCGCGTTGGCGTGGTTGTAGGGCGCCAGGGCGCCGGTCCCAGCGTTCATCTTGATCTCCAGGCGGATCGGGCCGTTGACCACGGCCATGGCCGCCATGGAGCTGGTCGTGCTGCCCCGCGCGCTCACGCCGGTCGCCGCGAGCGCCAGGATGACCGGGAAGTACTCCGGCCGGGCGCCCGCCATCACCGCGTTCACCGCGACTTTCTCGACGGTGTACTCCCAGGCTTCGCGGAAATGCGTCGGCCGCATGCGCCCGACGACTTCGTCCGGCTTGCGGCGCGTCGCGGCCAGCATCGCCGCCACCCGCTCCTCCGTAGGAAGCACGATGGGCAGGTAGTCCGTCCACCGGTTCTCCATGAACAACCGGTGAAGGTTCTCCTCGGTGTCCGCCTCGACGAGCCGCGGTGTGGACCGGTCGTACTCGATGGTCCCGACCCCTTGCCCGTCGAGCGGCGTGGTGAGCCCTTCAATGACTTCTTGCATGACCGGACGCCCGGTGAGCGGGTCCTTACCGTCGACGTAGGCGCGCAATTCGCGTGGGGACTTGCCCATGACCGGCTGAGGAACGAACACCTGCCGGAGCTCGGCCATGCCGTTCACCGCGGCCACCGACCGGGCCACCCGATCGAACTTGTCGGTGTGCATGGCGACGGTGGGAACACCGTACTGCGCTTCGATCGTCATCGCGTGCGCGGCGACCGCCGGCGCGCAGGTACTTCAGTGGCCGACGCCGACGATGGCGGCGTGTCCCCTCGCCTTGATCTCTTCCCAGGTCGTCGGATCGTCCTTGAGATAGACGCTCGAGATCGGCTTGAAGACCGTGCGCACGCCGGGCATGTGCTCCCCGAACCACGCTTGCATCTGCTTGAGAAAGACGTCCGAGTCGTCGAACCGGCAATCGACCAGGTAGACGGTCTTGCCGTCGAGCGTGGAGAGGCGCGGCGCCAGTGGCTTCTTGACCACTTTCGGCGCGAAGCCCATCGGGTTCAGAACCGTGATCTTTTCGCTGGTACTCATGCCGATCCTCCCATGAACAGCGTCTCGCCCCTGGGCCCCTTCTTAGCACCAATCGTGGACGACATCCACCCGATCGGCTCGAAGCGTCGGAAACCTTGACGGTCATCGGGTCGACTTCGGGGGCGCGTCGGGAGCTCGTTCGCTGCGGTGTAGGATCGGCGTTTTGTTTCGAGTTGTTCCCCGGCGCCGTCGGCAACCGATCGAACCGGTACGTCGCTTGCTATTTCCTCTTCCGCGCTGGTGTCGCCGGCGGGAACTGGAAATTATCCCGACACCCCGGAGGATGGCCGTCGAGAAGAAGTCGAGGAAGCTTGCAACGGCGGTGCGGGTTGCGGGCTGGTCACTGGCCGGCGCAGCGCTCTATGCGCTGTTCCTCGCCGGAGTAGGCGGCGGCCTGCCGATGAGCGAGCTCCTGGCGGTCGGCCGGGACGCCGTCCTGCCCGGCGGCGTCCCGGGCGGAGCGGTACCCGGGCTTTCGGCTCTTGATCTGTTCCAGCTCGCCCTGGCGCTGCTCGTCGGGATGGCCTTCAGGCGCTTTCTCGCCTGACCGCCGTCTCCGTCAGCGCTCCTTGCGCATCTCTCCGAAGACCTCCTTCGCCGTGAGCATCGCCTCGCGGATCAGCGGCACGCCGACGTAACCGGAGAGGTGCAGGAGCACCTCGATCAGCTCGTCCTCGGTCCAGCCCTGGCGCCGCGCCATGCGAAGGTGAATGGCCAGCTCGGGTGTGCGCGCGGTCGCGGCATCGGAGACGACGCAGATCAGGGTGCGGGTCTTGAGGTCGAGGCCCGGTCGGGTCCACAGGGCACCGAAGACCGTCTCGGTCGCCATGTCGATGAACTTCTTCATCATGGGATCCGCGTAGGCGGTCTGGTTGACACGCTCCACGTAGGCGTCGCCCAGGAGCTGGCGACGCAGCTCCTGGCCCTTCTGGTACAGCTCGCTCACGGCCATGATCGGCCTCCTTGACTAGAGATGGCGGGATTGTATTGTCAATCGGCGCCGTGTGGTAGCCTCGCGGCACAGCGAAAGGAGTTCCCGTGACCGAGGTGCTGACGTGAAAGTCGCGACCTGGCAGGGTGAGAGCCGATTCACGATCGACAAGGTGCCCGAGCCCGTCGCCGGGCCTGGCCAGGTCGTGGTGGCCGTTCATGCCGCCGGCATCTGCGGCACCGACGTCCACGCGACGCAGGGGCTTTTCCCCTGGAAACCGCCCCTGGTGCTCGGCCACGAGTACACCGGCGTCGTGCGCCACGTGGGCCGTGGAGTCGACCGGCGCCTCGTCGGGCGCATGGTCGGGTGCGAGCCCTCGTACGGCTGCGGTGCCTGCGCGGAGTGCGAGGCCGGGCGCGTGAGCCAGTGTCCGAAATGCGTTCGGGTCGGCGGCTTCGCCGAGCGCGTCGTGCTGCCGGCGCGCAACGTCCATCCCCTGCCGCGCGGACTCGATCCCGTCACCGCGGCGATGACCGAGCCCGCCGCCTGCTGTCTCGCCGGCCTCGAGACGTTTCAGATGCCGCGCGGCGCGACGGTGCTCGTCATTGGCGGCGGCATCATGGGACTTGTCACCATGGTGCTGGCCAGGCGGCGAGGCGCCAAGCGCCTGATCCTCTCCGATCCGATCGAGGAACGCCGGCAGATGGCGCGGCGTCTCGGAGCCAGCGTGGTCATCGATCCCGTCCGCGAGAGCTTGAGAGACAAGGTGATGGAGCTCACGGGCGGGCGTGGAGCGGACGTCGTCTGCGAGGCGGTGGGAAAGCCCGAGCTGGTCGCGGAAGCGGTCGCCCTGACCAAGCCCACGGGCTTCTTCCAGCTTGTCGGGGTGAATCCGAAGGGGAGCCGGCTGCCGCTCGACCTCTGGGACGTGCACTTCCGCGAGATCCGGATCGGCGGGGCGTTCGGTCGCGGCACCGCGTACCGCCGCGCGCTGGCGCTGATGCCGAAGCTCGGTCTCAAGCACCTCGTCACCGCGCGATTCCCGCTGGAGGGGATCCGCGAGGCCTTCGCCCACGCCGCGGCCGGACAGGGCGTGAAGACCATGATCACGCCGGCGAAGGAGTAGTCAGGTGAGCCGCCCGCTCGACGGCATGCTCGTCCTCGACCTCGGCCAGATCTACAACGGCCCGTACTGCGGCTTGCTGCTCGGCTTCATGGGCGCGCGCGTGCTCAAGATCGAGTCACCGGAGGGCGACATCGTGCGTCGCCGAAAGCGCCAGGTCGAGCCCTATCCGCTGGTGATGCTGAACTCCAACAAGGAGTCCGTGGTTCTCGACCTCAAGCACGACGACGGCAAGGCCCTGTTCCTTCGTTTGGCCCGCAAAGCCGACGTGGTCGTCGAGAACTTCGCCGTCGGCGTGATGAATCGTCTCGGTCTCGGCTGGGACGTGCTGCAGAAGCAGAACTCACGGCTCGTCTACGGCAGCGGCACGGGCTTTGGTCTCTCCGGCCCGTACCGCGATCTGCCGGCGATGGACCTGACGATCCAGGCGATGAGCGGCATCATGAACGCGACGGGCTTTCCCGACCGGGCGCCGGTCAAGGCCGGGCCCGCGGTCTGCGATTTCCTCGGCGGCGTGCATCTCTTCGCCGGCATTCTGGGCGCGCTCCTGCAGCGCGAGCGCACGGGCCGGGGACAGTTCGTCGAGGTCGCGATGCTGGACGCCGCGATCATCGCGCTCGCGAGCGCGCTCGGCGTCTTCATGGACGGCGACACGTCGGTCCCGCCGCGTACCGGCAACCGCCACCCGGCGCTCGCGATGGCGCCCTACAACGTCTACGACACGAGCGACGGGTACATCGCGATCTTCACGGCCTCGGATCGCCACTGGGAAAGCATCACCAAGGTGCTCGGGCGCCAGGATCTGCTCGCGAACCCCGACTACGCGACGACACCGGGGCGCGCGGCCCGCGTCGAACAGATCGACGCCATGGTCACGGCGTGGACGCGCGAGCGCACAAAGAACGAGGTGATGGCGATCCTGACTGAAGCCCACGTGCCCTGCGCCCCGGTGCGGACGGCCGCCGAGGTGGTCGACGATCCGCACCTCCGCGCCCGGGGCGTCTGGCAGGAGATCGAGCACCCACGACGCGGGAAGACCAAGGTGCCCATCTCGCCGATCCGTCTGCACGGCGCCGATCCCGCGGCCGTCGCGCGCCCGGCGCCGCTCCTGGGCCAGGATACCGACCGCGTGCTGGAGGAGCTTCTGGGCCTCGCGAAGGACGATTTGGCCGCGCTGCACGCCGCCAGCGTCATCGAGCCCGTCAAGACCTAACCGCCGCGCAGAAGCGGAAGCTGCTTCGATGCCTCCGCCGTCAGGAGGAGCAGGGCGCGGAAGGCGGCGGCGTGGGCGATGGGGTCGGAAGCAGCAGCGACGTAGAGCGCGGCCACGAGATCACGCCAGCGGAGTAGCTCGCGCCGCAGCGCCGGCCGACCGACCTGAACGGTGAGGTCCGTGAGCTGGAGGGTGCGCTCGTAGCCGCTCAAGAGGCGCCCACGATCACCGGGGGCCATCAGCTTCGCCGCCCGGTTCATCTCGTTGGCGATCATCAAGATCTGTTGGTCGAGCGAGAAGGTCGCCCACCGCGCGGGAGACAGGCCGGCGTGCGAAGCCATCTCAGAAAGGCTCCCCGCTGCCGACCAGCGTGAAGGTGAGGGCGCGGATGCGCTCCCTGATCGCCGGGGCCTCGACCTGCATGCCGCGATTGCCACTGGCCGGGCGAATGTTGATGAGCGAGGTGAACTCGATGCAGTCCTCCCGCCCGCGCCCGGGATAGTAGTTGGCCCCCCAGAGGTCAGCCTGGCGGCTGCCGTGCTCCAGGAGCACGTGCTCGGCGTCGGCGTGCAGCTCGCCCCCGATGGCGATCACACCGCGCTCGACGTCCACGACGTACTTGATCATGTCACCGAAGAGCGTAAGCAAACGGGCCAGATCGGCGCGCTCGATGCGCTGCGCGAGGACAAGAATATCCGTCGGCTCGGGCGCCATGGCCGCCCTGCATCGTACACGTTGAACGACGCCGGGTGGTAGACTCGCGGCTCAACACAGCCGCTCGAAAGGGAGAGGATCATGGAGCTTTCAGGACAGGTCGCGATCGTCACCGGGGCGGGCCGCGGCATCGGCCGCGCGACCGCGCTCGAGCTGGCCCAGATGGGCGCGGACATCGTCGTCGCCGAGCTGGACCGCGAGGGGGCCAAGCGCACGGCCGCCGAGGTGAAAGACCTCGGGCGCCGCGTGAGCGTCGTGCGGACCGACGTCACCTCGCGCGACGATCTCACGACGATGGCGGACCGCGCGCGCGCCGAGTTCGGGCGGATCGACGTCCTCGTGAACAACGCGGGGATCTACCGCGCGGCGGCGCCCCTCGAGGTCACCGAGGAGCACTGGGACGCGATCATGAACGTCAACGCGAAGGCGGTGTTCTTCGCCACTCAGGCGGTGCTGCCCACGATGATCGCGCAGAAGCGCGGCGCGATCGTCAGCCTCGCGTCCATGGCCGGCAAGATCGGCAACCGCAACAACCTCCCCTACAACGCGAGCAAGGCCGCGGTCATCAGCATGACGAAGAGCCTGGCCCTCGCCCACGCGGCGGACGGGATCCGCGTGAACTGCGTGTGCCCCGGCTTCGTGGAGACCGACATGTGGACCTACGTCTCGCGCGAGCAGGGCAAGCTGATGGGTCTCACGCCCGAGGAGTTCACCCGCCAGCGCGCCTCGCAGGTCCCACTCGGGCGGATGGAGCGTCCCGAGGACGTCGCGAGCGTGATCGGCTTTCTCGTGTCGATCAAGTCGGGCTACATGACGGGGCAGGCGCTGAGCGTCGACGGCGGTCTCGTCATGCACTGATCGGCGTATATACAGAAGATCCTGGCAGGCATCCAGCTCACGACGGAGGACAACGACCATGGCGTTCCGGATCAACCACATCCATCTGAAGGCGCCCGATCCGCGGAAGACGGCCGAGTGGTACGTGCGCGCCTTCAACTTCAAGATCGTGGGCGACGAGACGCGGGTGTTCGGCGACCGCTTCATCCGCTGTCAGAGCGAGGACGGCGGCATGAACGTGAACATCTCCGGGGCGCGCACCAACGAGCGCCTCGGCCCGGGCGACGCGAGCGCGCACCACGGGCTCGAGCACTTCGGCTTCGACTCGACGCACCTGGAGACCGACATCAAGCGCCTCGAAGGGCTCGGCGCCCGCCTGCTGGAGGGGCCGATCCAGAACCCGAACGGCCCGCGCATCGCGTTCCTGCAAGCGCCCGATGACGTCAGGGTCGAGCTGGTCGAGGCGCGGAAGTCCGGCGTGTCCGGCGGTTGCTGCTGAGGCGACCACCATCGCACGCGCTCGAACCATGACGCGCGCCCGAGGCGCGGCGCGGGTGCGCCTCACGCATCTCGGCGCCGCGGGCTGGGAGATCACGGACGGCCAGCGGGTGATCCTGATGGACCCCTATCTCTCCCGCCTGCGGTATCGAGCCCGATTCGGTCTGCTCGACACGCCCGAGCTGCCCGGTGACACGCGTCGCGTGTTCGGGCCCGACGACGATCTCGTCTCCGACACCGTCGCCGTCGACGCTCGCATCACGCGCGCGGACTTCATCCTGATCTCGCATTCGCACTTCAACCACACGCTCGACATGCCGTACATCGCCCGGAAGACCGGCGCGACGGTCATCGGCACCGAGAGCACGACGATCCTCGCCCGCGCGGGTGGGGTACCCGAGCCCCAGCTCCTGACCGTGCGCGGGGGCGAGGACTACGCATTCGGCGCGCTGTCGATCCAGGCCATCCCGAGCCTTCACTCGGCCCTGAACGGCAAGCACTACTACGACGGCCGCGTCGTGCCGCACGACTTCCGCGGGCCGCGGCGCATGGACAACGACGTCGAGGGCGGGACCCTCGCCTATCTCCTGCGGCTGGCGGGCTACCGGATTCTCTGGTTCGGCTCCATGAACTACCTCGAGCGGGAAGTTCAGGGATTGCGGCCGGACGTCGCGCTGATCGCCGCCGCCCGGCAGCGGCTCGAGATCCACGAGTACACCAGCCGCCTGATGCGCGCGCTCGATCGCCCGCCTCTCGTGTTCGCGACCCACTGGGACGAGCAGTCCCTGCCCTATGGGGCGCCCCAGGACGCCCGCCTGCGCGAAGCCGACGTGTTCGTGAAGGAGGTCAAGGCGGTGTCGCCCCGGACTCGCGTCGTGGTCCCAAAACACTTCGAGTCTCACGTCCTCAAGCCGATAAATCCGGAATTAGGGCGCTTCGCGCGCCGCTGAGCGCCACCCCCTGACCGGGCCTACAGAGCCTGAGAAGAAATCTCTTCTATCCTGTGACTTTCCTTGCAGACCGCCCGGGCTCGTAGTGCGGCCAACTCGGTGAAAAGCCTGAAGGCTTCGAGCGTGGTGACAATTGGCACGACTCTCGCTGCCTGAAATCCTTTCGATCAACACGTGCCTGAAGGAGGCTGGAGGGAGGATGCTCGTTAAGCCAGCGAAGGCAGCGGTGACCCGTCAGCTTCTGATCGTCTCGCGCTCGGAACGGGAGCGATACGCCTATCTCCAGTACGTCTTCGACAGCGAGACGGGGGATGTGATCCTCGACCGCCGGGTGCAGGAGCGACGCCGCCGCGACGAGCCCGCGTCGGCCGAGAGACGACGCGGAGACCGACGGCAACGGGACATCACCACGGATCTACAAGTATTCGGCTGGGCACTCGCGAGGAGGGCGATATAAATGGACACCTCGGTCTCTCCTCGGATCGTGAGCGTGTACTGGGCACTCGACGGCGGCATCCACCACGCGAGCTGCGGTCAGCGGATGGTTCTGCAAGCGCGACAACCGGACGCGCTACACTTCGCGTGCCTCGCGTGTTCCGAGTCGGTGAGACTCCCGATCTCCGCACTCGCGCGCATCCCCGTAGCGACGTAAGCGCGTCAGTACGCCCGCCCGAAGATCGCCACCTGCTTGGCGGGCCGGCCGGTGCCGATGCAGGTGCCTTCCCCGCCCGGCTGCTCCAGCGGAATGCAGCGAATCGTGGCCTTCGTCTCCTCTTTGATCGCCGCCTCACGGTCGGCGTCGCCCGACCACCAGACGCGACAGAAGAGACCGGCCTCGATCGCCTGCTTGAACTCGTCGTAGGTCCTGGGCTCCGAGGTATTGGCGCGCATGAACGTCAGAGCCCGCTCATACATCGACTTCTGAATTGACTCCAGCATGGCCGTGACGGCGCCGGTGAGCCCTTCTTCCGGCGCGAAGGACTTGCCAGCCTTGCCCGGCGTGTCGCGCCGCGCCAGGACCACCGAGCGCTTCTCGACGTCGCGCGGGCCGATCTCGATGCGCAGCGGCACGCCGCGCATCTCCCAGTCGTTGAACTTGAAGCCCGGCGTGACCCCATCGCGCTCGTCGAGCTTGACCCGGACGCCACCCGCCACGAGGTGCGTCTTCACCCGCCCCGCGGCCTCGAGCACCGTGGCGCGCTCGGCGTCGCTCCGGTAGATCGGCACCACGACGACCTGGAACGGGGCGAGGCGGGGCGGCATGATCAGCCCCTGGTCATCGCCGTGCACCATGATGATCGCGCCGATGAATCGGGTGGAGAGCCCCCACGACGTCGTCCAGCAGTGCTGCAGCGCGTTGCCCTGATCGAGATACTTGATGTCGAAGGCCTTGGCGAAGTTCTGGCCGAGGTTGTGCGACGTGCCGGCCTGCAGCGCCCGCTTGTCACCCATCATCGCCTCGATCGTGTACGAATGAAGCGCGCCGGCGAACTTCTCGGCCTGCGACTTGATGCCGGGGATCACGGGCACCGCCGCCTCGTTGACGGCGAAGTCGGTGTACACGTCGAGCATCTGGCGCGTCTCGGCCTCGGCCTCGTCGTAGGTCGCGTGCGCGGTGTGACCTTCCTGCCACCAGAACTCGAGCGTTCTGAGGAAGAGCTTGGTGCGAAGCTCCCAGCGGACGACGCTGTTCCACTGGTTGATCAGCACCGGGAGATCGCGATACGACTTGATCCACTGCGCGTAGGCGTGGCCGATGATCGTCTCCGAGGTCGGCCGCACCACCAGCGGCTCGGCCAGCTCCTCGCCCCCGCCGATCGTGACCACGGCCAGCTCGGGCGAGAAGCCCTCGACGTGCTGCTTCTCCTTCTCGAGGAAGGACTTGGGAATCAAGAGCGGGAACGCGGCGTTCACGTGGCCCGTGGCCTTGAAGCGCCGGTCGAGCGCGGCCTGGATGTTTTCCCACAGCGCCCAGCCGTAGGGCTTGATGATCATGCAGCCGCGCACCGGCGCGTAGTCCGCCAGGTCGGCGCGCAGCACGAGCTGGTTGTACCACTCGTTGAAGTCCTGCTGCCGGGACGGCAGGCTATCGGGCATTCAGCGCCTCCGCGGCGATGCGATGACTCTCGAGCAAGCCCGGCACCCGCTGCCGATGAGATGCGCCCCGAGCATCACGCGCGCTCGAGGATGTGGACCCCGCGCCCGCGGTCGACGAGGTACATGAGTCCGCGGTCGTCCATGCACACGTCGTTGCTGCACACGCGCGTCGAGCCATCGGGCACGGGCGGCAGAAAGTGCCCGACCTCGCGCGGCGCGTGCGGATTGGCGATGTCCACGATGCGTAGGCCCTGGGCGAACCACGCCACGGGAATCTCCGTGCCGGTGATGGTCTCGCAGGGCTGATGGCAGCCGGTCATGTCCGGCTGCGGCTGTCCATCCGTGCCGTCCACCTGGAAGCTCGCGAAGGGCACGGGCCGCTGCTCGTGGGTGATGTCCACCAGCCAGAGAAACGCAGGCGGACCGGGCTCGAGCTTCGCCACGTCTTCGTCGGCCACCAGCATGACGCGCCTGCCGTGAAGAGGGAACGGCACGGGCAGCGCCGTGTGCGTTGGCGTCAGGAACGGCGGGCTCCAGTCGAGCCCCGAGACGAAGCGCGGCTTCGCGAGGTCTTCCACGTCGAGGATGACGAAGCCGCCGTGCCAGTAGCTGACGTAGAGGCGGTTGCCCAGGCGAATCGGGTGATGGCAGCGGTGTTGCCGCCCCGTCCATGAGGGCGTCTCGCCGCCGGCCGTCCACTGCCCGGGCATCCACCAGCGGCCGACCTCCTGCGGCCGGCTCGGGTCGTGCAGGTCGAGGATCATCATGATGTTGCCGACGTAGCCGTCCATCTCGGGCGAGATATAGGCGTAGCGGCCGTCGAACGTGAAGCGGTGGACGCCGGTGCCGCCGCTGCGCCAGAGCGTGATCTCGCGCGGCCGGCTCGGCGTCGACACGTCGTAGATGCCGAGCCCCCGGGGCGGGTTCGGCGATGACGGCGGCCCGCCGTGGGCTTCGCGATTCACGAGCATCAGACCGTTGGCCGCGCGCACCTTGTGCGAGTGCGTGCCGGGCGGCACCTCGATCGACGCGAGCTGCCGTGGCTTTGCCGGGTCGCTGACATCGACCAGCGTCGTGCCGTGAGGCGCCTTCATGTGCGCGATGAAGGCCACGCGCCCGTCGACGACCACCTGCCCCCCGCCGGGGCAATCGAAGTACGCGACCTGCTTCACGCCTCTGGCACCGGTACCGTTACCGCTCATGTCGTATCCCCTCCTCTGGCATCGGCCTCGTCCATCGCCTCGTCACGACCTCAGGTCGCGTCACGAGCTCAGGCCGCAGCGACGGCGGGGCGAATGGTCCCCGCGACCAGTCCGAGAAGCTCCAGCATCCGCCCGAGATCTGGCCGGCGAAACTCGACGAGCGCGTGGCGCACCCCGAGGCGCTTGTACTCGCAGAGCTGATCGACGACGGCCTGCTGGCCCTGGGCGAGCAGCTCGTCGCTCAAGCCGAAGCGCATCGAGATCTCGATGGTCTCCCATGAACGGCCGTGCGCGTCGGCCGCCTTGCGGAGCTGGGCGAGGCCATCCCGAAACTCCGTCATGCTTCTCGGCGACGCGTGCCAGCCGTCGCCGAGGGTGACCACGCGGCGAAACGCGGCCGGGCTCGCGCCACCGATCCAGATCGGCGGATGGGGTTTCTGGACGGGCTTCGGCGCGAAGCCGAGGTCACGGAATCGGAAGAACTCGCCCTCGAAGCTCGGAGAGTCCGACGTCCACAGCTCCTTGAAGACGCGCAAGGCCTCGTCGGCCTGGCGACCGCGAGTGTGGAAAAGCGCGCCCAGGATCTCGAGCTCTTCCTTCCACCACCCCACACCGAATCCACAGATGAGACGGCCTTTCGACAGCGCGTCGATGCTCGCCAGCATCTTGGCCATGAGCACGGGCTGGCGATGGCCCAGGATGAACACCGACGAGCCGAGCCGGGCCCGCGTCGTGCAAACGGCGGCGGCGGCGAGGGCGGTCACGGCCTCGAGGTACGGCCGCTCCGGAGGGTGCGGAAAACTCCGCCCGCGCCCGTAGCCGGTGCTCACCCTGGGGATGACGACGTGGTCGCTCACCCAGAGCGAGGCGATGTTGCACCGCTCGGCCTCGCGCGCGAACGTGACCAGCGCGTCGCCCATGGCCTCCGGCGCTTGGGTCGTCGGGAGATGACAGCCGATCTCCATCACCAGATCCTCTCTCGGCTCACGCCGCCGCAGTGTACCAAGACTCCGCGGACCGGACTGGCGTATAGTACTGCGCCATGGCCCAATCACAGGAATTCCCTCGCCCGTTCGCGACACTTCCCGAGATCCGCCGCGCCGCCAGGGTGCGGCTCGCCCGCGAGGCCTGGAACTTCGGCGACGGCGGCAGCGAGTCCGAAGCGACGCTGCGCCGCAATCGTCGCCACCTGGACCGCCTCGCGATCGCGCAGAACGTCCTCGTCGACGTGCGCGAGATCGACCTGCGCACGAGCCTGCTCGGCGTGCCGCTCTCGTCGCCCGTGGGCGTCGCGCCCATGGGCGGACTCGTCCTCTTCCATCCCGAGGGCGACGTCGAGATGGCCCGCGGCGCCGGCAAGGCCGACACGCTCCAGTGGCTCTCCGGCGCCACCGGCTGGCCCGTCGAGGACGTCGCGCGAGCCGGCGGGGCGCCCCAGATGTTTCAGCTCTACCACCATGGCGACCGCGGCTGGGTGAGCGAGCTACTCAAGCGCGTGGAGAGCTCCGGCTACAAGGCCGTCGCCCTCACCGTCGACACCCAGCACTACAGCCGGCGGGAGCGCGACATCCTCGCACGCTGGAGCCCGCGCAAGGCCATGGAGATCGCGCCGAACCCGCGCGGACCGTTCCACGACTACCAGATGCGTCTCACGTGGGCCGACGTCGAGTGGCTGATGAAGACGACGAAGCTGCCCGTGGGGCTCAAGGGCATCATGACGGTGCCCGACGCCCGTCGCGCCGTCGATCTGGGCGTGCGCCTCATCTGGGTCTCGAACCACGGCGGACGCCAGCTCGACCACACGCAGTCGTCCATCGAGGCGCTCCCGCCCATCGTCGACGCGGTGGCCGGCCGCGCCGACGTCGTGGTCGACGGCGGCTTCTCGAGCGGCACCGCCGTGCTGAAGGGGCTGGCGCGCGGCGCCAAGGTGGTGATGCTCGGGCGGACCGCCCTCTGGGGGCTGGGCGCCGACGGCGCCGACGGTGTCGCTCGCGTCTTCGAGATCTTGCGCGAGCAGATGCACATCGCGATGGGGCTCTGCGGCCGTACCAAGATCTCCGACCTCAAGCCCGACCTGATCTTCAGGGCTGACTGAATGCCTGCTTGAAGAGGGCCGATCGAGAAGTCCACCAGCCGCTAGTCATAACGGAGGTGACGTGATGGCGAAGCAATGGACGCGTCGACAGGTGCTGACCCAGATGGGCATCGCGGCCGCGGCGGTTCACACCCTCGATCCCCACGAGCTCTGCTGTACCGTCTCCGCACACGCGCAGACGGCGGACAAGGACCTCTTCGAGCTGAAAAAGGTCGGCGACGGCGTCTACGGCGCGATCGCGGAGACCCGGTACAAGGTCAACTGCAACGCCGCGGTCATCATGACCGACGACGGCGTCATCGTCGTCGACTCGCACTCCAAGCCTTCGGCCTCTCGTGCCGTGTACACGCAGATCCAGGGCATCACCAAGAAGCCCGTGATCAAAGTCATCAACACGCACTTCCACTGGGATCACTGGCAGGGCAACGAGGTGTACTCGGCGGGGAACCCGAAGCTCGAGATCATCGCCACCCAGAAGACGAAGGAGAACCTGACGAAGCCGGACGCTGGCGTTGGCGGCGTCCCCTACATCGAAAAGCAGCTGGCGGCGCTGCCCGGCGAGATCGAGAAGCTGAAGGGCGACATTCTCAAGGAGTCGAACGCCGACAAGAAGCGGAACCTCGAGTCCAACCTGCAGCAGGCAGAGTCCTTCATGCAGGAGCTCAAGCAGATGAAGCCGGCGCTCCCGACGCGAACGGTCACCACTACGGTGACGCTGAAGGAGCAGGGCCGCGAGATCCAGTTGCACGTGCTGGGCCGGGGCCACACCGACGGCGATCTCTATATCTATCTGCCGAAAGAGAAGGTCATCGCCACCGGCGACGCGCTGATCGACTGGATGCCGTTCCTGAACGACGGCTACCCGGAGGACTGGGTGCAGACCCTGAGCGCCGTGGAGAAGCTCGACTTCACGCACATCGTCCCCGGACACGGCGAGGTCCTGCCCAAGAGCCATCTCACGTTCTTCCGCAGCTATCTCAGCGACCTCATCGCCGCCGTGAAGAAGGCGTCGGCCGACGGCGCCACCCTGGCCGAGATGCAGACCAAGATCGGCGACCAGCTCGCGTCGAAGTACGAGGCCGGCATGTCCAAGTATCCGCTCGGGCGCTATCGCGACCGTATCGGACAGAATGTCGAGATGGTTCATAAGAAGGTGGTCAAGAAGGCCTGAGGATTCCATGGCGACGACGGCCGCGGTCCTGAACGCGTCGACGCCCACCGCCGAGTACGCGCGGCTGGAGGAGCGTATCATCGCGCGCGACCAGAAGGGCGCCAGCGACGTGCTCTACCGGCTCATGAAGCAGAGCCGCTCCGTCACCGAGATCACGCGCGAGACCGTGCGCATCCACGCGCCGTACACGCACGTCCCCTACCGACCGGGCTCGATCCGTGGAACCAGTTGATCGGCAAGGCCCCGGGCCACTACACCCGCCTCTACGACATCCAGGTGAACACGACGCCGCCCATGCCCGAGGCGCACTGGCCGGACCAGGAGCCGTTGCCCATCGAGGGCACGCTGCGTGAGCGCCTCAACCACTGGTTGACGCTCGTG
>JAHFDK010000379.1 GCA_023249095.1 Candidatus Rokuibacteriota bacterium | reverse complement strand
CGAGCAAGTTCACGTCGAGCGCGCTGACATCGACTGACTTCACACCGCTGCCGTCGCCGCGCTGCACGACGCCCGACTCCACCATCACCGACGTGATGACGGATGGGTCCAGCACCAGCCACAAGCCGAGGTATGGCCGCTCGGGCGACGCCGCGACGATTTGACCAATCATCGGGAGCTCGACGGTGCTGATCATGTAGTGCGCGGGGTCGTACCGGAAGTGATCGTCGCCGACCACAAGCTCCTTGCTGCCCTGCGCGATCACGCAGAATGAGGGTTTGGTGAAGCTGTGGAGGCGCTCGGTCGGCCTCGAACAGCGGCGAAAGTGCAGACCCGGCTGCACTTCGACCGTCCCTTCGTGTGGCGTCGCCCGCGCAATCCGCTCGGCGAGTTCCTCCTGATCGGCCCGCATCCGACCCGTCTCTCGTTCGCTCGTGGCGTTCTTCATGTTCCGCATCGTAAAACACCTTTCCCGGTCACCCGCCGCGTTTGGAGGATTGTACAAGCATCTGCGCGGATCGTCATACCGGCCCTACTGACTCCGGCGGCTAAAGTCAGCCGAGGAGAAGGGAACCGCGGCGTTGAGCACACTGCGACTTGGATTTTATTGCAAGCGACGAGGATCAGACATGGAGATCAAGCGATGTGGGTCCCAGGCTTCCCGCACGGGGCCACCGGACAACTTCACCGGCACGGTTCGGATCGATCCGCTGTTCGATGCACCAGAGCCACGACGCGTGTCGGGCGCCAATGTCACTTTCGAGCCGGGTGCGCGTACCGCGTGGCACGTCCATCCCCTCGGTCAGACGTTGATCGTGACGGCCGGCAGCGGATGGGTGCAGAGCTGGGGCGGGCCAGTCGAGGAAATCCGCCCGGGCGACGTGGTCACGTGTCCGCCCCGCGAGAAGCACTGGCATGGAGCAACGCCGACGACGGCGATGACACACATCGCCATCCAAGAAAAGCTCGACGGCAAGGCGGTCGAGTGGATGGAAAAGGTCACCGACGCGCAGTATCTGGCCGGCTCGCGAACCACGAAGGAGGGATAACACCATGCGAGGAGCGGTTCTCTATGGTCCTCGCGATGTGCGTTTCGAGGAACGCGACGCGCCGAAGATCATTAAGCCGACGGATGCCATCATTCGGGTGGCGGTCACCTGCGTCTGCGGGTCCGACCTGTGGGACTACCGTGGCATCAACCCGATCACCCAGCCGAAACCGATGGGCCACGAGTACTGCGGCATTGTCGAGGAGGTCGGCCGTTCCGTGAGATCGATCCAGCCCGGGCAGTTCGTCATCGGCTCGTTCTTCGCCTCGGACAACACCTGTCCCGACTGCCGGGCCGGCTATCCATCGGGTTGCCAGCACCGCGAGTTCATTGGCGATGCGCAGGCGCCCCTGGTGCGCGTCCCGCTCGCGGACGGCACGCTGGTGCCCACCCCGGATGTTCCCTCGGATAATGCGACCCCGAGCCTGCTGGCGCTCTCGGACGTGATGGGCACCGCCTGGTTCGCCGCCGACGCGGCCGAGGTGAAGCCAGGCAAGACCGTCGTGGTCGTCGGCGACGGCGCGGTCGGCCTCCTCGCTGTGCTGTCCGCGAAGCAGAGAGGCGGCGAGCGCATCATCGCGATGAGCCGCCACACATCGCGGCAGAAGCTCGCTCGCGAGTACGGGGCGACCGACATCGTGACCGAGCGTGGCGACGACGGCGTGGCTCGCATCAAAGAGCTGACGGACGGAATCGGTGCGGACTCCGTCCTCGAATGTGTCGGCACGCAGGAGTCGATGACGCAGGCGATCCGCTCCACGCGCCGGGGCGGCTATGTAGGCTACGTCGGCGTTCCGCACGGCGTGCAGCTCGACGGGACAGAGCTGTTCTACGCGCACGTCCATCTTCACGGCGGTCCCGCTCCGGTGCGCCGGTTCCTCCCCGAGCTGATCGACCTCGTGTGTAACGGGAAGATCGACCCCGGCAAGGTGTTCGACCTGACCTTGCCGCTCGACAAGGTGGCGGAGGGCTACCGCGCCATGGATGAGCGCCGCGCCATCAAGACGCTGTTGCGGCCATGAAACGACTCGCCGCCATCATCCTATCGCTTTCTGTGCTCGCTTCGGCATGCTCCCACGCGAGCCCGGCAGGACGCGTCTCGGCCGCCGACACTCATTCCGTCGGGTTGCGTCCCGAAGCGGCCACGCCGAGATCGGAGGTTGCTCCACCAATGCCAACGCTCAACGAAATACGGATGGTCGCGCCCGCGCTCGAGAAGTACACGCAAGACCGTCTGCTGGGCGAGGTCTGGAAGCGGCCTGGCCTTGCACCGCGCGACCGCAGCATCGTGACGCTCGCGGCATTGATCGCACGCAACCAGATGACCGACATGCCGTACTACGTGAATGTGGCGCTCGACAACGGTGTCACGCCGCGTGAGATCTCCGAACTCATCACGCATCTCGCCTTCTACTCGGGCTGGCCGAATGCCATGTCGGCCGTTTCGGTCACGAAAGATGTCTTTGCCGCGCGCAAGATCGGCAACGATCAGCTGCCGTCGGCTTCGCAGCCTCTTCCCCTAGACGAGGCTGCCGAGGCGCAGCGCGCTTCGCGTGTCGGCGAGCAGTTCGGCAAGGTGGCGCCGGGAGTCGTGCAGTACACGACTGACCTGCTGTTCCGGGACTTGTGGCTGCGCCCAGACCTTGCGCCGCGTGACCGCAGTCTGGTCACTGTCAGCGCGCTCATTGCTTCGGGCCAGGTGGCGCAGATTCCCTATCACCTCCACCGCGCCATGGATAACGGGCTGACGCAGACGCAGGCCGCAGAGGCGCTGACGCACTTGGCCTTCTACGCCGGCTGGCCCAATGTCTTCTCGGCACTACCGGTCGCCAAGGATGTCTTTGAGAAGCGTCGATGAACGTCACACAGGTTCTACTAGTCGGCACATCAATCCTGACGTCCGCCTTTTCGGGATATATCGCTGCACAGGAAACACACAGTCCGGTCGTGCGCATAGCAGAACTTGAAATCGATCCCGCCCAGCTCGAGCGCTATAAGGCTGTGGTGAAAGAGGAGATGGAAACCAGTGTTCGGATAGAGCCAGGCGTTCTGGCAATCTATTGCGTGGCGGAGAAAGACAATCCCTACCGCCTGCGGTTTTTTGAGATGTATGCCGACGAACAGGCATACAGGACGCACCTAGAATCGTCACATTTCAAGAAGTACGTGGCCGCGACGCAACCAATGATCCGGTCCCGCAAACTCATTGAGACTGTTCCCGTTCAGCTCACTGCGAAACGCCAGTAAGACGACGTGCGCGGCTCAGAGGTATCCATGAAGACAGAGCACAGAGTGGTGATCCCAGCGCTCGCAGGTCTCGTCATCGGCCTTCTGCTCACCGATGCCTCGGGCGCTTGGAGTCAGCTTTCGCAGGCCATCACGGTCACGAGAAGCGGCTCACAGCCTTCTCGTCAGGGCGCAGCCGAGAACTTCAGGGGTTCCGTACGCATTGATCCCCTCTTCAACGCGACTCCTCCGTCACGCACGTCCGGCGGCCGGGTGACGTTCGAGCCTGGCGCGCGGACGGCATGGCACACCCATCCTCTCGGGCAAACGCTCATCGTAACGGTGGGCTCCGGTTGGGTTCAGCAGTGGGGTGGCCCAACGCAGGAGATCCGCGAAGGTGACGTTGTGTGGATTCCGCCCGGTCAGAAACACTGGCATGGAGCGACGGCGACGACGAGCATGACGCATGTCGCGATTCAAGAGTTTCTCGACGGGAAAGACGTGGACTGGATGGAACAGGTCAGCGACGAGCAATACCGGAGATAGCCGAATGGCCACGTGGGCGAACGACGAGCTCCACAAGATCGCCGCCGCTGAAGAGCTCGCGCTGGCATCAGTCCGTCGCGACGGCACGCTCGGAAACGCCGTCACTATCTGGGTCGTCCGAGTCGGCGACGACCTCTACGTCCGGTCGTGGAAGGGCGAAGATGGAGCCTGGTTCCGCGCGACTCAGGCGCGCCACGCGGGCCACATCGAGGCGGGCGGCGTTGGCAAGGACGTCGCTTTCGTGCCCGAAGCGGACGTGGCCATCAACAAGCAGATCGGCGCCGAGTACCGCAGGAAGTACCGTCGCCATGGCGGACGCTACGTCGATCCCATGGTGGCCGCGACGGCGCGAGCCACAACGATCAAGCTGGTGCCGCGCTCAACAACCGCCTAGTTCGCGCATTTCAGTCGCGCTGTGGCGGTGACCTCGTTCGGTCGAGTAACCATTGGGTTGGAAACCCAATGGGCGTCGTAACACCGCGATTTTGCTTGGTCGCGTCGATGGCTTGGAACCCCAGTACAGTGGGTTATGAGCCCTTTTGAATCGCCACCAGCGCAGAAGCGCCACGAACAACCCCTCGTAACTTATCGCTTCTCGCGTGATTGACTTTGGCGCTTGTTGGCTCTCGTTGGGAGCAACTTCCTGGGTAATTCCTGGGTGAACACGCAGGGAGTCTTCGGGACACACAGGTCACTTGCGATATCACTCCACCACCAGGTCGCGGACTGACTCGCAGTTTAAAATCCCCGGCGACTCGGCCGCAGCGCACATCTCCAGCTTACTTTGATCTCACCCTGACGACGACCTTGCCTTTTGCTCGTCCCGTTTCGACATAAGCCATGGCCTCTTTGGTCGCCTCGAACGGAAAGACCCGATCCACAAATGGGCGGATGATCCCGGAGTCGATGAGGGAGCCGATCTCGGTTAGTTGATCTCCGCTTGCTCTCATGAACAGAAATGAATAGCTGACGTGATGGCGTTTTGCTTTTCTCCTGATTCGATAGCTCAGAAGGCGCATTAACAGTCTCAGGATCCAGGACGATCCAATGTCCTTCGCAAACTCGGGATCAGGCGGACCGGAGATCGAGATGAGCTTTCCACCACGTTTTAGCACTCGCAGAGATTTGTCGAGCGTCTCCCCGCCCAGACTATTCAAAACAACATCGTAATCATGCAGGAGTCTCTCGAAATCGTCCTTCTTGTAATCGATCGCGACATCTGCACCGAGGCCCTTCACTAGATCGAGATTCGCCGTGCTCGTTGTCGTCGCTACGATCGCGCCAACATGCTTCGCCAGTTGAATCGCAAACGTTCCTACACCACCGGAACCGGCGTGGATGAGAACTGTCTGCCCCT
>JAHFDK010000378.1 GCA_023249095.1 Candidatus Rokuibacteriota bacterium | reverse complement strand
CGTCGCGATCGAGAAGCGCTGTCTCGACCAGGGCCTGCACACGTCATGGGCCACGCTGCGCGAGCAACTCTCCACGCACCAGGTCGTCACCGTGGTGCTGCCCGCCGCCAACGGCCAGACCTTGCGGCTCCGGACGAGCTCGACGCCCGAGGCGATCCATCACGAGATCTACCGCACGCTGCAGATCCCGTCCGAGGTCATGAAGCCGGCGAGGACCTGGGCTCCCGTGTCCTCACCGTAGTCACTACATGCCCACGCAAGTGGCTGAAATCTCAGGACCGCGCTCCCCAAACCGTGGAAGTTAGGGTAGGGGTCACACCCTCTCCGAACAGCCCGCATAGCTCTCGCAGGCGCCAGCCTTGAGCCGGCGCCGATGGTGCTCGATCACCGTGTCGGCCAGCCCATGCCCCATCGCGAGCAACTCCCGCCACCCCACGGCATTCTCGAACCGCGAGAGCGTGGGCTGCGAGGCCAGGGCCGGCCCCGCGATCGGATCGCGGTCGACCAGCAGCTTGTGGATCGCATCGTCGGCCAGCCGGGCGGCGTCGTTGCAGTCGGCGTAGCCGCAGGCGATCCCAAAGACGCGTTGCCGGAACAGCTCGAGTGTCTGATGCTGGATCTTGCCCGGCTGCCGCTCGTCCTGGAGACACGTGGTCAACCGTTTGGTCAGCCCGAGCTGGGTATCGATCCCCTTGAGCAAGATCGCGCCCCCATCCGAGCTGGCGTACGGGACGTCGAAGCGCGCGACGACCGGCTTCCTTTTCGGATCGAAGTTGAACGTGACTTGCGCTATACAGTCTGTAGCCATCGAGCCTCCTCGTTGGAGTGCCGTGAAGCGCCTCGACACCGCTTCTATAGCACCCGCGAGAGACTCGGTGGCTCTTTTCCTTCATTTTTCGTGAATTATCCAGGCTAGGCGCGAAGCAGGCGCCGCGACGGACACCAGTAAGGTGGTAACCAATCCACGGATATCAGCATGATCAACCGTCGCAGTTACAGGCTCCGTCTCTTCCGATGGCTCGAGCATCCACCATGAAACAGGACGGCAAGGACCGAGGAGCGAACGGCACCCGCGATCCGAGGTTCACCGTGACCCTTGACAGTGGAAGTCATATCAACGTGTCACGCTCAGCGGCCGTCGCTATCAGTGCTGTTGAGGGAGACGACGTGGGTCATTGATGGACCGGCGATCCTTCATCGGCAGCCTCGCCTTCGGAGGCCTCGCGGCTCCGGGGATGACGTCTGCACAGCCAGCGCGCAAGGTTGCTCGGATCGGGATCCTCGTTTCCAATGGGGTCGGGCAGCGTGGGCACGAGGCCGCCCAGGCGCAGGCGCTTGAGACGGCGGACCAGATCAGGAGCGATCTCCATCGCTATCCTCCTCCGTGGGGTGATGGGCGAAGCTCTGCGGGGGCCGGGCAACCGGGCCAGCAATGCCACGCCGGCGCCCCGCGCGGTGGGCCTGGGCGCCCGCTCCAGGGCCGTGCGGAGGATCCGCTCCACGCGGCGGACATCGAGCAGCTCGATGTCGCCGGACTTCGGGCCATGACGAAGCGACGATCCTCGTGACGAATGAGCGCCGGGCGGGGGGCCGCCGCGGTGATCACGCGCTACGCGCAACGCATGCTCATCGAGAACGCGCTCTCCGACGCCGTGCGCTTCTTCCACCTGGTCGCGCTCTCCTCCGCCGTGGGCTCAAGGTGGACTTTGACATGGCGCTGCTGGTGATTGCCAGTGGCCTCTACCGCCTCCTCGCCCGCACGATGCGGGGCTGCGCGGACGCGCAGGCGCGCCAGATCTTCCGCGACCTCATCGATATGCCCGCCCGGCGTGCGCTTGACTGCCCGGTCCGGGCGCACTACTGTTCAGCCGGGGTGGGGTGGAATCACCCGACACCGCGTCGAATGACGCGGGGAGGCGTCGAATCACCGGAGGCCGCTTCGATTCACACGAGGAGGCGCGCGATGGCGACCTACAAACTCATCTCGGCCGATTCCCACATCGTTGAGCCACCGGACCTGTACACGAACCGGATCGAGCCCAGGTTCAGAGAGCGGGCGCCTCGGATGGAGCGGATGGAAACCCCCACGGGTCGTAAGTACGACGCGTGGTTTATCGACGGGCAGCAGGTCGGCACCCTGGGCGCCGTGATGCAGGCGGGACAACGGTTCGAGGACCCGTCCCAGATCGATTTCCTGGGGTTGTGGGAAGACGTCAGGCTCGGCGCGTACGATCCGCAGGCGATGATCAAAGAAAACGAGATGGACGGTGTGTGGGGTGCGTGCCTGCAGCCGAGCCAGGGTCTCTTCTGGTATCGCATCCCCGACAGCGCCCTGCTCTCCGCCATCTGCCGCGTCTACAACGACTGGATCACCGACTTCTGCAAGCCCTATCCCGATCGTCTCAAGGGCATCGCCATGCTCAACGTGGACGATGTCGAGGACGCCTCGCAGGAGCTGGAACGCTGCGCGAAGCTCGGGCTGGTCGGGGCGTTCATCCCCGTCTCTCCGCTGGCCGATCGGCCCTATCGGCACCCGATCTACGAGCGTCTCTGGTGGACCGCGCAAGACGTCGGGCTGCCGCTTCTCCTGCACATCGGAACGCCGCGGGGCGGCATCCCGGGCTGCGAGTTCACCATGGACCTGAGCGAGCTCACCGGGGCCGGCCGGTCCACCACGGACTACTGGGTGCGCTACTCGCTGTCCGCCATGATCTTCGCGGGCGTCTTCGACCGGTGTCCTCGATTGCAGGTCGGCTCCGTGGAGCACGAGGCGGCATGGATTCCTCACTGGCTGAAGCAAATGGACTTCACGTATCGGGAGCGGCCGGTGTTCACCCGGGGATGGAAGTCGAAGGAGGGACTTCTCCCGAGCGACTACTGGCGCCGCAACATGTTCGTGGAGTTCATGGAGGACGACCTCGGCATCCAGCTGCGAGACGCGATCGGGGTCGACAACATGCTCTGGGGGAGCGACTTCCCGCACGCCGAGTCGACCTGGCCGAAGTCCAGGGAGTTTCTGGATCGCATCTTTGCTGGGACTCCCGAGGCGGATCTACGCAAGATCACCTCGGAGAACGCCGCGCGGCTGTTCGCTTTCGAGCTGAACTAGCGTTTCGTTCCGGGTCCGCACGGCATGCTGGACGGGTTCGTGCCGGTGACCAGGGCGTCCGAGCTGTTGCCGGGTGCGATGACGTGGGTGGTCATCGATCGTGAGCGAGTGCCCATCGCGAACATCTCGTGTCCGCGCTTCGAGATTCCTGTGGCCATCTGGGGGCGCCGCTCTCGACGGGGGCGCTCGTGGGCTATGTCATCGAGTGCCCGTTGCACTACGCGCCACCGTCGGCGTTGTTGTATGCCCACAGCCGTCCTTCGTGCGCCGTGATGATGGAACGGCAAATCGACAGCCCGAGGCCGAGCCCCAGGTCTTTCGTCGACACGAAGGGTTCGAACAGCCCGCCACGGGACGCCGGCCGTGTGACGGGCGCGGGGACTCGCGTTCCGTGGTGCCAGCGGAGGTCGCCGTGACACCAGGGATGCTCGGTGCTGAGGACTGGGAGGCCCGCACCTTCGGCGCCGTCGGGACCTACGGCTGGTTTGTTATTGGCGCGCTGCTGCTCATCGTCGGCGTCTTTGGCGTCGTGACCATCGTCATCGCACTCCGGGAGGCCAGGGGGCGCAAGCGTCTCGAGGCGTTGGACGCCGCGCAGGTCCACCACGAGGTCCGAGCCTGCGCCGAGCCCGAGCGGCAACGAACCGGGTCCGAGCGATCCACGTGTTGACACCGGTTCCTGGAAGAGTCGAGCGCGACCCCGTCGAACGACGGGTGCTCGAGCTCGTCGAAGGGCTCGTGGCCGAGCTGGGCGGGCCGGCGCTCGGAAGGCCGGTGAGACCCCAGGATTCCCTCGATCGAGACCTCGGCATCGGCAGTCTCGAGCGGGTCGAATTGCTCTTGCGGCTCGAGCAGGAGTTCGGCGTTCGCCTGGCTGATCCCGTGGTGGCCGACGCCGAGAGCCCGCGCGATCTGGTCCAAGCGATCCGGGCCGCCGCACCAGGCGCGATCGAGCGTCCTCCTGAGACGCAGGTCCCGATCGGGCCCGGGGCATCCGCCCCGGGAGGCGCCCGAACGCTCGTCGAGGTTCTTCGCTGGCACGCGGACACTCATCCGGAGCGGGAGCACATCTTCCTCCGCCAGGAGGACGGGAGCGAGACGCCGATCAGCTACGGGATGCTGTGGGACCGGTCAGCGGCCGTGGCCGCGGGACTCCGCGAACGCGGTCTTGGATCGGGCCAAGCGGTGGCCCTCATGCTGAGGACGGAGCCCGCGTTCTTCGATGTGTTCTTTGGGATCCTGCTGGCGGGTGGGGTTCCCGTCCCGATCTACCCGGCGTTTCGCCTTGACCGCATCGAGGAGTACGCGGTGCGCCAGGCGGGGATCCTGCGCAGTGCCGAGGCGCGACTGCTGATCACCTTCGACGAGGCCACGCGTGTCGCCACGCTGCTGCGCCGGAGCGTGCCCTCGCTCAAGGGCGTCACCACTGCGGAGCGCATCGCGCTGCCGGCCCGGCCGGAGTGGACGGCCCGCCCCCTCAGCGCCGATCCCGCCCTCATCCAGTACACCTCCGGGAGCACGGGCGCCCCGAAGGGGGTGCTCCTTTCGCACGCGAATCTTCTGGCGAACATTCGCGCGGGCGGCGAGGCAATTGCCATGAGCCCCGAGGACGTCATGGTGAGCTGGCTGCCGCTCTATCACGACATGGGGTTGATCGGGTCCTGGCTCGCGTCGCTCTATTTCGGCATCCCGATCGTGATCCTGTCGCCGCTCGCCTTCCTTTCCCGCCCGGCGCGGTGGCTCCAAGCGATCCACGCCCACCGCGCGACGCTCTCGCCCGCGCCGAACTTCGCCTTCGACCTGTGCGCGCGCAAGGTGACGGACGCGGAGATCGAGGGCCTCGACCTCGGCTCCTGGCGGCTCGCCTTCAACGGCTCGGAGCCCGTGAGCCCCGAGACCATCGAGCGCTTCACCCGCCGCTTCGCGCCCTACGGATTCAGGCCGGAGGCGATGTGTCCGGTCTACGGTCTGGCCGAGTCCTCGGTGGCCCTCACCGTGCCGCCGCTCGGCCGCGGCCCCTGGGTCGACCGCGTCGCCCGCGCGGCCTTCGAGCGCCTGCGTGAGGCGCGGT
>JAHFDK010000377.1 GCA_023249095.1 Candidatus Rokuibacteriota bacterium | reverse complement strand
TGCCTCCCTCGACCCGTGTAGTCAGGGTTGACCCGATCGCCGACCGAGTTCGATCGCTGCACTGCGGTTGTTGCTAGCGGGTCGAGGGAGGCCCCGTCCGGTCCCGCCCCGCCCCCCGACCCACCGTTACGACGGCAGATAGAGATCCTGACGCACGCGGGAGAGAGCGTCCGTGACGTGCCGAGCCGTCTCGTTGACGATGGAGATGACCTCGGGGTACGGCAACCGCCGCGGCCCGACGACGCCGAGGATGCCGATGACCTGGTCGCGGTAGGTGAAGGTCGAGGTGATCAGCGTGCACTCGCGCATCTCGGCGACCGGGTTTTCCTCGCCGATCGTCACGTTCAGCCCCTCGCCGCCGGCGAGCACCGTCATCAGGTCGGCGAGGCGCTCCTTCTGCTCGAAGGTCCGGAGCAGCTCGCGCGTCGTGTCGAGGTTCCAGAACTCCGGATGGTCGAGCATGTTGATCGCGCCGCTGACATAGAGCGTGCGGCCCCGCAGCAGTACAACGATCTGCTCGATGACGCCGCGCGCCCGCGTGTGGAGGGCGTCGAGGGGATCGCTGGGCGTCGTCTCCATGTCGACGACGTCCTGGACGGTGCGGCCGCAGTACCGGCGGTTCAGCTCGCGCCCCACGGCGCGTACCTCCTCGGCGGCGAACGGCGGGTCGAGCGTCACCGCGCGGGCGGTGACCCAGCCCGCGTCGGTGGCGAGGACGGCCAGCGCGCGGTCGTCCTCGAGCGGGATGAGGTCGACCCGCGCGAGCGTCGTCTGCTTGAGCGGCGGCGCGAGCAGGAGGCCCGTCAGCTTCGTGGCGCTCGACAGGTGCGACGACGTCCGCTCCATGAATCCGTCGATCCCGGAACGGCGCGTCGGCAGGCTCTCACCGGGCACCGCGCCTTTTGGGCCCGGCGCCGGCGGAAAGGACTCCACGTAGAAGCGGTAGGCCTTATCCGTCGGTACCCGGCCCGCGCTCGTGTGCGGCTGGACCAGATGGCCCATCTCCTCGAGATCGGCCATCACGTTGCGCAGCGTAGCCGCCGAGAGGTTCGGGAAGTGGCGCCGGGCCAGAACGCGGGAGCCGACCGGCTCGGTCGAGTCGATGTACTCGCGGATGACCGCGACCAGTACGTCTCGATGACGGGCATCCATCGCCCGGAATTATAGCAATTCGACGAAGAGCGCGTCGGAGAGGAGGAACCCCGCCTCGGTGAGGCGGACGCGGTCGCCGGTGTCGACCAGCAGCGCCTGCGCGCGCCACGTTTCGATCCGCCGACGGAGGTCTCGCTCACCGTCGAGCCGCGGCTCGAGCCACGCCGTAGGGACGCCGTCGGCCGTCCGGAGACCGAGGATCAGTCGCTCAGCGAGGCGCTGCCGCGGCGAGAGCTGCTCCGCGGACGCGACGGGAAGGGCGCCGTCCGCGAGCGCCTCGCAATAGCGCGGGGTCGCCTTCACGTTCGCGTAGCGGACCCGCCCCAAAAATCCACAGGCGCCCGGCCCGGCGGCCAGGTACTCGGCGGCGTGCCAGTAGATCTGGTTGTGGCGCGAGCGGAAGCGGGGCCGCGCGTAGTTGGAGATCTCGTAGTGCTCCAGGCCGTGCGCCGCCGCGGCGTGCGCGAGCCGCCAGTACTGGTCGATTTGCTCTTGCTCCGCCGGCAGGCCTTCGATGCCGGCCGCGCCCCAGAGGCTGCCGGCGTCAAGGGTCAGCCCGTAGGCCGAAAGATGGTCGGGCCCCCAGTCGAGCACCGTGTCGACGGCCCGCGTCCATCCGTCGAGGTCGAGACCGGGCAGGCCGTACATCAGGTCGACGCTCAGATTGGCGCACCCCGCCGCCCGCGCCGCCTCGAAGGCGGCGCGGGCGCCGCGCGCGTCGTGGAGGCGGCCGAGCCGCGGGAGGATCGAGTCGTCGAGAGACTGGACACCGAGGCTCAGCCGATTCACGCCTGCCGCGCGATAGCCCTCGAGCTTCTGGCGCGTCACGCTCTCGGGGTTGCACTCGACGGTGATCTCGGCATCCGCGTCGACGTCGAAGCGAGCGCGGATCCCGTCGAGCGCCGCCGCCAGATCCTCAGCGGCCAGGAGCGAGGGCGTGCCTCCACCCACGAAGACGGTCGCGAGGCGCACCCGCGCTGCCCACGGGAGCGCGCCGAGCAGGTCGATCTCGCGATGGAGCGCCTCGAGGTAGCGGGCCATGGCCCCCTCCTCGAGGGGCGCGGTGTTGAAGCTGCAGTAGCCGCACCGTTTCGTGCAGAACGGGACATGGACGTACAGGCCCAGCGTGTCCGCCGCCGGCGGGTTGTCCGCCAACACCGACGCGAGCGCAATCTCTGCCGGCGCAGCAACGAACGGGTCGCCCGCGGGCACGGAGCCGGGGTCGCATCTGTCTCAGGCCACCCTCGGATCGAACCGTGCTCCCGGACCCCCCGCTACAGCAGGCGCGGGTCGCATCTTTTTCAGGCCACTCTCGGTACGCACCGTCCTCATGGCACCCGCTAGAACAACCCTTCCTCGCCGGCACGCGTCATAACCACCCCACTACGAAATATAGTTCGCGAGTCGCCACCAGCGGAGCCAGTGCCGGTCGCCGTCCCACGACCAGTAGATGAGGAAGGCCTTCCCCCTGATCTTGTCGCGCTTGACGAAGCCCCAGTAACGACTGTCCTGAGAGTTGTCGCGGTTGTCGCCCATGACGAAGTAGGCGTCGGGCGGCACTGTCGTGGGCTCGCAGCCGTACGCGTACCCGCAATAGGCGTCCCCCCCGCGCGCCGTGCCGGAATCGGCGTACTTGGTGTACGGCTCCTGAAGGGGCCTACCGTTGACGAAGACCTGGTGGCCGCGGATCTGCACTCGCTCGCCCGAGGTCGCGACGATCCGTTTGATGAAGTCGCGCTTCTCGTCCTGCGGGTACTTGAACACGATGATGTCGCCGCGTCGCGGGTCGCGAATCGCCGGCATGCGCCAGTCGATGAGCGGCAGCTCGGGGCCGTAGAGGAACTTGTTGACCAGGATGTAGTCGCCGACGAGGAGCGTGTCCATCATGGAGCCGGACGGGATCGTGAACGCCTGGACGACGAGCGAACGGATGACCAGCGCGAGCAGCACCGCGATCGCGATCGCCTCGGCGTACTCCCGGACGATGGACTTCCGGCGTCGCTTCGACTCCACCGCGTCGGCGGGGAGCGCGGAACCCGCTTCGATCTCGATCTTTCGCTCGTCCATGGTCAGCTCTTGAGGACGGAAAGGAATGCTTCTTGGGGGATCTCCACCTTCCCGACCTGCTTCATCCGCTTCTTTCCTTCCTTCTGGCGCTCCAACAGCTTGCGCTTGCGCGTGATGTCACCGCCGTAGCACTTCGCCGTCACGTTCTTGCCCATCGCCTTGACGGTCTCGCGCGCGATGACCCGGCTCCCGATCGCCGCTTGGATGGCGACCTCGAAGAGCTGGCGGGGGATCACCGCGCGCAGCTTCTCGACGAGCGCTTTGCCCTTCTCGTACGCCTTGTCCCGATGCACGATGCTGGAGAGGGCGTCGACCGGGTCGCCGTTCAGCAGGATGTCGAGCTTCACGAGGTCGGACGGCCGGAACTCCGACAACTCGTAGTCGAACGACGCGTAGCCTTTCGATATCGATTTCAGCCGGTCGTAGAAATCGACGACGATCTCGGCCAGCGGAAAGTCGAACCGGATGTGGACGCGCTTGCCGTGGTACTCGAGCGACCGGTGCTCGCCGCGCTTTTCCTGGGCGAGCTTGTAGATCGCGGTCATGAACTCCGTCGGCACGAAGACCGACGACGTCACGTAGGGCTCGTCCATCTGTTCGATCCGGTCGGGTGTCGGCAACTTCGATGGATTGTCGATGTCGAGCACCTCGCCCGCGGTGGTGCGGACCTTGTACTGCACGCTCGGCGCCGTCACGATCAGCGAGAGATCGAACTCCCGCTCGAGCCGCTCCTGGACGATCTCCATGTGCAGCATGCCGAGGAACCCGCAGCGAAAGCCATATCCCAGCGCGAGCGACGTCTCGGGCTCGTACGTGAAGGCCGGGTCGTTGAGGCGCAGCTTTTCGAGCGCGTCGCGAAGGGCCTCGTAGTCCGTGTCATCGATCGAGTAGAGCCCCGCGAAGACCATGGGCTTGGCGTCTCGATAGCCGGGGAACGGCACCGCGGTAGGCCGTGCGGTCTCGGTGATCGTCTCGCCGACCTTCGCGTCGGCGACCCGCTTCATCGACGCGGTGATGTAGCCGACCTGGCCGGCGGACAGCTCCTCGACGGGCCGCATGTCCGGGCTGAAGACACCGACCTGCTGGACGTCGTACGACCGGCCGTTGGACATGAGGAGGATACGCGTCCCCGGCCGCACGCGGCCGTCTGTGAGACGCACGTAGACGACCACGCCCTGGTAGGAGTCGTAGAACGAGTCGAAGACGAGCGCCTTGAGCGGCGCGTCCGGGTCACCCTGCGGTGGCGGGATGCGGGCGACGATCGCTTCGAGCACCTCCGGGACGCCGGTCCCGTGCTTGGCCGACATGGCGAGCGCGTCGCCGCCGTCGAGCTCGAGGGTCTCAGTGATCTGGGCCCGCGTGCCCTCGACGTCGGCCGCCGGGAGGTCGATCTTGTTGATCACGGGGATGATGGCGAGGTTCGCGTCGCTGGCGAGGTAGAAGTTCGCCAGCGTCTGCGCCTCGATGCCCTGGGCGGCGTCGATGATGAGGACGGCCCCCTCGCACGCCGCGAGGGCCCGCGACACCTCGTACGAGAAGTCGACGTGGCCGGGCGTGTCGATGAGGTTGAGCGTGTATTCCTGGCCGTCGCGCGCCCGGTACATCAAGCGGACCGTGTGCGCCTTGATCGTGATGCCGCGCTCGCGCTCGAGGTCCATGGAATCGAGGACCTGGTCGACCGCCTTCTTCGCGTCCATCGTCCCGGTGAGCGCGAGAAGTCGGTCGGCGAGCGTCGACTTCCCGTGATCGATGTGAGCGACGATCGAGAAATTGCGAATGCGACTCAGGACCATCGGTTCAGTCTAGCACGCCGCGTCGCGCTGGCCGGGTGCGCCGTCCGGCGCCGCGAGCGGGTCGCCGGGTCCGGGAGCGCGCGACGCCGCCAGGACCGGCTGGCCGCGCCGACGTGACGTCAGCGGGTGAGCGTGGCGTGTTCGGGGACGACGGCGCCTGATGCCAGCA
>JAHFDK010000376.1 GCA_023249095.1 Candidatus Rokuibacteriota bacterium | reverse complement strand
CGTTCGTGGTCAATTCCGCCCTGCCATTCGACGAGCTTCTCGAGTACGTCCTCGAGGACCTGGGAATCAAACAGAAAGGGGAGTCACGGGCGCAGCGGCTCATCGCCCTGAACAACTTCCTCATCGAGCGCGAGCGGGCCGGCCAAAACACCATCCTCATCGTCGACGAGGCGCAGAACCTGGACGCCGCGACGCTGGAGCAGATCCGCCTGCTCTCGAATTTCGAAACTCCGACGAGCAAGCTTCTGCAGATCTTGCTGGTCGGGCAGCCGGAGCTCAAGGCCCGCCTCAACCTGCCCGAGCTGCGGCAGCTCAAGCAGCGCGTAGGACTGCGCTGCCAGATCCCGCCGCTGACCCCGGAAGAGGCCCGCGCGTATATCCGCACCCGGTTACGCATTGCGGGTGGACGAGATCTGGGCCTGTTCGCCGACTCGGCCGTGGACCGGATCTCGGCCTATTCGGGCGGAATTCCGAGGCTCATCAATACCGTCTGTGATCACTGCCTCCTGTTCGGGTACGCGGACCAGAAGCGCCGCATCGATCGGCACATCGTCAACCAGGCGATCGAGTATCTGGAGGAGGGCACCCGACCGCAGAAGCGAGGGAGAGAGCTTCGCGGCCCGCGGGCGCGGTTCCTCGTTCGGTGGAGCCTTGGAGCCCTCGTGGTGACCCTCTTGAGCGCCGCGGCGGCGCTCGCCCTGAACTCCAACACGGCCACGCTGAGTCTCGTGCAGTCCGTGCGCCAGTTCTTCACGCCATGAGCACATTCTTCAAGGCCCTCGAGCGAGCCGAGCAAGAACGTGCTCTCCGGCGCCCCGCGCCCGCGTCGGAGCCGACGAGCCCGCCGGCGCCGACCAGCGCGCCGATCGCCCCCGTTCCCGAGGAGGCCCCATCCCGGGCGCGGGCGTCGTTCTTCAAGCCTCCGCAGAAAGCCGTCGCCCGGCTGGAGGAGCGCGTCGTGGAGCTCGACGACAACCCCGGGCTCGAGGAACATCTGGTGAGCCTGCTGGCGCCGACCTCCTTCGAGGCCGAACAGTACCGGGCGCTGCGCCACATGATCGAACAGCTCCGCAGATCGGCCGAGCTCTCGGTCATCGCGGTCTCGAGTCCCGACGCCGCCGACGGCAAGACGACGACCGCCATCAACCTCGCAGGCGCGCTCGCTCAGGCCCCCGACGCGCGCGTTCTCCTCGTCGACGCGGATCTGCGTGCAGCGAGCCTGGCCGTGCATCTCGGCCTCGACGAGCACGCGGTACCCGGCCTCGTGGACGCGATCATGAACGCGAATCTCCCGCTAGAGGCCGTGACGCAAGCGCATCCGCACCTCAACCTGTCGGTCATCACGGCGGGGCGCCGCCCGTCCGCTCCCTACGAGGTGCTGAAGTCGCCTCGGGTCGGGGAGCTCTTCGCGGAGGCTCGCCGGAAGTACGACTACGTCATCGTCGACACCCCGCCGCTCGTGTCGGTTCCCGACGGTCGAGTCTTCGGGAAGTGGGTCGACGGCTTTCTGATCGTGGTCGCGGCGCACCGGACGCCGCGCAAGCTCCTCGAGGAGGCCTTGAACCTCATGGAGCCGACCAAGATCGTGGGCATAGTGTTCAACGGCGACGATCGCCACGTGTCGAGGGGCTCGTACACCTCCTCACAGCGGCGTTCCATCTCTCGAAGCCGACCGCGCAGGAGACAGACCGCCTCAGACCAGTAGCACCGGTCGCGTGAAGTACCTGTGGCCGGGAGGCGGAAACACGTGGCCGGATTCTGGGCTACGTAACAGAGACAGACATGATTGGTCAGACACCAGAGAACGGGATCGAGACCAAAGGGGGCGAAGCCTTGTCAGACATCGAGACGGAGCCGACGACCCCGCCCTGGCGCGTGCTGTGGACGCGCAGCAATTGCGAGCGGCTCGTCTACGATCAACTCGCTCCAAAGGGCTTTGATCTCTTCCTCCCGACGGCCGAGGCGTGGTCGCGGCGTGGCGGAGTGCGGGTTCGGGGTCGCATTCCGTTGTTCCGGGGCTATCTCTTCCTGCGCCACGCCGTGGACAAAGCGAACTATCTCGAGATCTGTAAGGCGCGAGGGCTGGTGCAGATGCTCGGCGAGCGCTGGGACCGGCTCGAAAGCGTCGCCGATTCGGAGATCGCCGCCATTCGGAAGCTCGTCCACTCCGAGCTTCCAATCTTTCCCTATCCCTATCTCCGGGAAGGGCAGCGGGTGCGCATCACCGACGGGCCGCTGGCCGACGTGGAGGGCATCGTGGTGCGGGGAAACCCCAAGAAGGGCCTCCTCGTGGTGTCGGTCGAGCTCCTTCGGCGCAGCGTCGCCGTCCATCTTGATTGCACGATGCTGGAAGCAGCGTAGGGACACGACGACGATGTGTGGAATCGTCGGCTACGTCGGCCATCGGGACGCGGTGTCCGTTATCCTTCCCGGCCTTCGTCGGTTGGAGTATCGGGGATACGACTCGGCCGGGATTGCCACGGTCTCCGAAGGGTCGCTGGACGTCAGGAAGACGACAGGAAAGATCGCCGATCTCGAGATATTGCTCGCGTCCGACCGGCCCAACGGCGCCCTGGGCATCGGCCACACCCGGTGGGCGACGCATGGTCGGCCCTCGGATACCAATGCGCATCCTCACGTCGATTGCCAGTCCCACCTCGCCATCGTCCACAACGGGATCATCGAGAACTACCGCGAGCTTCGAAAGACGCTGGCGGCGGATGGGCATCGCTTTCGCTCGCAGACCGACACGGAAGTCGTCGCGCACCAGATCGAGCGCTACCGGGGCGACGGGCTCGACGCGGCAGTCCAGCGCGCGGCCAAACACCTCCAGGGCTCCTTTGCCATCGCCTGTGTCGCGGCTGATGCTCCGAACACCCTGGTCGTGTTCCGGCGCGGCAGCTCGCCGCTGGTAGTGGGATTCGGCCGCGGGGAGATGTTCGTCGCCTCGGATATCCCGGCCCTGCTGGGGCAGACGCGGGACATCCTCGTCCTCGACGACGGCGAGCTCGCGGTACTGACGCCCGACAGCATCGCCGTGCGCACGCTGAACGGAGCTCCCGTTCGGCGATCCCCACGCACCATCGACTGGGACGGCGAGACGGCGGAGAAATCCGGGTATCCCCACTTCATGCTCAAGGAGATCTTCGAGCAGCCCGAGGCCGTCCAGAACACGATTCGCGAACGAGTGGACGCGGAGGGACCAGACATCCGGATCCCCGAGCTCGGACTGAAGGATCGCGAGCTCGCCGGGCTCAATCGACTGTGCTTCGTGGCGTGCGGCACCTCGTGGCATGCCGCGCTGGTCGGCAAGTACCTGGTCGAAGCGCTTGCGAGACTGCCGGTCGAGGTCGACGTCGCCTCGGAATTCCGTTATCGCAAGCCAGTCATCGACGGTCGGGTGCTCACCGTTCCGATCTCCCAGTCCGGTGAAACCGCTGATACCCTCGCCGCCCTGCGCGAGGCGAAGGACCACGGCTCCCGGGCAGTCGCGATCTGCAACGTCGTGGGCAGCTCGTTGGCGCGCGAGGCCGACGGCGTGGTCTACACCCGGGCCGGCATCGAGATCGGCGTCGCCTCGACCAAGGCCTTCACGGCGCAGCTCGCGGCCGTCACGCTTCTCGCCCTCAAGCTGGGCCTCGCGCGAGGCTTCGCCGATCCGGCGCTGGTGTGTCAGGTGGTCAAAGGGCTCGCGGAGCTGCCGGATCTCCTGACGGTCGTGCTCCGGCAGAGCGATGCGATTCGAAAGATCGCGGAGCGCTTCGTCGATCGAAACCACTTCCTCTATCTGGGGCGCGGCCTCCATTTCCCCCTGGCCCTCGAGGGCGCCCTGAAGCTCAAGGAGATCTCGTACATCCACGCCGAAGGGTATCCCGCCGGCGAGATGAAGCACGGACCGATCGCCCTCGTCGACTCGCGCATGCCGGTGGTCGCCATCGCCCCGAGAGGATCGACGTACGAGAAGATCACCAGCAATCTCGAGGAGATCAAAGCACGCGATGGCATCGTGATCGCGGTCGCGACCGAAGGCGACGAGGAGATCGGGGCCACCGCGGATCTCGTGATTCCGATCCCCCCGAGCCTGGAGTGGCTTCAACCCCTTCTGGTCGCCGTGCCGCTTCAGCTCCTCGCGTACCACGTGGCCGTGCTGCGCGGCTGCGACGTGGACCAGCCTCGAAACCTCGCCAAGAGTGTGACGGTGGAGTGATCACGCTCTACGACGTGACCACCGAGCCTCATTCATGATCCTGAAGCTCGCGATGCTGGAGGGAGTCTCGCTGTTGGCCGCGGTCTGCGGCGCGATCCTGGTCTGGACAACACCCCTCGTGGCCTCTTGGACGGACGGCGCGATCGCTCTGGCGAAGGCGCTTGCCATCTCCCTCTCTTGCGCCGTCTCGTTCTACTACAACGACCTCTACGACCTCCGGATCGTCCGGACGTTCGGCGAATTCGCGGTCCGACTCTTCCATGCCTTCGGTGTCGCCTTCATCCTGCTCGCAGTTCTCTACGCCGTGTTCCCGGCGATCAAGATCTCGAGTGAGCCCTTCCTCGGGAGCCTCCTCATCATCCTCGCGCTCCTTTTGCCGTTCCGCACGGTCCTCTACGTCGTCGTGCGCCGGAAGCCCTTCCTGGAGCGAGTGCTGATTCTCGGCACGACCCCGCTCGCCTCCACGCTCATCAGGGAGATGAAGTCCCAGCCGCATCTGGGTTACTCCATCGTCGGTGTCGTCGACACCGCGCCCGCCCCCGTCGGGTTCCCTCTAGCGGAGTCCTTGCGCGGGCCGCTGGATTGCCTGGGGAAGCTCCTCGAGGAGCTCCAGCCCCACCGGACGATCGTCGCGCTGGCCGAGCGGCGGGCGCGCCTACCGGTTCGCGAGCTCCTCGAAGCGCGGGTCAGGGGATGCATCGTCGAGGACGGGGTGAACGTCTACGAACGGCTTACCGGAAAGCTCGCGATCGAGACCCTCACGCCGAGCAACCTGATCTTCTCCGGAGATTTCAAGAAGTCCCGCCTCGACCTGGCGGCCGGCCGTGCCATCAGTCTGCTGGTCTCGGTGGTCGGGATGATCGTGCTCTCCCCTCTGCTCGGCGTCGTCGCGCTGCTGATCAAGCTGGATTCTCTCGGTCCAGTGTTCTTCGTGCAGGAGCGGGTGGGCATGGCGGCGAAGCGTTTCAAATTGATCAA
>JAHFDK010000107.1 GCA_023249095.1 Candidatus Rokuibacteriota bacterium | reverse complement strand
CAACGTGACGATGGCGATCGAGCTGATCGTGCCGATTGCGATGGAGAGGGAGCTGCGGTTTGCGATTCGGGAGGGGGGCCGGACGGTGGGGGCGGGCGTCGTCACGGAGATCGTGGAGTAGCGCATGGCGACCTTGGCGGCTGATCAGAAGATCCGGATCCGCCTGAAGGCGTACGACCACCAGCTCCTCGATCGATCGGTCAAGGAGATCGTGGAGACCGTGCGCCGGACGGGCGCGCGCGTGTCCGGCCCGGTCCTGCTCCCCACCGTCATCAACCGCTGGACGGTGCTGCGTAGCCCGCACGTCGACAAGACGTCCCGCGAGCAGTTCGAGATGCGTACCCACAAGCGACTGCTGGACATCGTGGATCCCACGCCCCAGACGGTGGACTCACTGATGAAGCTCGACCTCCCAGCCGGCGTCGACGTCGAAATCAAGCTCTAACAGCGCGATGAAAATGGCCCATCTGCTTCGTTGGCTCGATCGGCCCTCCCTGAGGCGTATGAGGCATACGCCTCAGTCGGGCCTCCTCGCCGCCTCGCATCTGGATCATTTTGATCGCGCTGTGAAATGCAGGCAGACGCGGGGAGTGTGGAGCTAGCGATGGCGCGAAAAGAGGGACTGATTGGTCGCAAGATGGGGATGACGCAGGTGTTTGCCGACGACGGCAGTCAGGTGCAGGTGACCGTTATCGAGGCCGGACCCTGCACGGTCATCGGGATCCGGACGACGGACTCTCACGGCTACGACGCCCTGCAGCTCGGGTTCGGCGAGAAGAAGAAGAACGTGTCAAAACCCGCGGCGGGGCTGTTCAAGAAGGTGAACGTGGCTCCGATGCGGGTGATCCGCGAGGTCCGGCTCGAGAAGACCGAGAAGCTCCAGAGCTACCAGCTCGGACAGGCGCTGACAGTCGAGATGTTCGCGCCGGGTGAGCTGGTCGACGTCGTCGGCGTCACAAAGGGGAAAGGCTTCCAGGGCGGCGTCAGGCGCTACGGTTGGTACGGCGGCGACGCCACGCACGGTTCGATGTTCCACCGGGCCCCTGGGTCCATCGGGGCGTCGTCGGATCCCTCGCGCGTGTGGCCGGGTCACCACCTACCCGGGCGCATGGGAGGCGACCGGCGGACCGTGCTGAACCTGAGCGTCGTGCGCGTGATGCCGGAGCAGAATCTCGTGCTCGTGCGAGGGGCGGTGCCCGGCGCCAACGGATCTCTGGTGATGCTGCGGAAGTCGGTGAAGGCGACGAAGGCGCAGCAAGCACAACAGAAGGGCGCAGAAAAGAAATAGCGATGCCAACGGTGCAGGTGCTGGACGCGAAGGGCAAGCAGGTCGGGTCGCTCGAGATGAAACCGGACGTGTTCGGCGCCGAGATCCGCGCGCCGCTGCTCCACCAGGCGGTGACGCGGGAGCTCGCCGACCGCCGGGCCGGCACGCACGACACCAAGGGGCGGAGCGAAGTGTCCGGAGGCGGCCGGAAGCCGTGGAAGCAAAAGGGGACCGGCCGGGCCCGGCAGGGCTCGACCCGGGCGGTCCAGTGGAAGGGCGGGGGCAAGCCGTTCGGCCCGACGCCCCGGAGTTACGACAAGGCCATGCCGCGCTCGATGCGACGCGGGGCGTTGCGCGCCGCGATGGCGGCCAAGATCGCCGCCGGACAGATCTCCGCGGTAGAGACGATCGGCGTCACCGACGGGAAGACGAAGTCGCTGGTCGCCAGGCTGGGTACGCTCGGGCTCGCGGGCGCGCCGACGCTCCTCGTCGTGCACGAGTTGGCCGAGGCGGTGGCGCGTGCCGCGCGAAACGTGCCGTGGCTGACCGTCGAGACGCCGGCTCACGTGTCCGTCTATCAGCTCCTGCACGCCCATCGCGTATTGTTCGAGCGCGCCGGCCTTCTGGCGCTTGAAGAGGCCCTGGCGAAATGAGATCGCTACAACGGAGCCGGATCGCTTCTCGGGGAGACCGGGCGTGGCGGAGCCAGGTCGTGCCTCTCGCAGGCCACACTCGGTCCGCGCCGGCCGCACGGACCCCGCGACAACGGAGCCGGGCCGCATCTGTCTCGGGCCATCCTCGGTCCGCGCCGGCCGCACGGGCCCCGCGACAATGACTCGCTCGGCGCGAGAGATCCTGATCCGGCCGCTCATGACGGAAAAGAGCATGCGCCAGAAGGAAGAGCAGAACACCGTGGCGTTCCGGGTCCGGCCGGATGCCAACAAGGTCGAGATCCGGGTAGCCGTCGAGACCGTGTTCAACGTCAAGGTGTCCTCCGTCCGGACGGCCTCGTTCGAGGGGAAGCTGAAGCGGATGGGTCGTTCCGAGGGGCGGCGCGCCGACTGGAAGAAGGCGATCGTGACGCTCGCCCCCGGCCACAAGATCGAACTCGTCGAGGGAGCGTAGCGGCATGGCCATCCGCACGGTCAAGCCGACGTCGCCTGCGCGGCGCTACCTCACGTACGTCACGTACGACGACATCACGAAGCAGGAGCCGGAAAAGGGCCTGTTGCTTCCCAAGCGCCGGACGAACGGCCGGAACGTCTATGGGCGGATCACCGTTCGCCATCGCGGCGGCGGCGCCAAGCAGATGGTGCGCCAGGTCGATTTCCGGCGCGAGAAGTACGGTATCCCTGCGCGCGTCGCCGCGATCGAGTACGACCCGAACCGCTCGGCGCGGCTGGCCCTGCTCCACTACCGGGACGGCGAGAAGCGGTACATCATCGCCACGCTCGGGCTGCGGGTCGGCGACACCGTGATGTCGGGTCCGCAGGCGGACATCCTGCCCGGGAACGCGCTGCCGGTGCGGAACATCCCGGTCGGCACGCTCGTCCACAACGTCGAGCTCCAGCCGGGCCGCGGCGCGCAGCTCTGCCGGAGCGCCGGCGCTCAGGCGCAGCTCCTCGCGAAAGAGGGCGACCGCGCGACGCTGAAGCTCCCCTCTGGCGAGGTGCGGCTGGTCTCGCTTGCGTGCATGGCGACGGTCGGTCAGGTCGGCAATCTCGATCACGAGAACGTGTCGATCGGCAAGGCGGGCCGGGTCCGCTGGCGCGGCTTCCGTCCGACGGTCCGCGGCACCGTCATGAATCCTGTCGATCATCCGATGGGCGGCGGCGAGGGCAAGGGCAAGGGCAACCATCCGATGACCCCGTGGGGCAAGCCGACCAAGGGTTACAAGACGCGGCGCGGCGCCAGGCCGTCGGACCGCTTCATCGTGACGCGACGGACGAAATAGGAGTCGAAGATGGGGCGTTCGCTGAAGAAGGGGCCGTACATCGATCCGACGCTGCTCGAGCGGATCGAGGAGTTGAACCGGACCCGGCAGAAGAAGGTGCTGAAGACCTGGTCCCGGCGTTCGACGATCTCGCCCGAGTTCGTGGGCCACACGGTCGCCGTCCACAACGGCAAGAAGTTCATTCCCGTCTACCTGACCGAAAACATGGTGGGCCACAAGCTGGGGGAGTTCGCGATGACCCGGACGTTCAGGGCGCACGGCACCGCCGAAAAAGCGGCGACGTCGCCGACCGGAAAGACCTGAGCGCGATGCGAACGATGGCGCGCGCGCGGTTCGTCCGCGTATCGGCCCGGAAGGCCCGGCTGGTGCTCGACCAGATCCGCGGCAAGCCCGTGGCCGAAGCGCTGGCGACCCTCGAGTACACGCCGCGCGCGGCGGCGCGGCTCGTGGAGAAGGTGCTGCGCTCGGCCGTGGCGAATGCCGAGCACAACCATCAGGTGCGCAACCTCGACGATCTGCGCGTCGTCCAGGCGATTGCGGACGGCGGGCCAGTGCTGAAGCGTGTGCAGCCACGCGCGATGGGCCGCGCCTTCGGGATCAAGCACCGGACGAGCCACCTCACGATCGGCGTGAGCGACGAGGTGAACGGCGCGGCGGCGCCCGCGGCTCCACCGGCACGCCCGAGCGCGCCACCTCCCCGCGAGGAGCGTCCGGCCGCCGCCCGGCGGGCGCCCGCGCGGCGCGGCGCGGCGAAGGGCCGACAAAAGCCGGCCGCGAAGACCACCAGGAAGTCGAAGGAGAAAAAGTAGACGATGGGCCAGAAAACGCATCCGATCGGCTTCCGACTCGGCTCGACGCGGACCTGGAGCTCGCGCTGGTTCGCGACGAAGGCCTACGCGGCGCTCCTGCACGAGGACGTGAAGATCCGGCGCTTCATCAAGGATCAGCTCTACCACGCGGGCATCTCGAAGATCGACATCGAGCGCTCGGCCAACCGCGCGCGGATCACCATCTCGACGGCCCGCCCCGGCATCATCATCGGCCGGAAGGGCTCCGAGGTCGAGAAGCTGAAGAACGAGCTGCAGGCGCGGACCGGCAAGGAGATCTACCTCAACATCGAGGAGGTCATCCATCCCGAGCTCGACGCCCAGCTCGTGGCCGAGAACGTCGCGCTCCAGCTCCAGAAGCGCGTCGCGTTCAGGCGGGCCATGAAGAAGGCCGTGACCTCCGCGCTGCGGCTGGGCGCGGACGGCATCCGGATCGCCTGCGCGGGGCGGCTGGGCGGCGGCGAGATCGCGCGGCGCGAGTGGTACCGCGACGGGCGGGTGCCACTCCACACGATCCGGGCGGACATCGACTACGGGATGGCGACGGCGCACACGACGTACGGCACCATCGGCGTCAAGGTCTGGGTCTTCAAGGGCGAGGTGCTGCGCGCTGCGCCGGCGGACGCGTGAGGTCCGGCGCCCATGCCCATGTTGATGCCGAAGCGCGTCAAGTACCGGAAGGCCCAGCGCGGGCGGATGAAGGGCATCGCCACGCGGGGCTCGACCCTCGCCTTCGGTGACTACGGCCTGAAGGCGCTGGAGCCGGGATGGGTGACGAACCGCCAGATCGAGGCCGCGCGGGTCGCGCTCACGCGGAGCCTCAAGCGCGGTGGTAAGGTCTGGATCCGGGTGTTCCCGGACAAGCCGGTGACGAAGAAGCCGGCGGAGACCCGAATGGGCAAGGGGAAGGGGAATCCCGAGGAGTGGGTCGCCGTGGTGAAGCCCGGGCGCATCCTGTACGAGATGATCGGCGTGCCCGAGGACGTGGCCCGCGTCGCGTTCCGGACGGCGGCCCAGAAGATCGGCATCCCGACCAAGTTCGTGTCGCGCACGAGGGCGCTGTAGTGCGAGCCTTCAAAGGGACTCGACGATGAAGGCGGCGAAGTGGCGCGATTTCTCCCAGGAGGAGCTCCAGCAGAAGGCCAGCGAGCTCACGGAGGAGATCTTCAATCTCCGGTTCCAGCTCTCGATGGGGGTGGCCAAGAACCCCTCGCGGCTGAGCCAGGCGAAGAAGGATCTGGCGCGGGCCAACACCGTGCTCCGCGAGAGGAAGGGCGAATCCCGTGGGTGAGCGGAAGAGCCGCGAAGGTGTGGTCGTGTCCGACGCGATGCAGAAGACGCGTGTCGTGAGGATCGAGCGTGTGTTCCGCCATCCGCGGTATCAGCGCGTCGTCCGGACGTCGAAGAAGCTGAAGGCGCACGACGAGAACAACGCGAGCCGGGTCGGCGATCGTGTGCTCATCGAAGAGACCAGGCCGATGTCGAAGGAGAAGCGCTGGCGGATCCGCAAGGTCTTGAGCCGCGTGTCCTAACCGATGATCCAGCCGCGCTCGATGCTCGATGTTGCGGACAACTCCGGAGCCAAGAAGGTCCAGTGCATCCGGGTGATGGGCGGCGCCAACAAGCGCTACGCCTCGCTCGGAGACACGGTCATCGTGGCCATCAAGGAAGCGGCGCCGGACGGCACCGTGAAGAAGGGCGAGGTGGCGCGTGCGGTCGTGGTGCGGACGGTCAAAGAGGTCCGGCGGCGGGACGGATCGTACATCCGCTTCGACCGCAACGCGGTGGTCCTGATCAAGCCCGACGAAAACCCGGTGGGCACGCGCATCTTCGGACCGGTCGCGCGCGAGCTGCGCGAGCGGCAGTTCACGAAGATCATCTCGCTCGCGCCCGAGGTCATTTGATGCGTCAGGTTCACGTGCGACGCGGAGACACGGTAGCGGTGATCGCCGGCAAGGAGCGCGGCAAGCGCGGTAAAGTGCTGCGCGTGCTGCCGGTCGCCGGGCGGGTGCTGGTCGAGAAGCTCAACATGATGAAGAAGCACCAGCGGCCGACGCAGAAGCTGCGGCAGGGCGGCATCATCGAGCGCGAAAGCCCGCTGGCGCTCTCCAACGTGCTGGTCGTCTGCGGCCGGTGCGACAAGCCGGTGCGCAGCGGAATCAAGGTGCTCGCCGACGGACGCAAGCTCCGTGTCTGCAAGCGCTGCGGCGAACCGATCGACAAGGGCTGAGATCATGGCGAAAGAATCGAGAACGACGCAGAAGACCCCGGCGGCCAAGCCGGCGCCGAAGGCCCAGCCGAAGAAAGGTGCCGGGGCGGCAGCGCCGGCGGCGGCGGTCGCGCAGGGGCGCCCGAAGGGGACCGGCGAGACTCCGCCGCGGCTCAAGGAGATGTTCCACAAGACGGTGGTCCAGGCGGTCATGAAGGAGCGCGGGTATACGAACCCGTACCAGGTGCCGCGCCTCGAGAAGGTCGTCATCAACATGGGCGTGGGCGAAGGGCGGGAGAACGCGAAGGTGCTCGACTTCGCGACGGCCGACCTGCAGGCGATCTCGGGCCAGAAGCCTGTCGTCACGAAGGCGAAGAAGTCGATCGCGAACTTCAAGCTCCGCGAGGGCGTGCCCATCGGCGCCAAGGTGACGCTCCGGGGCGCTCGGATGTACGAGTTCCTCGACCGCCTCATCAACGTCGCGCTCCCGCGCGTGCGCGACTTCAGGGGCGTGCCGCCCAAGGCCTTCGACGGCCGGGGCAACTACGCCCTCGGGCTCCGCGAGCAGCTGATCTTTCCCGAGATCGTCTACGACAAGATCGACAAGGTGCGCGGCATGGACATCAGCATCGTCACGACGGCGCGCACGGACGAGGACGCGAAGGTGCTCCTCACGCACCTCGGAATGCCGTTCAGGGAGTAGACCCATATGGCGAAGACCGCGCTCATCATGAAGTCCCAGCGTCCACCGAAGTTCAGCACGCGCGCCTATCATCGCTGCAAGCTGTGCGGCCGCCCGCGCGCCTACCTCCGGAAGTTCGAGATGTGCCGGCTCTGCTTCCGCGAGCTGGCGCTCAAGGGCGAGGTTCCGGGCATCGTGAAGGCGAGCTGGTAAGGCCTATGCGAAGCGATCCGATCGCCGACATGCTGACGCGCATTCGCAACGCGAGCCGCGCCGAGCACGAGAAGGTGGACATCCCCTGCTCGCGACTCAAGGTGCGCATCGCCGAGATCCTGAAGGACGAGGGCTTCATCAAGAACTTCCGGGTGCTCGAGGACAAGAAGCAGGGGATGCTGCGGGTGTATCTCAAGTACGGGGCGGGCAACGAGAAGATGATCTCCGGGCTCGTCCGGGTCTCGACGCCCGGGCGGCGCGTGTACGTCGCCCGCGACCGGATCCCGTCCATTCTGGCCGGGATGGGCGTGGCGCTGGTCTCGACGTCGAAGGGTGTCGTGACGGATCGCGACGCGCGCAAGCAAAAGGTCGGCGGGGAAGTCCTCGCCTACGTGTGGTAGGGGCAGCGCATGTCACGGATCGGGCGGCAGCCGGTCAACATCCCGCAGGGCGTGAGCGTGCAAATCGACGGCGCCGCGGTCCGCGCCGAGGGACCGAAGGGCAAGCTGATGCAGCCGGTCCCGGCGGGGCTCAGCGCGAAGCTCGAGAACAACCAGCTCGTGATCTCGCGGAGCGGTGACGACCGGAAGATTCGGGCGCTGCACGGTCTGGCGCGGGCGCTGGTCGCGAACATGGTGGCGGGCGTGAAGGACGGCTTCGAGCGGAAGCTCGAGATCGTGGGCATCGGCTACCGCGCCCAGATCCAGGGGCGGGTGATCCAGCTGGCGCTGGGCTACTCGCACCCCGTGATCTTCCCGCTGCCGGAGGGCGTCACCGCGGAGATCGAGCGCCAGGTGTCCATCACGCTGCGCGGCGCCGACAAGGCGCTCCTTGGCCAGACGGCCGCGAAGCTGCGCGCGCTGCGGAAGCCCGACCCTTACAAGGGCAAGGGCATCAAATACGCGAACGAGGTGATCCGCCGGAAGGTCGGCAAGAAGGCGGGAGCGGGGGCCAAGTGATCACGAAGGAGCGGCGGGCGTCGCGGGACATCCGGCATCGGCGGCTCCGCCGTTTCCTGCGCGGCTCGGAGACGCGGCCGCGGCTGGCCGTGTTCCGCAGCCTGAACCACATCTACGCGCAGCTCGTAGACGACGACGCGGGGCGAACGCTCCTGGCCGTGGACAGTCGGAGCAAGGTGTTCCGTGCGCGCCAGCCCTCCGGGGGCAACGTCGCCGCCGCCAAGCTCGTCGGAGAGCTCGTGGCCGAGAAGGCGAAGGCGCAGGGAATCCAGCGCGTGGTATTCGATCGCGGCGGCTATATGTACCACGGGCGCGTGAAGGCGCTCGCCGACGCGGCTCGCGCCGGCGGCCTCGTGTTCTAGCCGGCCCGTCGCCCGCGGGTTCGCGGGGGGAGTCGAGAGGGGGGCGGAGCCCCCTTCTCCAGTGAGGGGGAGTCGAGAGGGGGCGGCCGCACGCTCCCGCGGGTTCGCAGGGGAGTCGAGAGGGGGGCGGAGCCCCCTTCTCCCAAGGGAGAACCGAGTGGCAGAAGCGAGGATCGATCCGAGCGTGCTCGAGCTGAATGACCGCGTCGTCTCCATCAACCGCGTGGCCAAGGTCGTCAAGGGCGGTCGGCGATTCTCGTTCACGGCGCTGGTGGTGGTCGGCGACGGTCGGGGCCACGTGGGTGTCGGTCTCGGCAAGGCCCACGAGGTGCCCGAGGCGATCCGCAAGGCGGTGGAGCATGCGAAGAAGGACCTGATCTTCGTGCCGCTGAAGGAGACGACGATCCCGTGCGAGATCACCGGTCACTTCGGCGCCGGCCGGGTCTTCCTGAAGCCGGCGGTGCCGGGCACGGGAGTCATCGCCGGCGGCGCTGTGCGGCCGATCCTCGAAGCGGCGGGCGTGCAGGACATCCTCACGAAGACGCTCGGCTCCAACAACCCGCACAACGTGCTCAAGGCGACGATCGACGCGCTGCGCCGGATCAAGCGCCTGCAAGACCTGCACGCGGCGCGGCGGCGGGGTGACGGCGCGGTGGTGGAGGAGGCGGTCGGTGGCCGACAAGACGCTTAAGGTCACGCTCACGCGCTCGCTCATCGGTCTCTCCCCCAAGCAGGAAGCGACGGTCCGAGCGCTTGGGCTCCGCCGCATCCGTCAGTCGATCAGCCATGCGGACTCGCCGTCGGTGCGCGGCATGATCGCCAAGGTCCCCCACGTGCTCAGGGTGACCCGTGAAGCTTGACGAGCTGCGCCCGGCGCCGGGCGCCACCAAGCGACGGAAGAAGATCGGACGTGGCCCGGGCTCCGGTCACGGGAAGACCTCCACCAAGGGGCACAAGGGTCACAACGCCCGGTCGGGCGGCGGCAAGGGCGGCGGCTTCGAGGGCGGCCAGATGCCGCTCTACCGCCGGCTGCCGAAGCGCGGGTTCGTCCCCCACGGCGGGCGGACCGTCTACGCCATCGTGAACCTCAAGGCGCTCGGCGGGTTCGCGGCGAATGCCGTGGTCGATCCCGATGGCCTCGCGCAGGCCGGCCTCATCAAGCTAAGCGGTCGGTCGCGCGTGAAGGTCCTCGGCGAGGGGGACGTCGCGCACGCGCTGACCGTCCGCGCGCACGCGGTGAGCGAAGCTGCGCGCGCGAAGATCGAGGCGAAGGGCGGTCGCGTCGAGACGCTCGGCGCCGAGGTGCCGACTTCGTGATCGAGAGCCTCCAGAGCTTCCAGAACGTCTTCAAGATCCCGGAGCTGAAGCGGCGCGTCCTCATGACCGTGCTGCTGCTCGTCGCGTACCGCCTGGGCGCCCACGTGCCCACGCCCGGGATCGACGGCCATGCGCTCTCGCAGTTCTTCGATCAGGTGCAGGGCACGCTCCTCGGAATGGTCGACCTCTTCTCGGGCGGAAATCTGAGGAGGCTGTCCATCTTCGCCCTCGGTATCATGCCGTACATCTCGGCGTCGATCATCCTGCAGCTCCTGACCGTCGTCGTCCCGACGCTCGAGCGGCTCGCCAAGGAGGGCGAGGCCGGCCGCAAGAAGATCACCCAGTACACCCGGTACGGCACGATCGTGTTGTCGGGGGTCCAGGCGCTGGGCATCGCGTACGGCCTCGAGAGCATGCGCAGCCCCGAGGGTCTGGCGATCGTGCCGACGCCCGGCTGGGGGTTCCGGCTGCTGACGATGGTCACGCTGACCGCGGGGACCGCGCTGATCATGTGGATGGGCGAGCAGATCTCGGAGAAGGGCATCGGCAACGGGATCTCGCTGATCATCTTCGCGGGAATCGTCGTGCGCCTGCCCTCGGCCATTACCGCCTCGTACACCCTCATCACGACGGGCGAGCTGAAGCTCTTCGTCTTCGGCGCGATCATCATGGTGATGGTCGGCGTGACGGCGGCCGTCGTGCTCATGCAGGAGGGCCAGCGGAAGATCCCAGTGCAGTATGCCAAGCGCGTCGTCGGCCGGCGCGTATACGGCGGCCAGTCGACGCACATCCCGCTGCGGATCAACACCGCGGGCGTCATCCCGGTCATCTTCGCCTCCTCGCTCATCCTGTTTCCGGCGACCCTGACGCGGTTCGTGCCGCACCCGTGGATGCAGTGGATGGCCGACGCGATGTCGCCGGGCCGCGCCTTCTACACCATGATGTACATGGGGCTGATCGTCTTCTTCGCCTACTTCTACACGGCGATCGTGTTCAACCCGGTCGACCTGGCGGACAACATGAAGAAGTACGGCGGCTTCATCCCGGGCGTGCGGCCGGGCACGAAGACGGCGCAGTACATCGACCGGACGCTCACGCGCATCACCCTGCCGGGCGCCCTCTTCCTCGCGCTGATCTCGGTGCTGCCGGACTACCTGATCCGCTGGTTCAACGTGCCGTTCTACTTCGGCGGGACCAGCCTCTTGATCGTGGTCGGCGTGGCGCTCGACACCGTCCGCCAGATGGAGTCGCACCTCCTCATGCGGAACTACGAGGGCTTCCTGAAGAAGTCCAAGTCGCGCTCGGGCGCGTTCGCGCGGAGCTGAGCGTGCGCGTCGCGTTTCTCGGACCTCCGGGCGCCGGCAAGGGCACCCAGGCGCGCGACCTCGCGCGGGAATGGGGCGTGCTCCACCTCGCGACCGGCGATATGCTGCGGGAAGCGGTGACGGCGGGGACGCCGCTCGGACGCGACGCCAAGCGCTACATGGAACAGGGCGCGCTCGTCCCCGACGAGATCATCATCGGGGCGATGGCCGAGCGCCTCGGCGCGCGCGACGCGGCGAAGGGTTTTATCCTCGATGGCTTTCCGCGGACCATCGCCCAGGCGGAAGCCCTCGCGCGGCTGCTGAAGGATCTCGGTCAGACGCTGGACGCGGTGGTGTACTTCGACGTCTCCGAGCCCGAGCTGCTGCGCCGGTTGACCGGACGGCGCGTGTGCCGCGCGTGCGGCCACCCGTACCACCTCACGTCGAGTCCCCCGAAACGCGCGGGCGTCTGTGACACGTGCGGCGGCGAGCTCTATCAGCGGGAGGACGACCGCGAGGACACCGTGCGAAACCGTCTCGAGGTGTACCGGCGACAGACGGCGCCCCTGCTCGACTATTACCGCCAGCGCAACCTGCTCGCCACCGTGCCCGGCGAGGGAGCGATTGCGGCCATCCGGGACGCGGTCCGGGCGGCCGCGGGGGCCGAACGGTGATCGTGCTCAAATCGGCGCGCGAGATCGCGCTCATGCGGCGAGCGGGCCACATCCTGGCCGGCGTCGTGGAGCGCCTGCGCGCCTCCGTCCGCTCGGGGATGTCGACGCTCGACATCGACGAGGACGTCGAGGCGTACATTCACCGCGAGGGCGCCGCGCCGGCCTTCAAGGGCTATCGCGGCTTCCCGGCGACGGTCTGCGTCTCGATCAACGAGGAAGTCGTGCACGGTATCCCGTCGCCCCGGCGCAAGATCCATGAGGGAGACATCGTCGGCCTCGACCTCGGGTGCATCGTCGAGGGGTACTACGCGGACTGCGCGTTCACTCTGCCGGTCGGCCCGGTGCCGGCGGACGTGCAGAAGCTCCTGGACGTCACGCGCGAGAGCCTGGATCGGGCCATCCAGGAGTGCCGGCCGGAGCGGCGGCTGTCGGACGTGTCGCACGCCGTCCAGTCGCACGTCGAGGCGCACGGATTCTCGATCGTGCGCGCGTTCGTCGGCCACGGCATCGGGCGGGCGCTGCACGAAGAGCCCCAGATCCCCAACTTCGGGGATCCGGGCCGGGGCCCGCAGCTCCGTGCCGGGATGGTGCTGGCGATCGAACCGATGGTCACGATGGGGAGCTGGGAGGTCAGGATCCTGGACGACGGCTGGACGGCGGTGACGCAGGACGGGAGCCTGGCGGCGCACTTCGAGCACACCGTGGCGGTGACCGAGAACGGCCCCGAGGTGCTGACGAGCCGGACCGGCCAATCGGCGATGACGGCGCCCGCGGGTCGAGGGTAATGCCTAAGGAAGACGCGATCGAGGTCGAGGGGATGGTGGTCGAGCCGCTACCCAACGCGATGTTCAGGGTCGAGCTCGAGAACGGGCACAAGGTGCTCGCGCACGTCAGCGGGAAGATGAGGATGAACTTCATCCGCATCCTGCCCGGCGACCGCGTGAAGGTCGAGTTGTCACCGTACGACCTCACCCGGGGCCGGATTACCTACCGGTTCAAGTAGCGAGATGGCGAGGACGAACGAGCGATGAAAGTACGGCCGTCGATCAAGGTGCGCTGCGAGCACTGCAAGATCGTCAAGCGTCGCGGCGTGACGCGGATCATCTGCAAGAACCCGCGGCACAAGGCGCGACAAGGCTGAACGCGCGGAGGGACCTATGGCACGAGTGGCGGGTGTGGATCTGCCCCGGGAGAAGCGGGGCGAAGTCGCGGTCACGTACATCTACGGTCTCGGGCGGCCCACGGGGCGGCGTATTCTTCTTCGGGCCAACGTCGATCCCAGCAAGCGGGTGAAGGCGTGGACGGACGACGAGGTCAACCGGATCCGCGAACTCATCGAGCGCGAGCTCAAGGTCGAAGGCGACCTGCGCCGCGACGTGTCGATGAACGTGAAGCGGCTCATGGACATCGGCTCGTACCGAGGCATTCGGCACCGGCGCGGGCTCCCGGTGCGGGGTCAGCGCACGCATACGAACGCCCGGACCCGGAAGGGTAAGAAGCGTGGTGTGATGATCAAGAAGAAGGTGGCCGCGTCGCCGGCGCCCGCGGCCGCGCCGGCGGCGGCAGCGCCGAAGAAAGCAGGAGCGTAAGGCATGGCCGAGGAAGCGAAACCGGCACCACGGAAAAAGGGCGGCAAGAAGCGCGAGCGGCGCGAGGTGCGCACCGGCATCGCCCACATCCAGGCGACGTTCAACAACACGATCGTGACGCTCACCGACCGCATGGGGAACGTCGTGTCCTGGTCGAGCGCCGGGAGCGCGGGGTTCAAGGGCTCGCGCAAGAGCACCCCCTTCGCCGCCCAGACGGCCTCCGAGCTCGCGGCGCGCAAGGCGATGGAATACGGGCTCAAGCAGATCGAAGTCTTCGTGCGCGGCCCCGGAGCCGGGCGCGAGGCGGCCATCCGCTCGCTGCAGGCCGCGGGCCTGGAGATCACCTCGATCCGTGACGTGACGCCGATCCCGCATGACGGGTGCCGCCCGCCGAAGCGGCGGCGGGTCTAGGGGGCGGCGATGGCGCGATATCGCGACGCGAAGTGCCGGCTGTGCCGACGTGAAGGGCAGAAGCTATTCTTGAAGGGCGCCCGCTGCTTCACCGACAAGTGCGCGATCGAGCGGCGAAACTACCCGCCGGGCCAGCACGGGCTCAACCGCGGCAAGCTGACCGCCTACGGCGTCCAGCTCCGCGAGAAGCAGAAGGCCAAGCGGATCTACGGTGTGCTCGAGAGCCAGTTCCGCAAGTACTTCCAGTGGGCGGAAGCCGAGAAGGGCGTCACCGGCGAGAACCTCCTGCGGCTCCTCGAGCTGCGCCTCGACAACGTCGTGCACCGGCTCGGATTCGCCGCCTCGCGCCGGGAAGGCCGGCAGATGGTGGCGCACGGCCACTTCCAGGTCAACGGCCGGAAGGTGTCGATCCCGTCGCTCCTCGTGAAGGTCGGCGATGCGGTCCAGCTCCGGTCCACGTCCAAGATGCAGGCGCGGATCGACGACAACGTCAATGCCGGCCGCGGCCAGGTGCCGCAGTGGCTGGAGCTCGACTCGAACGAGAAGAAGGGCGTCGTCCGGAGCCTGCCGCTGCGTGACGATATCCAGATCCCCGTCGCCGAACAGCTCATCGTCGAGCTGTACAGCAAGTAAGGAAGGCCATGCCACGGATTCCGTTCCAGAAGCCGAAGAAGGTCGAGTGGGAGATCCTGAGCGACCAGTACGGGCGGCTCGTCGCCGAGCCCTTCGAGAAGGGCTACGCGCTCACCGTCGGGAACTCGCTCCGGCGGACCCTGCTCGCCGTCGTGCCGGGCGCGGCGGTGTCCTGGGTGCGGATCGACGGTGTCAGGAGCGCGGAGACCAAGATTCCGGGCGTCAAAGAGACCACCGTCGACGTCCTGCTCAATCTCAAGAAGCTCGCGATCCAGGTTCCGTCGGGAGAGCCCAAGGTTCTCCGGATCGAGGTGAGCGGGCCGAAGACCGTCACGGGCGCGGACGTCCCCGAGACCGATGTCGAGGTGGTGAACCCGGAGATTCACCTCTTCACCATCGAGTCCACCGCCCGCGTGACGATGGAGCTCGGCGTCGGCATCGGCCGCGGCTACGAGGCGGTCGACCGTGCGACGACCGCCGTCCCCGCCGGGGCGCTGGCGCTCGACGCCGCGTATTCGCCCATCACGAAGGTGGCGTACAACGTCGAGATGTCACGGCTCGGGAAGATCACCGACTATGAGAAGCTGTCGGTCGAGGTCTGGACGAACGGCTCCGTGAGCCCCGACGACGCATTCACGCGCGCCTCCACCTACCTCAAGGACCACTTTCACCCGCTGGCGGCCGGCGTGCCGCGCGAGGACGAGGAAGCGGAGGGCGAGAGCGGGGAGGCGTTCCTGCGCGATGCCCTGGCCAAGACGCTCGAGGAGCTGGCGCTCCCGGCGCGCGCCATCAACGCGCTGAAGAACGCCGAGCTGAACCTGGTGGTGGACCTGGTCCAGAAGAACGAGGCCGACCTCGAGCACGTGAAGAACCTCGGCGAGAAGTCGATCGACGAGATCAAGACGGCGCTCGCCGCGCTCGGCCTGTCGCTCGGCATGCGGATCGATCCGAACGTCCTGGGCGCCCTGGGGCGGGGCGGCGCGGTGCGATGAGGCACCGCAACGACGGCTACAAGCTCGGCCGCGTCACGCAGCACCGCTGGGCGCTGTTCCGCAACCTCCTCGTCGCGCTGTTCCGGCACGAGCGCATCACCACGACCGAGGCGAAGGCGAAGGCGATGCGCGGCCTCGCGGACCACATGGTCACCCTGGCCAAGCGCGAGAGCCTCCACGCGCGCCGCCAGGTCCTGTCGATGGTGCCCGACACCGAGGTGGTGGGCCGACTCTTCGACACGATCGCCGCGCGATTCGCCGACCGGAACGGCGGCTACACCCGGATCATCAAGGCCGGCCCGCGCCCCGGCGACGGCGCGCCCATGGTGTTCCTCGAGCTGGTCGATCGCGCCGAGACGCCGAAGGACACGGAGAAGAAAGCCGAGAAGAAGGAGCGGGCGCCCCGGGGTGAAGCTGGCGCCACCGGCCGGCGGAAGAGGAAAGAGAAAACCGCCGCCGCGTCCGCGTAGAAGTATTTGGTGTAGCGCAGATCGTCCGGCCCGCCGGCGCCGAAGAACCCGAGTAGCGCGCGCCTCCCGGCCGCAGCACCCGCATCAACTCTCCGGCGAGAAAAATTCTCCACGTGGCTCTGGCGGCCGACCCGCTCCCCCAGGAACGTGATGTTCGGGCCGATCCCCGGGCCCAGATCTACCAACTCGGCGGCCTGCTGCGAAAATACGAGGGACAAGAACGTTGCGAGGGTCTTGCTCGAAAAGGTGGGCTCGGCGGAAACGGCGGCGACCGGACGTGTCTCAACGACGACCGGACATGTCCCAACGTCGGATCGAGAGATCTGCCGGCATCAACGCCATCAGGCACCACTGATGGGTGGGATGGCGTCTGCGCGGTGTTGGCCGGCACAGCCGGCCGTAGCGGTTCCTCTCGCTTCCACATCGGCTTCACCTCGTATGGGCCAGCGTGTCTCTGGCTGGAGTCCGTCAGAGCCACCGACCACGAGCCTGAATGAGGTGCGGTGAGTATAGGAGCCGGTCGGTCGCCGAAGTCAGTAGCGTGTGAAACCACCGGCTCGTGATCGAGGCGCCCACCCGTGAAGGCGGCGAATCCCGCCGATCGTGCACCGTTTCCTGGACCAGAGGCGCTGGCTCGAGAATGATCGGCTTGCCTAGGGACTTACCAGCTCGCTCCAGCTCGCTCGACCCAGCCGGCGCGGAAGCTACTGATATTCCTGGACCTTAATTCCGGTATCAGTCTTGCCTTGGAATCGGTACGTGGAAGGCTCCGGTCAGGTGTCGCGAACTCCACAGCCCCGTCGTCCCGGGCGCCGGTCCGTAGCGGCGCCATGCGCGCCCCTCATCGCACAGTGGCTACGCGAGGATCCCGACCTCTCGGGCGCCGAAATTCTTCGGCGCGTCCGCGGCACCGGGTATCGAGGTGGCAAGAGTGCGCTCTACGAGCTGGTGAGACGGCTCAGGGCGGGAATGTCCGAATGAAGAACGAGCGCCTTCGCCGGGGATTGGGCATGCGGCTCAGCTCCAAGATTTTCCTCTCCTCTGCGCTCGTGATCGTCGTGCTCGCGGGTGTCAGCGCCCTGAGCCTCGGCGCGGTGGGCCGTCTCGTGTCGTCAACCGGGAGATCACGACTCGCACGATCCCCGCGCTGAGCCTCACCGCGTCCGCTCGCGAGGCGATTCCACCGCTTCTGGGGCTCGAGGCGCGCGCGGTGGTGCTGGCGACCGGCGCTATACGACGGCGTGGACCGAACTGGCGGCGCGGATCGCGGAGGATCTCCAGCGCCTCGCCGAGTACGCGCTGAGCGAACGGGAGGCGCAGCACCTCCGCGAGGCCAGCGCCGCGTTCGAGGAGTACCGGCGCATCGTCGCCGAGGAGCAAGCGCTCCTCGGGCGCGGCGACCGCGCGCGTGCCGTGCGGTTGACGGACGCCGCTGCGCGAGTGCTCGGCGTGCAGGTCCGGGAAAGCCTGGACGAGCTGATGGCGGCGACCCGCGCGCGGGTCCTCGCGGCGCAGACCGAGGCCGCGCACCTCGAGGCGCGCACGTGGACCGCGGTGCTCATCGCGCTGGGCGCGGCCGTCGGCCTGGCCCTGCTCGGGACGGCGATCATCGCTCGGCGGATGACTCGCTCCCTCGACCTGCTGTCCTCGGCCACCGAGGAGGTCGCCGCGAGTGCGTTCCGAGAGCCCATCGTGGTCGACAGCCGCGACGAGATCGGCGCGCTCGCGCGCTCGTTCAACTCGATGGCGAGCCAGCTGCGCCAGATGGAGGAGACGAAGCGGGAGTTCTTCGCCACCGTCTCCCACGAGTTCCGGTCGCCGCTCACCTCGATCCGCGGTGCCGTCGACCTCCTTCACGAGGGCGCCCCCGGCCCCCTCACGGAGAAGCAGGAGCGCCTGACCGACATCATCGCGCAGAGCTCCGAGCGGCTGCTCCGGCTCGCCAATCAGATCCTCGAGATGTCGCGCCTGCGCGCGGGGCTCGTGGAGCTCGAGCGGAAGCCGCTCGACCTCGCGAGGCTCGTGGACCGCGCCGTCGAGGAGCTTCACCCGCAGGCCGAGGAGTCCGGTGTCGCCCTGGAACGCGAGCGCTACGGGTCGCACTTCGCGTACCTCGGCGACGAGGAACGGCTTTACCAGCTCGTGGTTAACCTCGGCGCCAACGCGATCCGCTTTACCCCGCGCGGCGGGTGTGTCGTCGTTCGGGTCATCGACGCGAGCCCGGAGTTCGAGCTCCAG
>JAHFDK010000375.1 GCA_023249095.1 Candidatus Rokuibacteriota bacterium | reverse complement strand
GAACAGGTTGTTGTGCAGGCAGTCGCGGACCTTGGCCTGATCGAACGCGCCCACCCTGTCGACCGCGGCCTTCATGAGGTGGGCGCCGATGTACCCCTTGAATCCGTTGTGGTCGGGCACCCTCCCGAATCGTTCCTGAAACCGCCGGCCCATGTCCAGCATGCTGGGCACCGGCGAGAGCGCCGTCATCGGCACGTGACAGCGCGCACCGTTCATCGCCTCGCCGCCTGCGTCGATTGTGGTCTGCGCGCACAGGTTGTCCCCGACGGGCTCGACGGTGAGCCCCAGCTTGCGCATCTGAATCATGATGCGCGCGTTCTCCTCCTCGTGGTTGTAGATCATGAGATGGGTGGCGCCGGAGGCCCGCACCTGGGTCAGCTCGGCGGTGAAGTCCGCCTGCTGCGCCTCGGTGGAGATGTCGACCACGACGGACTTGCCGCGGTCCTTGAGAAATTTCACGAACATATCGCGGCCGCCCTTACCGAAGGCGTTGTTGACGTAGATCAGCGCGATCCGATCCGCCTTGAGATCCTCCACGAGCCATTTGACGAGCTTGGCGAACCCGACCTGCTGGCTGAAGGACGTCAGAAAGATGTTGGGGTTCCCCTTCTGGACGACCAGCACCGACTCGGAGCCGCTGATCTGCGGGATCCCGGCCTGCCGGGCGAGCTCCATGTTCGCCACGGTGCTGGAGCTGTACACCGTTCCCATGATGGCGAACGGGCGCTCGTTGATCGCGCGGCGAATCACCGCGATGGAGGTCGGGGGGTCCGTCTGCGTGTCCATGACGAAGGACTCCAGGCGTCGCCCCTGGATCCCGCCCTTCTTGTTGATGTCCTCCACCGCCAGGATGACGCCGTCGCGCCACATGTTCCCCGAGGGTGCGCCGCCACCGGTGATCTCGGCCACGATCGCCAGCTTCACCACGGTCTGTGCCGATCCCTGCGGTATGATCCCCGCCGCCGCGACCAGGACCACGCCGAGGGCGAGCAGGATTCGTTGCCGTCGCATGGGTGCCCTCCTGAGGCCGGAGAAGCTCACGGCCCCTCGAATTCCAGGATGTTGAGGCCGGCATTAGAATCGGTCAGATACATGAGCCCGTTCGGGTCGACGTAGCAGTCGGCTGATTGAATCACCTGCGGCCGGCCCGGGCGCGGATCGACCATGCGCTCGGGGTTGGGCGGCACGTAGAATGCGACCTCGCGCGGCTGAAACGGGTTCTCGATGTCGAAGACGCGCACGCCCGCATTGTAGTAAGTGACGAAGATCAGGCGCGAGCTCTGGAACGAGCCGGGCCGATTCTCGTGCAGGTTGTGTGGGCCGAAATTCCCGCCTTTGGCGCAATAGTCCGTCTCGGAAGGTGTCGGACAGGTGGAGATGCTGACGGGATTGCTCGGCTCGCGAATGTCGAACAGCCAGACGTAGCGCAGGCCCTGGCTGCAATTGGGGCTGGTGGCTTCGTCGGCGACCACGAGCAGGTTGCGATCCGGCAGCGGCAGCGGCGAATGGGTGCCGCCGCCGAAGGGCGGGTCCCAGTTTCGATGCGCGATCAGCCGGGGCCGGGTCGGATCGGCCACGTCGAGCACGGTGAGGCCACCGTCGCGCCAGGCGCCGTAGGCGAGCGTGCCGGCCACCAGCGCATGATGGAGCGCATAGCGGCGCCCGCTACGCCAGGTCGGCGTCTCGGCCCCACCCCGCCACATGCCCGGGATCCACCAGCGGCCGGCGACCTCGGGCTTCCTCGGGTCGGACACGTCGACGACCGCGAAGACATGGTCGGTGAACTCGGCAAAGTGGATGGAGGCGTATGCGTAACGGCCGCCCGTGTACCAGATCCGGTGCGGTCCGATGCCCTCGACCGGCATGAATCCGATCTCCGTCGGCTTGTGCGGTCTCGAGATATCGAACGCGCGAATCCCGGCGGTGAAACTGCCCGCGCGCGCCGTCAACTTGTCGGCCGGTGACGCGCCGAAATAATCCTGCTGGTTCTGGAACTCTTGCATGGTCCAGACGCTCGGCATGTTCGTCGCCAGCAACAGGTCATCATGAGTCTGAAGGTGAACGGTGCGCGTGTTGGGCGGGCAAGCGATGAAGTCGACGAATTTCGGGTGCCGCGCATCGCGCACGTCCAGGACCGTGAAGCCGTTGCTGAAGGTCTGGCCGACATAGGCATAGCCGCGGTGCACGATGATCTGAACGCCGTCGCTGCGGCCCGCCTGGTCGGAATGGCTCACGAACTTGATGTTGCGGGATGCGGCGGCCGTCATCGCGAAGCTCCTCACTCGCTCCGGGGTTGGGCTCGCGATCAGGCGGGGGGCCCCGCGAGTCGCTCGATGCGCCGAGGATCAGCGCAAAGCGGCGCCGCGTCAAGAGCCGACTAGTGGCCGACTAGTGGCCGACTCGTCCTTCGGCGGTCACCACTTCCCGGTGACGCCGCTCTCGTCGGCCCTGGAGTCACCGCCGCGGGCCCACGCGATCGCCCGCGACAGGAGAATCGCGCCAGCGAAACCCGCGATGGCCCACGCCCAGCCGCGGCGTCCGCTCCGGCTGAGCGAGACGACGCCACCGATGAGAACCAACCCTGCAGCCGCGACCGCCGTGATCAGCCACCATGGGCGTGGGGGCGTCGGCAGTGCCAGTCCGCGACCCACGGCGTCGAAGCCACGCACGCCGTCGAGGATGCCCTGCGAAAACTCGCCGCGTCGGAAGGCGGGGAGAATCAGTGTGTCCATGATCTCGCTTCCGCGGCCGTCGTGCGCGTGGCCCCAGGCCGAGCCGAGCTGGATGCGCGCCTGGCGGTCGTCCTCGGCGACCAGCAGGAGCATGCCGTGGCTGAGGTGATCCGGCCCCAGGTTCCAGGCCTTGAGCAGCTCGGACGCGTATCGCTCGATCGTATAGCCGGCGGCCTTCTGGGCTGCCAGCGATCGGATGGTGGCCACGGTCACCGGGTACCCCGTCTCTTTGAAGAGCGCGGCTCCGAGCCGGTCGATCTCCTGACGATGCTCGACCGTGATCAGCCCGATCTCGTCGCTGATGACGCCACCGGACGGCGGGCGGGACGGGAAGGAAACCTGAGCCCAACCTGTCGAGGCGAGGGGCCAGGCCACCAGAAGCAAGGAGAGCAGCATCCGCCAGGCGACCGTTTTCGAGCGACCCATGTCCTGTCCCCCCTCACGCCGCGTCCTTAGAGCCGGTGAAGACCTCACTAAGCATCATAGGTAGTCGAGGCGGCGACCCCCAAGAATCGAGAAGCCACGCGTGATAGAGGTACCCCGGGCATTCACCACAACCCCTGGGACCGAATTCTCTGAGAGCATGCTCGACGCCCGAGGTCGGTAATCGGGCGGGTTCACAGCCACCCCGTGGTACAACTTGAAAAGGTGATTGATCTCCATACCTTCTCGATCACGGCGCGGCCTGACGCCTCGAAGAGGAGGGTTGTCATGATCCGGGCGATTCCATTGCTCGTCGGACTGGTCGCGCTGGTGGCGGGCCCGCTTGCCGAGGCCACGACCTACCGGTGGGTAAACGATCAGGGCGTCGTCACCTACTCGGACCAGCCCCCCCAGGTCCGGCCCGGCGATGGTGAACGCGACGCCCTCGTCGCCGAGGCGCTGGAAATTTCGGGGACCAAGAAGGCGCTCGATACGATTCCGGCGCACATCCGGGCGCACTACGACGCGCGCCAGATCACGCTCAAGACCGAGGACAAGACGCGAGTAGCCAGAATCCTCACCGACGCGTTCCGGCCAGACGTCCTCTACAGCGCCGTCCGGGGCGCCTTCAGGTCGAACTACGACCCGCAGCGCATGGGCATCGTCATGGCGCAGCTCCGAGCGCCGCTCTTCAGGAGGATCGCCGCTCTGGAGCTCGCCGCTAGCGAGCCGGGAGCGAAGCAGGATCTCGAGCGCTTCACCTTGGGCCTGCAAGGGGACATCCCGAAGCCGGCTCGCGTCGCTCTCGTCCAGCGGCACGAAGCGGCCATGCGAAGCGCCGAGCTGCAGATCGAGATGGCCGTCGTCGCCTTCCAGGCGGTCTCGCGGTCGCTCGAGCCCGTTCTGTCGAACGCGCAGCGGCCCACCAGCCGCGAAACTGATGCGGCCGAGCGCAAGCTGCGGGGGCAGCAGGACGCCTTGACCCGTGCGGCCCTGGTGCGCTGGCTCTACACCTATCGCTCGCTGATCGACGAAGAGCTGGCGACGTACGTGGAGTTCGGCGAGTCGGACCCCGGGCGCTGGTTCGTGACCACCCAGCGCCAAGGCTTGCTCGACGCGATGCGGGTGGCGATGGCCTCGGCGGCCCGCCAGATGGCGAGCGCCTTTCCCCCGAAGCGCTGATCCGCCGTCATCAGCCTTTTCCAGCGCCGAGCGCGCGCCGTGATGCCGCGCCTCGGTCTGCCGCTCGCCGCGCTGGCGCTCGCGCTCGCCCTCGGTCCCCGTGTGGTGGCTGCGAGCGATGTGCCGGTCGAGGACGTATGGAGGGCGCTGCGCGAGGCGCCCTGGGGCGCCACGTACGACGCGTGGACGCGGTCGGGCCCGGCCGCGAGCTGCGAGCGCTACCGCAGCACGGGCAGTTGGAGCACGGCCGACGAGGAGTGGGCGTACCGCTGCCGCAGCGACGACGCGGGCACCGTCCGAGAGTGGTTCTTCTACGTCTTCCCTAGCGACCCCCCGGCGCCGCGGCTCGAGCAGGTCCGCGCCAGGATTCTCGCGCCGGTCGGTCCCCCGCCGGCGTCGCACGCAGCGGCGCTCGACGAACGTCATCGAGTACTCGCCGAGCGAATTTCCGAGCGCTACGGCAATGCGGAGCGTCCCGCGAAGTTGATGGTGCTGGAGTTCGGCTCGGCGTCCTGGCGTGAGATCAGGCGATGGCGGACCGACCTGCTTGAAATTCTGCTGTACGTCGACGAGCCGCTCTCCGGACCTCCGTACGTCGGGCTCCTTGCCCGTCAGCGGCCGCTCCTCACCGCCCTGACCGAGGAGGAGCGCGCGAGCGCGGCGCGGGGGACGCCGGACTGGAAGGACCAGCTGGAGACGCGACTCGCCATGGTGCTCAGTGAGGAGCTGCGTGCACCGTATCCCGACTACGGCGCGCTGATCGCCCGCCTGCGGGAGGGGCGAGGGGATCCGGCCACGCAGTCCAAGGCCTACGGCCTGGTCCTGGATCTCCTGAAGGCGGCGGCGACCCGCGACGCG
>JAHFDK010000106.1 GCA_023249095.1 Candidatus Rokuibacteriota bacterium | reverse complement strand
CCGAAGTGGGCGACGGTGCCCGCGATCAGATCCTTGACGGTGTCGTGACGATCCAGATCGCCGGCGAAGGCGAAGACATCCGCCCCGGTCGCGCCACGAATCTCCTGCGCCGCCTTCTCGAGGTCGGGGCGCGAGCGGCTGCACACGGCGACCTTGACGCCCTCCTCGGCCAGCACCTGCGCGCACGCCCGTCCCAGGCCCTTGCTGGCGCCGCCGACGATCGCGACCTTGTCCTTCAGCTCGAGATCCATGGGAATAGCCCCTCGCCTTACCTCAGGATTTCTTGAATGCCCCGTCGCGCTCGATCTTCATCAACGCCTGCACCCCCGTGCTGAAAGTCGGTCCGCCGCCCGGGACCGCGGCGGACTGGATCGCCTCGAGCAGCTCGCGCTTGGTTGCGCCGTGCTGAATGGCCCGGCGCATGTGGGTGACCACGCCCTCTTCCCGGCCACGGAACGCGAGGATCCCGATGATGACCATCTCGCGGTGCTTGATCGACAGCTCCTTGCCTTCGCCGACCGACAACTCGCTCAGCGGCTGTCGGGCCAGGACGTACTCGGGATCTTCCTTCGCGACCCAGTCCCAGAACGGATAGCCGTACGGGCTGGCGGTCTTCCCATCCACTTTTTTCTTCTGGGGTGTGCTCATCATGGCCTCCTCGAGTCTTCCCTGGACTCGCCAGAAGGTACCACAAGCCCTCGGGACGGCTTCCGACCCCCTCCACGATGCGAATGTCTCGCTCGGCTGCGTCGCCAAGCACCTTGAGAGCGGCCTGGTACCCGGCGCTGTCGTGCGCGGCGGTCGCCTGCGCGGCGCTGTCGAACTCGATCACGACCACGCGCTGGTTGAGGCCCGCCTCGTAGGTCTTCGTCGGGGCGCCGCGAACGAGAAAGCGCCCGCCCGAGGCCAGGATGGCCGGCGCGGCCAGCTTCGCGTAAGCGGCCAGCGCCTCGGGGTTCTTGATCGAACGATAGCTCGCGATCCAGTATGCCTTTGCCATGAGCGCCTCCCTCGTATGGGGTTTGTCCTCAAATCTGCCTGAATCTTTACAGTGGCGCCTGGTCTCGTGTCTACAGCGCTGATTGGACCGGCGTGCTCGCCTCCCCACGCCGGCCCGATCGTGGTACAAGGTTCAGCGGGGGACACGGAATGACGACCCAGGCAATCGAACCGCGGATGGAGCTGGAGCAGAACCTCCACATGTACCGCCAGATGGCGAAGATTCGCGCCTTCGAGGAGCAGGTGCACGAGCTCTACAAGAGCGCCAAGATGCCGGGTCTGGCCCATCTGTACGTCGGCGAGGAGGGCGTGGCGGTGGGCGTCTGCGAGGCCCTGCGCCGTGACGACTTCATCACGAGCACCCATCGCGGCCACGGCCATTGTCTGGCGAAGGGGGCGTCGGTCAACCGGATGTTCGCGGAGCTCCTGGGCAAGGAGCCGGGCTACTGCCGCGGCAAGGGCGGCTCGATGCACATCGCCGATCCCGAGACGGGGAACCTCGGCGCCAATGCCATCGTGGGCGGCTCCGCCGGGATCGCGACCGGCGCCGCGCTCTCGGCCAAGATGCGGGGCAGCGGCCAGGTCGCCGCGTGCTTCTTCGGCGACGGCGCGCTGGGCCAGGGGCTGCTCTACGAAACGATGAACATGGCCGCGCTCTGGAAGCTGCCCGTCATCTACGTCTGCGAGAACAACCTCTACGGCGAATACACGCCCTGCGGCGAGACCATCGCCGGCGAGATCCTGGCGCGCGCCCAAGCCTTCGGGATCCACGCCGAGAGCGTCGACGGCCAGGACGTTCAGGCGGTCAATGCGACGATGCGCAAGCTCGTCGAGCGGGCGCGCCGCGGCGAGGGGCCAGCCTTCCTCGAGTGCAAGACCTACCGGTACTACGGCCACCACGTCGGCGACGTCAACCGCGAATACCGCTCGCGGGAAGAGGAGCGGGAGTGGATGACGAAGCACGATCCGCTCCTGACGTTGGCCTCACGGCTCACGGGGCAGGGGCTCGCCGACGCGACCGTGTTCGAGCGCATCCAGACCGACGTGAAGGCCGAGATCGACACCGGCGTGCAGTACGCGCTGTCCGCGCCGTACCCCGAAGCGAACGAGGTGGACCAGGACGTCTATGCGTAACGAGCGGGCCGCCCGTCGGCGGCTGGAGTGGCCGAGCGCGGAGCTCCAGGACTCGTGAGCCTGAGCCCCGACGAGTTCCGCGAGCACCTGGTGCTGGCCTCGGCCACCGCCGGGCTCACGCTCCCCGAGCTGGTCCTGCCCGCGGCGCACCACGTCATCTTGCGCGGGATGCGCTTCCACTATCTCGACTGGGGCACGCGCGGCCAGCCTCCGGTGCTCTTCCTGCACGGGGGCGGGCTCAACGTCCACACCTGGGATCTCGTCTGCGCGGCCCTCAAGATCGAGCGCCACTGCCTCGCTCTCGACCAGCGAGGTCACGGCGACAGCGAGTGGTCGCCGGAGATGGACTACGCCACGGAGAGCCACGCCGCCGACCTCGACGCCTTCGTCGACCACCTGGGTCTCGATCGATTCGTCCTCGTCGGCATGTCGCTGGGTGGGGCCAATGCCCTGGCGTGGGCCGGCGCCCACAGCCGTCGCCTCGCGGCGCTCGTGCTCGTCGACGTCGGCCCGGAGACGCGCCAGGCCGGCGCGCGGAAGATCGCCGCCTTCACGTCGGAGGCCACGCCGCTCGATTCGGTGGAGGACTTCGTGACGCGGGCCCTGGCGTTCAACCCGCGCCGCAACGCCACCCTGCTGCGCCGGAGCCTGCTCCACAACCTGCGGCGCATGCCCGACGGCAAGTGGATGTGGAAGTACGACCAGCGTCACCGTGGCCGCGGCGTCGATCCGGCGGCCACCGAGCGGCGGCGCCAGCTTCTGTGGTCCGCGGTGGCCAAGGTGGCCTGTCCCACCCTCGTGGTGCGCGGCGCCGAAAGCGACGTGTTCCACGACGAGGACGCCGAGCGCCTGGCCCGGGCCCTGTCCGACGGTCGCTGGGTGAAGGTGGAGGGTGCCGGCCATACCGTGCAGGGTGACAACCCGGCCGGATTGCTCGTGGCGCTGCGAGAGTTCCTGAGCGACGTGACCGTCGGGGCCCGCAGGCTCTAGAATCGGGACAAACCGAGAGGGAGGCTGCTCAATGCCCGTCGCCAGATCGGTCTTTGCTTCGCCGCCGAAGTGGAAGGCGTCGACATGACCGAGCCGTTGTCCCCGGAAGAGGCGGCGGCGATCCATGCCGGCATGGACACGTACGCCGTGCTGGTCTTCCACGACCAGCCCATCAACGACGACCAGCAGCTCGCCTTCACCCGCAGCCACCGCGCCCGGCCCTTCCCGGCGCACGAGCCGCGCGACATGCGTCGCACCACGCTCCGCGGCGACGGACCGACCGTGGCGCAGGCCGCCGCCTGAGCGGCCCTTCTCCTCGTCTTCCTTCTAGTCTGCGGGCCGCCTGGGCATCTATAATAATCAAAGAGAAATAATCAAAGAGACCCACGAGAGGGGGTGAGCCCGTGGCGAAAGGCCAGAGCATGCGGAAGGAGAAGAAGAAGCCGAAGAAGAAGAAGTAGTAGCGCCGGATGGCCCGCCCGCTCCTGCTCAGCTGTGAGGCGGTCAGCGTGGCCTATGGGTCGCGGTCGCTCTTCGACGATCTGTCGTTCGGATTGTTCGAGGGCGACCAGGCCGGGCTCGTCGGCCCCAATGGCTCTGGCAAGTCCACGCTCCTCAAGATCCTGACCGGCGTCACGACGCCCGACCGCGGCGCGCGCTCGCTCCGCGGCGGCGTCCGTGTCGGCTACGTGCCCCAGGACCCCGTCTTCTCCGTCGGCGGCACCGTCGGCGACGTCGTGATGGCGGCGCTGACCGGCGTGGACGAGGAGGATCGGCCCGGCCGCATCGCGCAGGCCCTCGGCCGCGCCGGATTCGCGGACGGTCGCGCGGACGTCGACACGCTGTCGGGTGGCTGGAGGAAGCGGCTCGCCATCGCGCGCGAGCTGGCGGCCGCGCCCGACATTCTCTTGATGGACGAGCCCACCAATCATCTCGACGTGGAGGGCATCCTGTGGCTCGAGGACGTTCTGACCGAGCGCGCACGGGCATGCCTTGTGGTGAGCCATGATCGCTACTTCCTGGAGCACGTGGCAACGCGCATGCTCGAGCTGAACCGCGTCTATCCCGATGGCCTGTTCGAGGCCGAGGGGCGATACAGCGAGTTCCTGGCGCGCCGCGACGAGTTTCTGCGCGGACAACAGGCCTATCAAGAATCGCTGGCCAACACCGTGCGGCGCGAGATCGAGTGGCTCCGCCGCGGCGCCAAGGCGCGGTCCACCAAGGCGAAGGGGCGCATCAAGGAGGCCGGGCGGCTCATCGAGGAGCTCGAGGACGGCCGGGCGCGCGGGGTCACGGCCGCGGCGGGGATCGACATCGCGTCCTCGCAGCGGCGGACGCGCCGGCTGCTGGTCGCGCGCGGCGTGAGCAAATCGCTCGGCGGCCGGCGACTCGTCAGCGACCTCGACCTCGCGATCACGCCCGGCACGCGCGTCGGCCTGATCGGCCCGAACGGCAGCGGCAAGACGACGCTCCTGAACGTGATCTCGGGCGCGCTGCCGGCCGACGCCGGCGTGATCGAGCGCGCGGACGGTCTGCGCGTCGTCCGCTTCGAGCAGGAGCGCGGCGGCCTCGATCCCACGCAGAGCCTGCGCCGGGCGCTGGCGCCCGAGGGCGACACGGTGACGTGGCAGGGCCGCAGCGTCCACGTCGCCTCGTGGGCCAAGCGCTTCCTGTTCCGACCCGAGCAGCTCGAGGTGCCCGTCGGCCGCCTGTCGGGCGGCGAGCAGGCCCGCATTCTCATCGCGCGACTGATGCGCGAGCCCGCCGACCTGCTGATCCTCGACGAGCCCACCAACGACCTGGACATCCCGACGCTCGAAGTGCTCGAGGACAGCCTCGCGGAGTTCGACGGCGGGCTCGTCCTCGTCACACACGACCGCTTCATGCTCGAGCGCGTGTCCACGGTGATCCTCGCCCTCGACGGCGAGGGCGGAACGGCGACGTTCGCCGACTACGCGCAGTGGGAAGCGGTCCAGCGCGCTGCCGAGTCGGCGCCGCGCCAGGCGACGGAGCGAGCGTCCGCGCGCGAGCGCCCGCGGCCGAAGCGTCTCGGGTATCGCGAGCAGCGCGAGTGGGACGGCATGGAGCGGGCGATCCTCGCCGCCGAGCGCGCCGTCGAGGCGTGCCAGCGTGAGGTGGACGACCCGGCGATCGCCTCCGACCCGACAGCACTGCAGACGCGATACGCGGCGCTCGAGGCCGCGCGGGCGGACGTGAACCGGCTCTACACGCGTTGGGCCGAGCTGGAGGCCAAGCAGGCCTGAGTCGTCGCTCGTCGCGAGCGGCGAGGCATGGATCGCCGCCGCGCTATTCCAGGCGGGTCAACGTGACGTGCAGCGCGCGTGTCGGGCGGTGGCCGCGCTGCCACTGGACGAGGATCGGGCTCTGATACTGGCCCTCCACGAACCCGCGGCGACTGTCTTCGCACTCGGCGACGAGCAGGTGCACGGAGCGCCGCATGCGGAAGAACCGCGCAGCGGGGACGGCCAGCGTGCGCGCCAGCACCTTCTCCACGATCGAATCCTGTAAGCGCAGCGTGTCGAGTCCAGAGTTGAGCACGCGGACGAGATCGTACTGGGCGAAGCCCAGCGCCTTGCCGGGCACGGAGCGCGGGTTCGCCAGGACGCTCCTGTACTGCCTGGCCACGAACCGGAGCGGGTTTCGTAGCACCTCCGCCAGGTCGTGCTGCATGAGGAGCGTCTCGAACTCATTGACCGTCAACGCCGCATGCCGCTCGCCCGGATCGAGCGCCAGGTGCAAGCGTCCCGTGCCGACGCGCGCGCGCGCGACGAAGTCGGCGAGGTGGTCGTAGATGCCGAGCTTCGGGTCCTTCAGGTTGACGGACTCGATGGGATGGCGCGACACGGGAACGTCGATGCGCGTGTGCGCGACGATCGTCTCGTGACGGAAGCCGATCACGCGCGTGAGCCGCCGGCGAGGCCGCCCTTCCTTGACTCCATCCAGGTCGACGAAGCACACGGTCTCGCCAGGACGGTTCGGATGCGTCACGCAGGGCCGGAGCCCGCCCGCGATGAAGACCAGGTGGGAATCGGCATTGCGCGGCTCGACAGCGCGCTGGGCGGCGTCGAGGTCCAGCCGGCGCTCCAGTCGGTCGTGCGCGTAGCCCGCGCCCTCCGGGAAGATGTGGCGCAGGGCGTCGACGTACGTGGGCACGCGCGCCGGGCCGAGACGGGCGATGAGGCTTCGATCCAGGAAGCCGGCCGTGGTGTGCGCCGACCAGTAGAGGCAGTAGGGGTAGGGCGCGAGGGCGTCGCGATACTCGATCGGCAGGCGCGACCGCAGCTCGACGACGTCGAAGCGCGCGCGGGGCGCGAGCTCGAGGGTCAGGTCGAGTGGGCCTTCAGCCATCACCGTCCGTCCCGATGCCGCCCTACCGGTCGCGCGCCGTCCGGAGCGGCGCGCTCACGATCGCGACAAGGCGCACGGCCGCGAGCAGCCGGATGGCAAGCCACGAGGGATCCAGCTCCGAGCGGCGCAGGCCGAACTTCGGCGACCGGGGGAAGGCGTGGTGGTTGTTGTGCAGGCTCTCGCCGCCGGTCAGCCAGGCGAGGACCCGTGAGTTGTAGGCCGTGTTCCGGAAGTTCTGAGCGCCGGTCCAGTGCCCCAGTCCGTTGATCAGCGGGCCGATCACGCCGACGAACAAGACGCCGTGCCCGAGCATCGCGACCACCGCCTGCCACCAACCGATGACCAGCGCCACCAGCGCCACGCCGAGCCCGAGCCCGGTCCAGCCCCAGGAGAACACGGTTCTTTCCCATCGATCCGGGGCCAGGTCCGGTGCGAACGTCGCGACGGTCCGCGGATTGCGCGCTTCCTGGATGTAGTAGTACACATTGCCGAGCTGGACCTTCCAGAAGCCCAGCAGCAGCGGGCTGTGCGGATCGCCCTCCCGGTCGGTGTACGTGTGGTGCTTCCGGTGGACGGCGACCCACTGCTGGCGGCTCCCGCCGGTCACCAGCCACAGCGCTATCCTGAAAACAAGCTCGACGATCGGCCGCAGCGCCAGCGACCGGTGCGCGAGCGCGCGATGCAGGTAGATCGACGTCGCGAACACGGCGATCTGCGTCAAGACCAGCGAGCTGATCGCGATGATCAGGATCTGACGGCCCACGTCTGCTCCTTGTCCGAACCGGTGGTCACGCCGGTCCTCGTTCGTAGAGAGGCTCGCGCGTTCGCGGCGCTTGTCCGACCCGAGGGTCACGGTGTTTCCGCATGAGGACTTGATAGAGGCCGAGCGAGCCGCCCTCGAACGCGACCGCCGAGCAGGTCAGATACAGCCGCCAGGTCCGGTACGTGCGTTCCCCCGCCAGCACCCGGGCCTCGTCCGCCCGCGCGCACAGCCGCTCGACCCACTGCCGGCACGTGCGGGCGTAGTGCAGGCGCAGCCCCTCGACGTCCATGATCTCCCAGCCCGCGCGCTCCATCTCGGTGAGGGTCTCGCTGAGGCCGGCCAGGTCACCATTCGGGAAGACGTGACGGTAGAGGAACTCGGTCTGGCTCGTGCGCTTCCAGTGGAAGTCGTGGACGATCCCGTGATTGAGGTAGAGGCCGCCATCCTTCAAGCGGGAGCGCACGCCAGTGAAGAAGGCCGGGTAGTTCGGGATCCCGACGTGCTCGATCACACCGACCGCGGCGATCTTGTCGTAGACGACGTCGGAGGGCAGGTCACGATAGTCGAGGTACTCGACGCGACAAGTATTTTGCAGCCCTTCTCTGCGGATGCACTCCGTGGCGTAGTCGGCCTGGGCTCGTGAGAGCGTCACGCCGTGGGCGCGCACGCCGTAGTGTCGGGCCGCCCACATCGCCAGGCTGCCCCAGCCGCACCCGATGTCGAGCAGCGTCTCCCCGGCGCGCAGCTCGAGCTTGCGACAGACGTGGTCGAGCTTGTCCTGCTGGGCCTGCTCGAGTTTTCCGTCCGGGTCCCGGTAGTACGCGCAGGTGTAGACCATGAGCGGATCAAGGAAGAGGGCGTAGAACTCGTTCGACACGTCGTAGTGGTGGGCGATCGCCCGGGCGTCCTCGGCCTTGCCGCGCGGTTTCATGACGGCACCTCCCGCATCCCGAAGATCCCCCCGAGGACCACGTGACGCCGCGTGGCGCCCGTGGCCAACATGGCGCGCACCAGCACGCGCGCGCAGGCGTCGGGCAGGCGGCCCAGCTGGCGGCCGAGCCAGCCGGTCTCGCCCCGTCCGTAACGACGCACGATCTCTTGCGCGTACGAGTCGATCGGGATCCCTTCCCGCACGTGCGCCACCACCGCCTCGGCCGCGAGGATTCCGCTCCGGATGGCCGGTCCGATGCCCTCGCCGCTGAGGTCGCGGGCCAGCCCGGCGGCGTCGCCGACGAGACAGAAGTCGTCACCGGCGAGCCGTCGCGGCGCACGGCGCCGCACCACGTACGCGTGGCCGCGGAACGGCTCGATTCGGAGGTCGGCGGGCAGGCGGCCCGACGTACGCAGCGACGCGAGCAGCGCGTCCCGTCGTCGCGGCAGGTCCACGCCCGGCCCGGAGATGACCCCGATCCCGATGTTGAGCACGTCTTCCTTGGGAAAGTACCAGCCGTAGCCCTTGAGATCCGGCTCCAGGTAGAGCTCCGGCGCGCCGTCGCGGAGAGCATCGAGGCACTCGGGCGGCAGGCGCGTCTCGCTCTCCTGGGCGATCACGACCTCCTCCTGCTCGGACACCTCGCCGAAGGCCTTCGCCACGGGGCAGTGGTGTCCCCCCGCGCCGATGACGACCGGGGCCGTAAAGACACCGCGCTCGCTCACGACACGGATCTCGTCCCTCGCGCGAGTGACGGCGGTGACCCGCGCGCCCTCGCGCGCATCGGCGCCGGCCGCGCGGGCCCGGTCCAGAAGATGGTGATCGAACTCCTTCCGGACGATGCCGTAGCTGGCGGGCCGGCGCCATCGCGTCTCGTGGCGCGCGCCGTCGAACGCGAACCCACAAGCGGTAAAGGGCTGGATGGTGAGCGGGTACTTCGCGGGGTCGACCTCGACGTCGGCCAGCGCCTCCGGGGTCACCCAGCCCGCGCAGACCTTGACGCGCGGGAACACTGCGGCGTCGAGGAGCAGCGGCCGCAGGCCGGCCCGGGCGAGCCGCCACGCCGCCGTGCTTCCGCCCGGTCCCCCGCCGACGACGATGACGTCGTGATCGGCCACGTCAGTTCCGCCAGAGGGAGACGAAGAGCCGTAACCGATCGCGCAATCCCAGCCGGATCTCCTCCATCGCGTCGGCAACTTTCATCGCGGCGAAGAGATCACCCTCGAGGTCGAGGGCGCCCTCGACGTAGGCCTCGGCGAAGTTCAGCGGGGTCGGATCGCGCATGAGGCGGACGAACGTCTCGGGGCGATGCACGACGGCCGTGCACACGGGCGCCCCGTGCCCCACCTCTACGAGGGTCCCGTCCCAGAGACGGAACGCGAACCCGGTGCCGACCCGGTCAAAGACCGTGCGCAGAATTCCCGCCGCTCGTCGTGAGCTCACGTTTCGAGGGAGCATCATTATGAGTATGAGGGGTCGATGGTTGGTTTCATGCCTTACCGTGATGGGGTCGCGGCGGGTTCTTACCGCCTTCCCTGGGCCCTCGTGGGCACCCGCCAGCAACGGCGCGACACTAGCAGAGTGCCCGGACAGCCGCAAGAAATCTGTGCATGAACGCGCAGATCGACGCCGTCACCGGGCGTTTTCCTCCACGGCGTGGGCGGGCGAGCGCTCGGTGGCCTGGGCCCCAGCCGCGCCCCGCGACCCCAGTCGGATTCGATGCATGAACGGCAGGATCAGCGGCACGGCCATGAACATCGCCGCCAGGAGCCAGAAGTCGTCCGCGTAAGCCAGGAGCTGGGCCTGCGCCACGGTTTCGCGATAGAGCATCGCCATCGCCTGGCGCTCGGCGGTGAAGGTGTCGCTGCCGCGAGTCGCGAAGTGGCTCGCCCACTGGGCCAGGCGCTCACGCGTCGCCGGGTCCCACGCGGTGATGTGGCTCACGAGCGTGGTCTGGTGCACCTGGCTCCGCTGCGCGAGCAGCGTCGTGACCACCGCGATGCCCACGCTGCCGCCGAGGTTGCGCGCCATGCTGTACACGGCGGTGGCGTTGACGAGCTTGTCGCGCCGGATCGTGGCCAGCGTGAGCGTGGAAAGCGGCACGTAGATGAAACCGGCCGCGAACCCCTGGATGAAGCGCGGCAGCGCCAGGGCCCAATAGTCCATCCCGAGCGTGAGGGAGGTCATCATGTAGAGGCTCACGGCGTTGAGCAGGCATCCGAACCCCAGCATCACTCGCTGGTCGACGCGCGTCACGATCCCCGAGGCGAACAGCGAGAAGATGTTGCCGAGACCGCCGGGCGCCAGCACGAGGCCCGAGGTCCACGCGTCGTAGCCGAGCAGCTTCTGCGTGAAGACGGCGACCAGCAACATGCCGGCGAACGTGCCGAAGCCGACGATCGTGCTCAGCGTGGCGCCGGTGGCGAAGTTGCGGTCGGTGAACACGGTGAGGTCGAGAATGGGCTCGCTGGCCGTCAGCTCGCGGATCAGGAAGCCAGCGAGCGCGCCGACGGCGACGATCGCCATCGCGACGATCGTCGGCGACTCGAACCAATCCTGCCGCTCGCCTCGGTCCAGGACGAGCTGAAGGCACCCGAAGCCTGCGATCATCAGCCCCAGGCCCCACCAATCGATCCGCGCGGACCGGCGCATGTAGGGCGAGTCGAACAGGAAGACGCTCGCCATGAAGAAGCCGACGATCCCGACGGGCAGGTTGATGTAGAAGATCCAGCGCCACGACCACTGGTCGGCCAGATAGCCGCCGACCGTCGGCCCCAGGATCGGGCCGAGGATGAACCCGACGCCCCAGACGGCCATCGCGAGGCCGCGCTGGTGGAACGGGAAGATCTCCCAGAGGATCGCCTGCGAGATCGGGATGATCGGACCGCCGCCGAGCCCCTGGAAGATGCGGGCCACGATCAGCGTGGTCAGGTCGGGGGCGGCGCCGGAGACGAAGGAGCTGGCCACGAACACCGTGGCGCAGATCAGAAAGAACCGCCTGCGACCGAAGAGCCCGGTCAGCCACCCGGTGGCGGGGATGATCACGGCGTTGGCGGCGAGATAGGAGGTGATCACCCACGAAACCTCGTCCAGCCCCGCCGACAGGGAGCCCTGCAGGTGCGGGAGGATGACGTTGGTGACGCTGGTGTCGAGGATCTGCATGAAGGCCACCACCATGACCGTGAAGGTGATAGCCCACTTCTGCACGGAGGAGATCGGCGCGTCCGGCGCTGAGGGCGTCATGGCAGGGGTGTTACTCGGTGTACGACCGAAGGTCGGCGAGCCGCTCGTCGTCGGTCACCAGCGTCATGATCGCTATCGCGGTGAATGGCTGCGAGCCTACACGTCTCATCTCGCTCGCGGAGGCTCAGTCCAGTCGGTAGGCGCGCCGTGCCGTGCCGCTGAACAACGCCAGCTTCTCCTCGGCCGAGGCGCCCGCGGCGATACCCTTGAACGCGTTCCACAGCGCGGCATATCCGATGCCCATCTTCTCGACGGGGAAATTGCTCTCGAACATGCAGCGGGCCGGCCCGAAGCGCTCGATGCAGAGCTCGATATACGTCCGCCAGTGTGCCGCCAGCTCGGCCGACGACAGCGGCGCGGGCTGTGCCCCATAGTCGAAGGCGGCCAGGCGCATCATCATGCCGCCGAGCTTCATAACCACGTTCGGGCACGTGGCCAGCTCGCTGATCCCGGCCTTCCAGGACGCGAAGACTTCGTCCCGCTTGCCGGCATAGGGACCGTAGCCGAGCGGTCCGCCGACGTGGCCCACGATGATGTTCGCCGCGGGGAAGGCCCGGGCCAGGTCGACGGCGTCGGCGAGCTGGGGGTGGAACACCCAGGTGTCGAGGGACAGGCCGAGCGCGGTCAGACGCGCCAGCCCCGCTCGGAAGTCCGGCCGCTTCATCAGGTGCGGTCCCGCGGCCACGGCGCTGTTGCCGATCACCTCGCTCGCGTCCCACGCCGCGGAGTGGCGCACGCCGCGGAACCGCCCGCCGCCGGCGCGGAGCTGCGCCTGCAGCACGGGCTCGACCCGATCGCCCAGCGTGAGATCGGCGAAGCCCACGATGCCGGCGGCGACGCGCGTCGGCCCGTAGAGGCCGCTGTCGCTCATGGCCGCGATGCCGGCGACGAACTCCGTCTCGCCCACCGGCCGCAACTCGCTGGGTCCATCGGCGCGGTACATCGCGCGACATTCCACGAACACCGTGGCGACGACGTTGTGGCCCGTGCGGAGATCGGCCAGGAGCTCGTGCAGCAAGTGGCGATGATCCCGCCGCTCCCACAGGTGATGGTGGGTGTCGATGATCGGCAGCTCGGGCTCGAGGATCGGCTCGGGCGGCTGCTTGGCCAGCCACGCCTCGTCCGGTGGACGGATCCTTCCGAACCGTGTCGGTTGCATCGTTGCACTCTCCACGGCTGTCGCGGGATGATAGCACCAACCGCATCGCGTATGATGCCTGCTCAGGTGAGGGGATTCTCGTCAAGCCGGACAGTCATTCATGTCGCGCACAAGCGCAGCGTCGTGTGTCGGGCGATGGCGGCGAAATCCAGATCGGCGCTGAGCAGCTCGACACCGGCGGCGATGCAAGTCTGGGCGATGATGCAGTCGATGGCGCCCCGGACCGTGATGCCTTTGCCGCGCAACCGGCGAAACAGGCGGGCCGCGGCGGCGTGCCCTTCGAGGTCGAGACTCAGCACGGGAAGCCGGACGAGGAGAGCGCGTGCCCGCTCGAAGTCGCGGTCGGAGCGAAAGCCCTGCAGCACCTCCGTCAGAATCACCGGCACCAGCCCCGCGTCCTGACCGCCGAGTGCCTGACCCAGGCGGTCAACCTCCGGTGAGTCCCTGCCGTTGAACCAGTCGGCCCAGACCGTCGTATCGACGACGATCACTGGCGCTTACGCCGCCAGAGGCGGACATCGCCCTCCCAGGGCAGCTTCCCCTTCAGCTTGCGGAGCGCCCGGTAGACCGCGCCCCGGGCGACCATCTCCCGCAAGGCCCAGTCGACCGCTTCGCGCTTGGTCTTCGCTCCGCTGACCCGCATCGCCTGCTTGATGAGGTTGTCATCGAGGACGATGTTCGTGCGGCCCACAGTTACCTCCCACGATTGGATACACCTGATCTGATCTTTCAGGTGTACTGTAGCACGAACCGCGGGCATCGAGTCGCTCCTTGACTCTTCGACTCGGCTTGCGCAAAGATTCCGGCGATGCGATTCGGCCTCTTCTTCCAGGCTCCGGAAGCCACCGGCCAGACGCACGCCGAGCGCTACGCCGAGATGTTCGATCTGATCGCGCTCGCCGACTCGCTGGGCTTCGACGTCGCGTGGCTGGCCGAGCTGCACTTCGGCGGCGCGTTCTCGCTGCTGGCGAACCCGCTCATGACGGTGCCGGTGATTGCCCAGCGCACCCGGCGGATCCGCATCGGGACCGCCGTCACGCTGCTGCCGCTCCATCATCCGCTGAGCTGCGCCGAGCAAGCCGCGACCGCCGACCTGCTCTCCGGCGGGCGGCTCGAGTTCGGGGTCGGCCGTGGCTCGATCCCGAGCCAGTTCCACGGATTTCGCGTGCCGGTGGCGGAGAACCGCGCCCGCTTCGACGAGGCGCTCGAGATCATCAGGCTGGCATGGACGCGCGATCGCTTCAGCTATCACGGCACGTTCTACCAGGTGGAAGAGGTCGCGGTGGTGCCGAAGCCGCTCCAGCGGCCCCATCCGCCGATCCGCGTTGCCGTCCACACGCAGGAGAGCTTCGCCCACATCGGCGACCTGGGGCTGCCCATCTATTCGGGGACGACGACCACGCCCTTGCCGCAGCTTCGCGAGTACATGGCGCTCTACCGCGCTCACTTCGCCGCCGCCGGGCACGCCTGGCAGAACGATCAGATGGCGCTGATGTTGCCCGTGCACGTGGGGCCGACGGCGAGTGCCGCGCGGGACGCCATGCGGCCCGGCGTGCTCAAGTACTACAAGAACCTCCGGACCATCTTCTCGCAGCTACCCGAGTCCTACGTTGACCACTTGCCACGCCTGAGGATGATCGAGGAGACCCTGGCCAACCTGCCGTTCGAGAAGTTCTGCCGCGATCAGGGCGTGTTCGGCGACGCCGCGGAAGTCATCGACCGGCTGCAGGCGGCGCGCGACGAGTTTGGACTCTCGCAGATCATCAGCTGATTCGATCAGGGGTCGATGCTGCCGCGGACTGAGGTCGAGCGCACGATGTGCCGGTTCGCCGACGAAGTCATGCCGAAGCTCGCTTAAACGTGATGCCGTCGTCGCAGCTCCGGCTCGGCTCCCTCGCGCTCGCTCTGGCGTTCCTCGTCACCGTCTCGGGTTGCCAGGCCACGAGCCCTCGGACCGGGGCCCCCGAGCCGCCGGACTCCGAGTGGCCCACCTACGGCGGCACCTATGCCAGTGCGCGGTACTCGCCACTCGCCCAGATCACCCGGGACAACGTCCGTCAGCTCCGCGTGGCCTGGCGATGGCGCTCACCCGACCACGACATCATGGAGCGAACCCCGGGCCTCGAGACCTTCGTGAACGAGGCGACGCCGCTGATGATCCGCGGCGTGCTCTACGTGAGTACGTCGCTCAGCCAGGTGGCGGCGATCGACGCGGCCACCGGGCAGACCCGGTGGGTGCACGACCCGAAGGTCTGGATGCTCGGCACTCCGCCGAACCTCGGCTGGGTTCACCGCGGCGTCGCCTACTGGACCGACGGCCGCGAAGAGCGGATCTTCATTGGGACCGGTAACGCGTATCTCATCGCCCTCGATGCTCGGACCGGGACACCGATCACGAGCTTCGGCAAGGACGGACGGATCGATCTGACCGAGGGGCTGGGGCGTCAGGTCGACCGTCCCTGGTACTCGGTGACGTCGCCGCCCGTCGTCGTCCGCGACGTCGTCGTGGTCGGCGCCTCGATCTCCGACTTCCCGATACGCTCCGACATGCCGCCCGGCCACGTGCGCGGCTTCGACGCGCGCACCGGCCGCCAGCGCTGGATCTTCCACGCGATCCCGCAGCACGGCGAGGTCGGCAACGAGACGTGGGAGCGGGAGAGCTGGAAGACTGTCGGCGCCGTCAACGTGTGGGCGCCCATGAGCGCCGACGAGGATCTCGGCTACGTGTACCTGCCGTTCAGCACGCCGGCCAATGACTACTACGGCGGTCATCGTCTCGGGGACAACCTCTTCGCCGAGTCGCTCGTCTGCCTGGACGCCGCCACGGGCCGGCGCGTCTGGCACTTCCAGTTCGTCCGCCACGGTCTCTGGGATTACGACATCCCCGCTGCGCCGAACCTCGTCGACATCACGGTGAACGGGCAGCGCATCAAGGCGGTGGCGCAGGTCACCAAGCAGGGATTCGTCTACGTCTTCGACCGCGTGACCGGCCGCCCGGTCTGGCCCGTCGAGGATCGGCCGGTGCCGCAGTCCACGGTGCCCGGCGAGAAGACGGTCGCGACCCAGCCGTTCCCGACCCGGCCCCCGCCCTTCGAACGGCAAGGCGTGCGCCAGGAGGACGTGATCGACTTCACGCCGGAGTTACGCCAGAAGGCGCTCGCGATCCTCGAGCGCTATGACTGGGGGCCGCTCTACACGCCGCCCAGCGAGCGCGGGACGATCTTTGTACCGGGCCAGGCCGGCGGTGCGAGCTGGTCCGGCGCCGCCGTCGATCCCGCCACCGGCTGGCTCTACGTGACCTCGCGCACGCTGCCCATCGTGACCACGCTGAGCCCGCCCGGTCCCGTTGTTCCGCTCGCCGATCGGTACGTGGGTCGTTCCCAGGTGCTCTTCGGTCCCGAGCGCCTGCCGCTATTCAAGCCTCCGTTCGGACGGGTGGTCGCGATCGATCTCAACAGCGGCGATCATGCGTGGACCGTGCCGCTCGGCGAAGGTCCCCGGAAACACCCTCTGCTGGCGACGCTCGACCTCCCGCGTCTCGGCTCGCCCCGTCGGGGATTCCCGCTCGTCACGCGGACGCTGCTCTTCGCGGCTCAGGAAGGCCGCCCGACCGGTCTGCGGCGGGCGCACGATCGCCCGTGGGTGCAGATCTGGACGTTCGCTACGCTGGAGCCGACGCTCGAGGTGTTCGACAAGAAGACAGGTGACCTGCTCGCGCAGATCGAGCTGCCCGCGAATGCCCACGGCGCGCTCATGACGTACATGGCGCGGGGCCGGCAGTACATCGTCATTCCGGTCGGCGGCGCGAACATCCCGGCCGAGCTGGTGGCGCTCAGCCTGCCCTGAGGCTCCGGGCGCAAGGAGGATAGCGTGGCCAAGAGTGTTGTCACCCCCGAGCGGTTCGCCAAGGGCATGACGTTCGACGAGTACGTGAAGTACGCCGGCAGCCCGGAGAACCTCGCGCGCGAGGCCTTTGGGTCCTATTACGCCGACGGCGGATCGGTCGGCACGGCCCGCAGGGACAACAGCGCGGTGCTTCGCGAGCGTTACGCCAGGACGCGGCTCAGCGACCAGCAGGCCGCCGCCATCAAGTGGCTCGCCGCGCAGCCCAACGGGCCCGCCAAGATTCTGGTCGTCTCCGAGGACTGGTCGTCCGACTGCCGGCGCGACGTGCCCGCGCTGGCGCGGCTGGCCGAGGCCGGCGGGCTGGAGCTGCGCATCTTCAACCGCGACGGCAAGAAGATCCTCGGCACGCGGCGTCCGGATCCCGCCGCCCACCCCGACGGCAACCACGACATCGTGCTCGAGTTCATGAACGCGAAGAACGGCGGCGAATGGGCGTCGGTGCCGATCGTGGTCATCTACACCAGGGACTTCCATGAGCTGCACCGGTACATCGAGTACCCGGCGATCTACCACAAGGATTACATCCGCGGATACCAGCAGTCCGCCCGACCCGGCGAGACGGAGACGCAGACGAAGGAGCGCGGCCAGCGGGAGTTCGTCGCCATGCAGGGGTCGCCGTTCTTCGACCTGTGGGCATCCGCCGGGATCGACGAGATCCTCAGCGCGCTCTTCGAGAAGCTGACGGTGAAGCGCTAGCCGACTGCTACGGCGCCGTAGAGAATCGCCGGGATGAGACGCCGCTGAACGGGGTCGATCGCGAGCCCGAACCCTTCCAGCGTGTAGGCACCGAGAACCTCGAGATCGCCCGGCTCGCCGAACAGGCAGAGCGTGTGGAGCGTTCGGCCTTCGAGCGTGATCATGATCTCGGCCGCACCGCGTTCGGTCGTTCGCCCCTCGATGGTGAGAACGCGTCGACGCTCGGAGGGTTCAACGCCAAGCTCACGGAGCAGGGCTCCGGACACCCAGGTATACATCGAGCCGGCGATGCCAGCTGGACCTCCGCGAAGAATGTGCCCATCCCCGATCCTCCTCGCCTCGAAGTTAGCACGGGCGGACCAGAGCGATCGGTGCGATAGACGAGGCGCCTGGCGTGTATCCTTCTAGGGACTTTTCGGAGCCGGCGCGGATCGGTTATAGGCTCGTGTGTGGGGCGAGCCGGCGAGCGGCGGGGAGGGAACCGATGGCGGTCGAGGTGGCGGGAGCGCGACGGCGATTCACCCGCGAGGAGTATTCCCAGATGGCTGAGGTTGGCATCCTCAAGCCGACCGATCGGGTCGAGCTGATCCGAGGCGAGATCGTCGAGATGTCGCCCATCGGCCGGCGTCACCAGGCGTTCGTCGATAACCTGGCCCAGCTCCTGATCATGCGCGTGGCCGGCCGCGCCATCGTGTCGGTCCAGAACCCCCTCGTCCTCGCTGAGGATACCGAGCCAGAGCCCGATCTCAAGATCCTTCGCCGCCGCAGCGTGCCCTATAAGGAGCTCGAGGCACACGCGGACGACGTGCTTCTGGTCATCGAGGTGGCCGAGAGCTCGCTGTCCTACGACCGGTCGACCAAGCAGAGGCTGTACGCCGAGGCCGGTATTTCCGAGTACTGGGTGGTCGACTGTGCCGCGGAAAGCGTCGAGGTTCACCGCACGCCTCAGTCCGGTAGCTACCGGGACGTGAGCCGCCTCACTGGT